>JBGQLA010000302.1:0-6703 GCA_041499865.1 Deltaproteobacteria bacterium
ATCGCATCCTCCAGGCTCCCGCCGGCACCACGGATGTCGATGTCCAACTCGTGCTGCAGTGGTCCGCCGGAGGCCAGGTCGCGTTCGACCGCCTGAGCCTCACGGCCGCTCCTGCGCCGGCGTCTCGCAAGGTGCGCGTGGCTTCCATCTACTACCGGCCGGACCAGACGAAGAGCGGCCTCGATTCCGTGCAGCGGGCGGGCAACTACGCTGGCCAGATCGCGACCACCTACAACCCCGATGTCATCGTCCTCGGCGAGTTGCTGAACGTGATCGGAGCGCCCGGCACGTACGACACGGACGCCGAAACCATTCCGGGTCCGAGCACGAGCTTCATGGCGGGGATTGCCAGCGCCCACCACGTCAACATCGCCTTCGGCATGGTGGAGAGATCCGGCGATTCCTTGTTCAACACCGCGGTCTTGATCGATCGGAACGGAAACATCATCGGCAAACACCGCAAGGTGCAGCTTCCTCTGGCGGAAGCATCGGGCGGCCTGGCCCCCGGCGACGCGGTCGAAGTCTTCGACACGGACTTCGGGCGGGTCGCGCTCCTCATCTGCCAGGAGACCTCGTTTCCGGAGCCGGCGCGCGAGGCAGCGCTGCAGGGGGCGGAGTTGCTGCTCGTGCCGATCTGGGGTGGAAAGACGGCCCTCGTGCATGCGCGGGCAGTGGAGAACGGCATCTACCTGGCGGCGTCCGGCTATGACTATGCGAGCGAGGTCGTCGATCCGCTCGGAACCGTCCTCGCCTCGGCGATCATCAACGCGGGCCCGAAGGCGGCGGTGGCAGACATCGATCTTGGCAAGCGGTTCCGGGAAGACTGGCTGGGCGACTGGCGCGACATCGCGAGCAAGGAGCGGCGCGCGCAGCCGTACCAGTACAAGCTGCCATGAGCTGGCGCCGTTTCCTCTGCCCGATCGCGGCGGCCGCTGCGCTGGGCGCCCTCGTCCCGAGCGCGGCAAGCGCTCTCGACGATGCAGATGCAACGCGCGTGGTCGAGTTCGCGAATCGGCAGCTGGCGGCGACCGCGGCGGGAATGACCCCGCAGCTCTCCCCCAGCAGCACCCGCGCCGACGGGACCTGGAACACGGTCTCGAGCACGGATCAGATCGGCTGGACGCAGGGATTCTTTCCCGGCGCGAACTGGTACCTCTACGACCTGACCGGCGATCCGCAGGCCAGGGCCCGCGCCGACCAGTGGACCCGCGCGCTCGAGGCCCAGAAGACGAACACGCAGACGCACGATCTCGGCTTCAAGATGTACTCGAGCTTCGGGCATGCCTACCGCAGCACCGGCGATGCCTACTACAAGGACGTGCTGCTGAAGGCCGCCGGCTCGCTGGCGTCCCGGTTCGACTCCACCGTCGGGGCGATCATCTGCTGCGACTGGAACTCAAACTGGCATCGGCCGACGGTCATCGACACGATGATGAACCTGGAGCTCCTTCTCTGGGGCGCGAAGAATGGCGGTTCGCAGTCCTGGCGCGACATGGCCGTGAGCCACGCGCTGAAGACGCTCTCCGACATGGTCCGGCCGGACGGGAGCACGTACCACGTCGTGGATTACTCGACGACCGGCGCGATCCTCTTTCGCGGAACGTTGCAGGGATCTTCGGACTCGTCGACCTGGACCCGCGGGCAAGCCTGGGCAATCTACGGCTACACGATGCTGTACCGGTACACGGCGGATCCGCGCATGCTCGACGCCGCTCGCAAGGTGACGGAGCACTACCTCGGGCGTCTCGGCCAGGATGCCGTCCCAAACTGGGACTTCGCTGCGCCCACGCAGCAGAAAGACTCCTCTGCCGCGTCCGTCGTCGCGTCCGCGCTGCTCGAGTTGAGCGGGTTCGTGAGCGATTCCGATCGACAGCGGTACCTGCAAGCAGCGACTCGCATGCTGGATGCGCTGGCCTCGCCCGCAGACCTCGCGCAGGGTTCCTCCAGCGAATCCATCCTGCTGCACGGCGTGGGCAACCTTCCCGCAGGCCAGGCGGTGGACGCAGGCCTCGCGTATGGCGATTACTACTTCATCGAGGCCCTCGCGAGGCGTGCAGCTCTCGCGGCAGATGCGGGCGGTGCGGATGGTGGCCTCGACGGTGGAGGCAGCGACGGGGGCATCGAGGCAGGGGATGGTGGTCTCGCCGATGGCGGCATGATCTCCGACGGCGGAGCGGACGCGGGTGGCGTTGCCGGTTCGCCGACCGCGTCGCCGGCACCGCCGCAATCTGCTAGAGGATGCGCTACCGGAAGCGGCGGGGCAGCCGGAGCGCTGGCAGCAATCGCGCTCGTCCTTCTCGGTCGTGGATGCCGGCCGCGGATGCGCAGGCGGTCTCGCGGCGAAGCCCAACGCCAACACAGCGCAATCCAAGTCAAGTGAATGTCAATCGCCGCATTCGATTGACACCATCCCGTGCACGTCGGGGATGTTCGCCCGAGTCGCCCAAGAGCGGACGCAAGGTTCTAGGGGCTCACCCTACATCTTGCGGGAAACGCTGCGCTAATCCAGGTTGCGACGTTCGTCGAGGTTGACAGTCCGCCCGCTGGGCGTTCCTCCTACCGCCCCCTACCCGGAGGGCTCCCATGAAACGGACTCTGTTCGTACTGGCGGCAGTGCTGCTGTCGGGTCTTCAGGCGCGCGCGAACGACGACGGCGTGCCCACCAACCTGAACGAAAAAACGGTCGCGGAGCTGCAGCAGATGATGGCCGCGGGTCGGCTCACGTCGGTGGAGCTGACCAACTACTACATCCAGCGCATCCTGCGGCTCGATCAGAACGGGCCGGGGGTGAACTCGGTGATCGAGCTCAATCCCGACGCGCTCACGCTGGCGAAGAACGCCGACGAAATGCGCCGCCGGGGGAGGGTGCTCGGGCCGTTGCACGGGCTCCCTGTCCTGCTCAAGGACAACACCGACACCGGCGATCGGATGCAGACCACCGCGGGATCGTTCGCCCTGGCGGGAAGGCCGGCGCTCCGGGACTCGACCGTGGCGGCGAACCTGCGCGCGGGCGGCGCCGTGATCCTGGGAAAGACCAACCTCTCGGAGTGGGCGAACTTCCGCTCGTTCGGATCGATCAGCGGATGGTCGGGCCGCGGTGGGCAGACGAACAACCCGTACGGCATCAACCGCAATCCCTGCGGCTCCAGCTCCGGGTCGGGCGCAGCCGCTTCCGCGAACTTCGCGGCCGTGTCGTTCGGAACGGAGACGGACGGCAGCATCGTTTGCCCCGGCAATGCGAACGGTGTGGTGGCGCTGAAGCCGACGGTCGGACTCACCAGCCGCGCCGGCGTGGTGCCCATCTCCCACATCCAGGACACGGTCGGGCCGCACGCGCGGACGGTGGCGGATGCGGCGGCGGCGCTCAGCGTGATCCAGAGCCGCGCTTTCGACGGGCGCGATCCGGCCACCGGCACCGTTCCGCTCGGCTGGCGGGGCCGCTTCTCCCGGCCGACGAACATCCCCACCGATTACACGAAGTTCCTCGACAAGAACGGGCTGCGGGGCGCGCGGCTGGGCCTCACCCGGGCGGGGCTGGGAGGATTCACGAACGTGACCACGCCGCAGTCGGTGCTGGACGCGTTCGAGGCGGCGGTGGAGGCGCTGAGCGCCGCCGGTGCGACCGTCATCGACCTCGACGCGGCGGGCTTCACCTTCGCCTCCGCGGACGGCGAGTTCCTGGTCCTGCTCTTCGACTTCCGCAACGACGTCAGGGCGTACTTCGCGACGCGGGCCGGCGTTCCGGTCGCGGGCGGAACGCTCACCGATGCGATCAACTTCAACAACGCGCACGCCGACGTGGAGATGCCGTTCTTCAACCAGGACATCTTCGATCTCGCCAACTCGCTGGCGCCCGGCCCGGATGACCCGCAGCCGGTCTTCGGCGGGCTGACGTACAACCAGGCGCTCGAGATCGACCGCCTCGCGGGTGTGAACGGGATCGACGCGGCAATCGCGCAGTTCCATCTCGACGGGGTGGTGAGCGCCACCGACAACCCGGCCTGGGCGACGGACCTGATCTACGGCGACCACTTCATCTTCGGCACTTCCGGCCTCGCCGCGGGGCCTGGCTATCCGATCATCCAGGTGCCGGCGGGGATGGTATTCGGCGTGCCGCTCGGGATCAGCTTCTTCGGCACGGCGTTCAGCGAGCCGACCCTGATCAAGCTCGCCTCGGGCTTCGAGGCGGCGACCCAGGTGCGCGCGCACAACCTGCCCACCTTCTCGCAGACGGTGCCGTTCGACCACATCCAAGGCGTGCCGGTGGTGCCGCCACATCGCCGCTCGTCGCCGCGCGCGCGCGAGCGCGACGACGGGCGCCCGAAGGCGCCTCGCCACCTCTGATCAGGCGTCCTTGCGGAGGAGCTCCTTCAGGAACCACCGCTGCTTCTGGTGGACCTGGACGAGGCGGGTGAAGAGATCGGCGGTGCCGATGTCGCCGCCCTTGGTGGCGGCCTCGGCATCGTCGTGCATGGCGTGGATGATCTCCTCGTGGCCGGCGACCGCCTCTTCGAGCATCTGCCGGACGTTGAGCTCGCCCTCGGAGGGCGCGACCAGCGAGACGGGGATGTACCGCGAAGGATCGGCCAGCGGCTTGCCGTCGATCATCAGGGACCGCTCGGCAAACTCGTCGACGGTGTCGAGGACCTGCGTCGCGTGCTCCTCGAAGAGCAGGTGCAGCTCGCGGAAGTTCGGGCCGTACGTCAGCCAGTGGTACTTCTTGTAGTTGAGGTAGAGGACGAGCGCGGAGGCCTGCTCGCGCTGGAGGGCGGCAACGACAGGGTTCTTCTTGTCCATGGTCTGTCCGATGAAGCGAAACGGAGAACGATTCTCCCAAATGGCGAAGGCGCGCACGCAGTTCCTTGTTCGCGCGGGGCGGGGACACGAATCATCGTGTCCCCGCAGTGCCCGTAGTTGATTATCAGTTTCCCGGAGGTAGCTATGCACTCGGGGGTTTTACGTACTCGAAGTCGATCGGCATCCCGTTGATGCCCTTCGGCGGCGGCGCGATCCAGGAAGCGACCTGCCCGCGCGCGGTCACCGGGTGCATCAGCGAGCGCACGTAGACTCGATCCTCCGCGGTGGGCAGCCACTTCCCTTCGTTCGCCCTGAGCTCCGCCTCGGAGATCAGCCGGCCCTCGGGATCGAACGACAGCCCGGCGCACGGGCCGACGGCGCGGTGGAAGCGGCGGTGCGGCAGGCGCAAGGACATCCCGCTCCCGCCCGCCTTCCGCAGCGTCTTGTTCCAGCGATCGACGGCGCGCTGGCAGTCCTTCACGTACTCGTCGCGCAGCACCTCGTTCATCGCGTTGCGCAGGGGGACTTCCTGCTCCACCAGCTTGCCGCCCTCGGGCACTTCCAGGCGGTACATCTGGCCCATCGCCTTGTGCTCGTCCAGGGTGTCCTCGCGGAAGCGGCCCTTGAGCCCGGCGGCGAAGAAGTCGGCTGCGTTGGAGGAGACCTCGCCGCCGAACAGGTCGAGGGAGACCGAGAACCAGAAGTTGATGTACTTCTGGATCAGCTCGAACGGCACGGCGCCTTCCTTGCGCGGGTCCTTGCCGGCGGCCATCAGCTCCGCGCAGCGCTGGACGACGCGGTCGACGCCGGTCTCGCCGACGAACAGGTGGTGCGCCTCCTCGGTGAGCATGAAGCGGGTGGTGCGCGCCAGCGGATCGAACCCGCTCTGCGCCAGCGCCGCGAGCTGGTACTTGCCGTCGCGGTCCGTGAACATGGTGAACATGAAGAAGCTGAGCCAGTCGTCGATCGGCTCGTTGAAGGTGCTGAGGATGCGCGGCTTGTCCGGGTTGCCGGAGCGCCGGGCGAGCAGCTCGTCCGCCTCCTCGCGGCCGTCGCGGCCGAAGAAGCGGTGCAGCAGGTAGACCATCGCCCAGAGGTGGCGGCCTTCCTCCACGTTCACCTGGAAGAGGTTGCGCAGGTCGTAGAGCGAGGGGCAGGTCTTCCCCAGCTGCCGCTGCTGCTCCACCGAGGCCGGCTCGGTGTCGGCCTGGGTGACGATGATCCGGCGCAGGGCATTCCGGTGCTCGCCAGGGACTTCCTCCCAGGCGGGCTCGCCGGCGACGTCGCCGAAGCCGATCCTCCGCTCCGTCTCCTTCGGCTCGAGGAAGATGCCCCAGCGGTACTCGGGCATGCGCACGAAGTCGAAGTGCGCCCAGCCGTTGGCCTCCACGCTGATGGCGGTGCGCAGGTAGATCTGGTGCGCCTGGAAGCCCTCGGGGCCGACCTCGTTCCACCAGGAGAGGAAGTTCGGCTGCCACTGCTCCAGCGCGCGCTGCAGGCGCCGGTCGGAGCTCAGGTCGACGTTGTTCGGGATGCTCTCGAGAGACTGGGCCACCTAGGTCCTCCGGAAGTCGAATTGCGGGCGCTCGGGCTTGCCGTACATGGTCAGCGCGCCGCGCTCGCCGGTCGCGTTGGGTCGGATGAAGATCCAGTTCTGCCAGGCCGAGAGGCGGCCGAAGATCTTGGTCGCCAGCGTCTCCGGGCCTGCGAAGCGGTAGTTCTGCTCCATCCCGGTGAGCGCGTCGGGGCTCAAGGAGGCGCGCTCCTCGACGGCGACCCGCAGCTCTTCCTCGAAGTCGATGTCGTCGGCGAACACGGTGGCGAGGCCGAGCTTGTTGGCGGTCTCGCCGTCGATGGGGCCTTCCTTCGCGGTGGCGAGCACTTTGTGCGCGCGCTGCGGATCGCC
>JBGQLA010000303.1:0-6672 GCA_041499865.1 Deltaproteobacteria bacterium
ATCGCGGCTGAGCGACGCGCTCGCGGCCGTGACCAGCTGCAGGCTCTCCACCTCGCCCTTGCCGATGGCCGCGTTCGCTTCCTGCTGCAGGCGCGCCGCCGCCTCGTCCGCGGCCTTGCTCAGCGCGGCCAGCGCTGCCGCGTCGACGGTGGGCGTGATCTTCGCGGACCCCAGCCGGTTTCCCTCCGCGGTCGCCGCGTCGAGCGCGATCCGGGCGGCCAGCGCGTCGGCGAAATAGGAACCCTTGCCCGTCTTCTCGATCGAGGCGCGCTCGCTCACGCTAAGCAGCGCGGCGATCTTCCGCGCCGAGGAGACGATGTTCGCAGGCACCTCCGGCCCGGGTGCTTCGCCGGCGAGGAGCTTCATCGCCGCTTCCTTGCAGAGGTCGACCTGGACTGCCGCCGGCCACGGCGGTCCCTTGCGCGCAGGCGGAGGCTCCGGCGCTGCCTGCGCCGCAGGCGCTCCTTCAACCTTCTCGAACAGTCCGGCCAGCGGACCTGCGTCGCCGTTCGCGGGCGCCTTGGCCGCCGCCGAACCGGGCGCGGCAACGGTTGGGCGAGGGACCCCGCCTTCGGGCGTGGGGGTGGGCCGCGAGGTCGCGCGCGGCGTCTTCCGCTCCGCGAATCCCGGCGGAGGGCCGGCGGTGGGGGCTGCGCGCGCGGCCTTCGACGAAGGAGAAGGCGGAGGCGGAGCGGGCGGGGAGATCGAGCGCACGGCCGGGCTCGCGCTTGCGGCGCCTGCCGCGGCGCGCGCGCTGGCAACCGGAGGCGGCGCCTGTACCGCCCCGGGCTGCGGGGCGCCCGATTTCACCCACTCGGCGATCTTCTTCTCCTCGTCCGGAGCGAGACCCGCGAAGCGGATCTGCGCGGCTGGGCCACCACGCACCACCAACCCCCAGCTCTGGAACGATGCGAAGGAGAGCCGCACCGTCTCTCCCGCCTTGAGCGCCAGTTGGGTAGGAGCTTCCACGCCGATCGAGAAGATCGTGGCGCGCTCGAACCGCGAGGAGACGCTGCGGGTGGCGACGAAGACCGTCGAGGTCGGTCCACCAGGCTCGGAGGCGAAGGAGAGCCCGACCGACTCCACCAGCCGGGCGACGAACTGCTCCTTCGGAACGGGCATGAAGAGGACGTCGCTGGCGCCGGCGCGAAAACAGTCGTCCCGATGCCGGGCCTGCTCGCGCTGCAGCACGGCCACCAGCCGCGCGCCGCGCTCGCGGACCTTCGGCGCGAGCGCCTGCAGGCTGGCCGGGAGCGGCGCGGTGGGAGCGCCGTAGAAGAGGACGACGGCGTCCACCGTCCCCGCGGCTGCTTCGGCCGCCGCCCGATCCGCCAGCGGAACGGCTTGAACGTCGAATTTGCCGCCCTCGCGCAGGCCGCCGGAAAGCGCAGGAAGCATCTTTGGATCGGCGACGATCAGCAGGCGCGGGGGCACGTTCCTCCTCTCTGTAAACCTACCGCAGCATCCGAGTGATGAGAAGTTTGCATTCGCTGCGGCGAAGGGCGGCGGGATCACCTATCAAGGGAACGATGCCGATCCGGATGCGCCGCTGGAACGAGCGCCGGCTGCCGGGAGACGGCCTTCGCCTGCTCATCTGCCGCTACCGGCCGCGCGGCGTGCGGAAAACGGAGGAGACGTGGGACGAGTGGGATCCCGACCTCGGCCCGAGCCGCGTGCTGCACGCGGAAGCGTACGGCAAGTCGGGACCGCCGATCTCCTGGGAGGAGTACCGCGAGCGGTACCTGGCGGAGATCGCTTCGCGGCGGGCGCGCATCGAGGAGCTGGCCCAACGGGTGCGCGCGGGTGGGACGATCACCCTGCTCTGCTCCAGCGCCTGCGTCGACGACGAGCGCTGCCACCGTTCGCTGCTTCGCGAGCTGATCGAGAACGCTGTCGCTCGCTGAACAGCGGGAAGCACTTTTCTCGGGGCGGCGGGAGATGCGTGTTACGGGAGGAGCATGTCGCGAAGGACGCTCTGGTTCTTCCAGCGCACCGGACCGGGGGAAATCCGCAGGATTTCGAATCCTTCGATGCAGCGTTTCCTGGTCGGTGAACGGGGGCTGCCGCACGACGGCGATGGGTTCGTGCGCTGCATCGGGATCTCCCTGGAGCTCCAGCGCCGCAAGCCTTCGCTGGTGGCGCAGATCTGGTTCTCGAAGATCCGCGTCAACGAGGAAGGGAAGGTCGACCCGCACCACCGCCACGAGACGGCCAAGGTGGCGCGCAACCAGGGGCACGCGCCTCACGCGGGCTCGTCGGTGGTGCCCGCCAGCCACCGGTTCGCGCTGCGGCGGCTCTCGCACCTGCGCGAATGGAACCCCGAGGAGCGGGACCTCGCCGCCCTGCGCGCCGTGGTGAACACGAAGGCCGGCAAGCAGATGCTCTAGGCGCCCGCGACCGGGGCGTGCGGTGGCTCGATGGCATGGATGATCTACGGCGCGAACGGCTACACGGGGCAGCTGATCGCGGAAGCGGCAAAGGAGCGCGGCGAGGCGCCCATGCTCGCCGGACGCAGCGCCGACAAGCTGCGCCCGCTGGCGGAAAGACTCGGCCTGCCCTGGCGCGCATTCGCCCTCGATCGCCCCGATCTGCGCGACATCGGGCTCGTCCTGCACTGCGCCGGACCCTTTTCCGCCACCAGCCGCCCGATGGTGGACGCCTGCCTGCTGGCGCGCGCGCACTACCTCGACATCACCGGCGAGGTCGAGGTGTTCGAGGCGGTGCTCGGGCGCGAGGCCGAAGCGCGGGAGCGCGGGATCGTGCTCCTGCCCGGGACGGGATTCGACGTGGTCCCCAGCGACTGCCTCGCCGCGCTGCTCAAGGGGCGTTTGCCTTCGGCGACGAAGCTCGAGCTCGCGTTCGCTCCCCTGGGCCGCTCCAGCCCTGGCACCTTGAAGACCTCCATCGAGGCGCTGCCGCGCGGCGGCCTGGTGCGGCGCGGCGGCAAGCTCGTCCGGGTGCCGCAAGCGCACGAGGTCCGGCAGATCCCGTTTGCCGACAAGCCGCGCACCGCGATGTCCATTCCCTGGGGCGATCTCGCCACCGCCTGGCGAAGCACGCAGATTCCGGACATCACCGTCTTCATGGCGGCGAAAGCGTCGGTGATCCGGGCGGCGCGCCTGACGCGGTTCACGGCCCCGCTCCTCGCCCTCGGCCCCGTGCAGGACTTCCTCAAGTCCCGGGTGGAGCGGACGGTGCGCGGGCCGGACCGCGACGAGCGCGCTCGCGGCGGAGCGCAATTCTGGGGACGCGCCAGCGACGGAGGCCGCTCGGTGGAGATGACGATGACGGTCCCCGAGGGTTACACGCTCACCGCGGCGTCGGCGCTGGAGTGCGCGCGGCGGGTGATCGCGGGCGCGGTGGCGCCCGGCGCGTGGACGCCGTCGCTCGCGTTCGGCGCGGAGTTCGCTACTTCCCTGCCCGGTGTACGAGTCGGCGATCGCTGATCCCGACCCCTTGCGGCCCCGGGCGTCCTGTGCGCGATTAGGCCCTGCCGCCGCGAGCGGCAGGGGCTACGCTTGAACGCCGACATGACCGCTTCCGCGCCGCGCATCCTCTCCGTCGCACAGGCGCTGCCGCCGCACTTCGTCGAGCAGGACAGGCTCCTCGCCGCTTTTCGCGAGCTGTGGGGGGAGAAGCACTTCAACCTCGACCGGCTGGAGCAGCTCCACCGCGCCGTGCGCGTGGGCGGGCGCCACCTCGCGCTACCGCTCGAAGAATACCGGGCGCTGGAGAGCTTCTCCGCGCGCAATGCCGCCTGGACCGCCGCGGCGGTCGAGGTGGGCGGGCGCGCCGTCGAGCGGGCGCTGGCGGCGGCGGACATCGCCCCCGCGCAGGTGGACCACTTCTACTTCGTCACCGTGACGGGCATCGCCACCCCTTCCATCGATGCCCGCCTGGTCGTGCCCTTGGGCCTGCGCGCCGACGTCAAGCGGGTGCCCATCTTCGGCCTCGGCTGCGTGGCGGGCGCCGCCGGGCTGGCGCGCGTCGCGGACACGTTGCGCGGCGCGCCCGGGGAGGTGGCCGTGCTCCTCGCGGTCGAGCTCTGCTCGCTGACCCTGCAGCGCGAGGATCTCTCCATCCCGAACATCATCGCCAGCGGCCTCTTCGGCGACGGCGCGGCGGCCGCCGTGCTCGACGGCGGCGCGCGCAACCGGGGACCGCGGATCGCCGCGACTCGCTCGGTGTTCTATCCCGGCACCGAGCGCGTGATGGGCTGGGACGTGGTCGACTCCGGCTTCAAGGTGGTGCTCTCGCCGGGCGTCCCCCAGCTCGTTCGCGACAGGCTGCGCGCGGACGTCGACGCGTTCCTCGCTGCGCGCGGGCTGCGCCGCGCGGACATCGCCCACTTCGTCTGCCATACCGGCGGCCCCAAGGTCCTCGAGGCGTTCGAGGAGGCGCTGGAGGTGCCGAGGGAGGCGATGCAGCGGAGCTGGGATTCGCTGCAGACCGCCGGGAACCTTTCCTCCGCTTCGGTGCTCTTCGTGCTCGCGGACCTCCTGGCCTCGGGCGAGGCGCGCCCCGGCGACCGCGGCCTGCTGCTCGCCATGGGGCCCGGGTTCTGCTCGGAGCTGGTGCTGCTGGAATGGTAGCGGCGTACCTCGCATTCCTCGGGCTCTTCGGGGCCGAGCGCATCGCCGAGCTGCTGCTCTCCCGGCGCAACGCGCGCATCGCGCGGGCGCGCTCCGGAGTGGAGAGCGGCGCCTCGCATTTCCGCTGGATGGCGGCCGTGCACGCGCTTTTCCTGCCCGCCTGCGCGGCCGAGGTGTTGTTCCTCCACCGCCCCTTTCCCGGCGCGCTGGGCTGGGTCTGCGCCGCCCTGGCGCTCGCGGCGCAGGGGCTGCGCTGGTGGGCGATCGCCACCCTCGGCTGGCGCTGGAACGTGCGCGTGATCGTGGTCCCGTCCGAGCCGCCAGTGCGCGGCGGACCCTACCGGTTCCTGCGGCATCCGAACTACGTGGCCGTAGCCGTCGAGATGCTCTGCGTTCCGCTCGCGCACGGCGCCTGGCTCTGCGCGCTGATCTTCTCCCTGCTGAACGCGCTGCTCCTGCGCGTCCGCATCCGGGTGGAGGAGACGGCGCTGGGCGCCGGCTGGCAGCGCGAGTTCTCCTCCCTGCCCAGGTTCATCCCGCATGGATGAGGTGCTGGGCGAGATCGCGCGGGTGCTCCGCGACGAGCTGGGGCTGTCGCGAACGCCGCGGCCGGAGGACGATCTGGTTTCCGATCTGCAGCTCGATTCGGTCGGACTGCTCACGCTGGTGGTGGGACTCGAGGACCGCTTCCGGGTGGCGCTGCAGGAGGAGGATGCGGCGGCCGTGCGCACCGTCCGCGATCTCGCCGCGCTGGTGCTCCGCCGTCGCGAGGAGGCGCACCCGTGCTGAGCGGGGGGCCGATGGTGCCGCCGCGGCACGCGACGCTCCAGTCCGCCCTCGAGCAGGCGGCGCGATCGCGCTGGGGCCTCACTTTCCTCGACGCCCAGGAGCGCGAGACGGAGCTTTCCTTCGCCGCCCTGTACGAGCGCGCGCAGCGGGCGGCCGGCGGCTTGCGCGAGCTCGGGGTGGAGCCCGGGGACCGGGTGGCCATCGTCCTGCCCACCGGGGCCGATTTCATGGACGCGTTCTTCGGCGCGGTGCTCGCCGGCGCGGTGCCGGTGCCGCTCTATCCTCCGGTGCGCCTGGGGCGGATGGAGGAGTTCCACCGGCGAACGGCCCGCATGCTCAAGGCGTGCGGCGCGCGCCTGGTGGTGAGCGATGCGCGCGTTTCGCGGCTCCTCGGAGTGGCGGTCGCGAACGCGCGTCCCGCGCTGGGGCTGCACGCGGTGCCGCGGGGTTCGCCGTTCGCGGCGGCGGCGCGGCCCGACGACGTGCTGCTGATCCAGTTCTCCAGCGGCACCACCGTCGATCCCAAGCCGGTGGCTCTGACCCACCGGAACGTGCTGGCGAACGTGGCGGCGATCGAGACCATCGTGCCCGGGGACGACGCGCAGGCCGGGGTCTCCTGGCTGCCGCTGTACCACGACATGGGTCTGATCGGCTGCCTGCTCCTCGCCATCGACCGGCCGGGTCCGCTGACGCTGATCCCGCCGGAGGTGTTCCTCGCCCGCCCCGCCCTCTGGCTGCGGGCGATCTCCCGCAAGCGGGCCACCATCTCGGTCGCGCCGAACTTCGCGTACGGCCTCTGCGTGCGCCGCGTGCGCGACGCCGAGCTGGCCGGCGTCGACCTCTCCTCCTGGCGCTTCGCGCTGAACGGCGCAGAGCCCGTGGCCCCGGCGGTGCTGCGCCGTTTCTCCGAGCGCTTCGCCGGGCACGGATTCGATCCGCGCGCTCTGATGCCGGTGTACGGGCTCTCCGAAGCCTCGCTCGCGGTCAGCTTCACGCCGCCGGGCCGCGGCCCGCGCAGCGTCGCCAGCGGCGCGCGCGAGCTCGCCTCGGTCGGCATGCCGCTCCCGGGAATCGAGGTGGACATCCGCGGCGGACGCATCTTCGTCCGCGGGCCGTCTGTGATGCGGGAGTACTTCGGCAACCCCACCGCGACCGCCGCCGCGGTGAGCAAGGGATGGCTGGATACCGGCGATCTCGGCTTCGAGCACGAAGGAGAGCTGTTCGTCTCCGGCCGCGCCAAGGACGTGGTGATCCTGCACGGCAGGAACCATGCGCCGCAGGAGTTCGAGGA
>JBGQLA010000304.1:0-6640 GCA_041499865.1 Deltaproteobacteria bacterium
CCGGCCGCCGCCATCTCGCGCTTGAGCATGTTCCGGCGCTTGGAGTTGAAGCGGGCGAGGAAGTCGGGCATCGAGCGGTATCCCTCGTTGCGCCAGTGGAACTGCCACGACACCCGCAGGGCCATGCCCGCCTGCTCCAGCTCCCGCGCGCCCTCCTCGTCGGGAAAGAGCACCTGCCAGGTGGGATAGCCCTCGCCGTCGCAGAGCTTGCGCGCGCCGTGCGCGATCCGGGCCACGCACTCGGTCCGATCCTCGCCCGGCGCGACCAGCACCCGCTCCCCGGTGCAGGGTGTGAACGGCACCGTCAGCGCCAGCTTCGGATAGTACGGGACGCGGCCGCGGGAGATCGACGACGCCAGGTCCCAGTCGCGCGCGAAATCCCCGTCGCTGTCGTCCTTCGCGTACGCGGGCGCCGCGGCGAGCAGCCGCGTCCCCCGCCAGAGCGTCAGGTGCCGCGGGTTCCACCCGGACCGCGGACCGGCGCAACCGGACTGCTCGAGAGCGGACAGCCAGGCGTGCCGCAGGAACGGCGTCGAGCGCGGCGAGACCAGCGCGTCCCACTCCGCGGGGCGCACGCCGTCGAGCGAATCGAGGATGCGCACGTCGCCAGAACGCATGCACCCTCTGCACTAGCGCCCGACGAACCGCCGCGCAAGGTGCCGCGCCACGAGTTGCGGCCTCCGGGCGGCCATGCGACGGTCCGCTCATGCTCCTGTTCGCCCTGGTTCTCCTCGCCCAGGCCCCGCGCGAGGCGCCTCCGGCCCCGCGCGCTCCGGAGCGGGTGCTGCTCAAGGCCAAACACCTGATCGACGGCAGCGCGGACGCGCCGCGCGACGGGTACGCCGTGCTGGTCGAGGGCGACCGGATCCTCCAGGTGGGCCCGGCGGCGGAGCTGCAGGCGCAGGGGGCGCGGACCGTCGATCTGGGCGCGGCGTGGCTCTTGCCCGGGCTGATCGACGCGCACACGCACGTTCTCCTCCAGGGCGACGTCACTGCCGCGGACTACGACGAGCAGCTGCTCAAGGAGAGCATTCCGTACCGGGCCCTGCGCGCGTCGGCGGCTGCGCGGACGGCGGTGATGAACGGCTTCACCAGCATCCGCGACCTGGAGACCGAGGGCGCGATGTACGCCGACGTCGATCTGAAGACGGCCATCGCCCGCGGCGTGATCCCCGGCCCGCGCATGTTCGTCGCTACCCGCGCGTTCGCGCCCACCGGCACCTATCCGCTGCTCGGCTATTCCTGGGAGCTGTCCCACCTCCCGGAAGGGGTGCAGATCGTCGACGGGCCGGACGCGATCCGCAAGGCGGTCCGCGAGCAGGTGAAGTACGGCGCCGACTGGATCAAGCTCTACGCCGACCGCAAGTACTACCGGACCTCTGATCCCAGGCGGCCGCTGCGCTCCTGGGTGAACTTCACCCGCCCCGAGATGGAGGCGATGGTGGACGAGGCGCACCGCCTGGGACGGAAGGTGGCCGCGCACGCCATGGGCTGGGACGGGATCGACGCCGCGCTCACCGCGCGGGTCGACAGCATCGAGCACGGCGACGGGCTCACCGACGACCTGATCGACCGGGTGGTGAAGCAGAACGTCTACTGGTGCCCGACCATCTACGTGGGCATCTGGGTGGCGCAGGGCCGCGGCGGCATCTGGCCCGACATGATCCCGCTCGAGCGCGAGGCGTTCGCCAAGGCGCTCAAGCGCGGCGTGCGCATCGCCTATGGCACCGACGCCGGCGGCTACTCCTGGAGCGAGAACCAGGCGAAGGAGCTGTCGATCCTGGTGCGGTACGGGATGAGCCCGATGGCGGCGATCAAGTCCGCGACCAGCGTGGCGGCGGCGCTGCTCGATCCGCTCTGTCCCCCGCAGGCGCAGACCTGCGAAGGGAGCAACGTGGGCGTGATCGCGCCGGGGAAGTTCGCGGACCTGATCGCCGTGGCCGAGGACCCGCTCAAGGACGTCTCCGCCCTCGAGCGGGTTCACTTCGTGATGAAGAATGGCGCAATCCTCAAGATGGGGACACCATTGGATGGTGTCCCCGTCAATGCGGTCGGGAACTCCTCGCGTTGAGGGGCCACCCTGGATGTGTGCCGGTCAATGCGGGGCGGAACTTCTCGCGTCGAGAGCCACCATGGATGTGTGCCCGTCAATGCGGGCCGGAACTTCTCGCGTTAAGAGACACTCCATGAGAAAGCCCGGAGCCCTGCTGCTCGTCTGCGCCGCCGCGTGCCACGGGCCCGCGCAGGAAGCCCGCCACGAGCCGGCTCCGGCCGCCGCGGTTCCCGAGGCGGCCGCTCGCCCGCCGGCAGTGGGCGACGAGGTCGCCCTCGAGTACCGCACGCAGTCCGAAGGGCATTCGCTGATCGAGGTGGCCGGGCCGGTGGGCGCGCGCGTGGACGTCAAGGAAGGCCAGGCGCTGATCGGCCGCGACACCGCGCCGATGGCGGTGAAGGCCGAGCCCGATCACTGGTACGCGATCGCCGCCCGCCTTCCCTCGGGGAGCGCCCGCGAGGCCAAGGTGCAGGCCCGCGCCGGCCAGGTGGCGTCGGTGCGCTTCGTCGATCTGGCGCCGCTGGGGCCGCAGGCGATGTCGCGCGAGGAGTTCAAGGCCTTCCTCCAGGCGATCGACGAGGAGCCGGGCGACCAGGCGAAGCTGAACCTGCTCCGCAGCGCCGCCGCGCGACAGTGGTTCACCTCGGCGATGGTGGGGGTGCTGATCGATCACTTCGTCTACCGCGAGAACAAGCTCTCCGCCGTGCCCCTCCTCAAGGACCGCATCCTCGACCGCGAGAATGCGTTCTGGCTCTACCAGCACTTCACCTACCGCGAAGACAAGGCCAAGGTGCAGGAGATGCTCGAGCACTGATGGCGCACGGGGTGAAAGCGGCTCCGCCGCAGTCGCTGCGCGAGCGAACGCGCCTGACGCTGCAGTACCTCAAGTACCTGCCGCGCACCTTCGCGCTGGTGCGCGAGTCGTCGCGCGCCTTCGCGGTGGGGCTGATCGCGCTCTTGCTCGGGCAAGCCGCGCTGCCGGCGGCGATGGCCTGGGTGGGCAAGCTGATCGTCGACGCGGTGGTGGCGGCGGCGCGCAGCGGCGATCCGGCGCAGCGCTGGCACGTGCTCCGGCTGGTGGCGCTGGAGGCCGGGTTGATGGCGCTGTCGACCGCGATGTCGCGCGGGCAGTCGCTTTTACGCGACCTGATGCGGGCGTCCCTGGGCAACCACGTCAACACCCTGATCCTGGAGAAGGCGGCCACCCTCGAGCTGCGGCACTTCGAGGACGCCGACTTCTACGACAAGATGCAGAACGCGCGGCGCGAGGCCACCATCCGGCCGCTGAGCATGGCGCTGGAGACCGCCTCGCTCCTGCAGCAGCTCCTCATCCTGATCAGCTACGCGGTGCTGCTGTTCCGCCTCTCGCCCTGGTCGGTGCTGCTGATCGTCCTCGCGTCGGTTCCGTCCTTCATCGCCGAGGCGCGCTTCTCCGGGGAGTCGTTCCGGCTCAACACCTGGCGCGCCCCGGAAGGCCGCCGGCAGAACTACCTGGAGTGGATCCTCACCCGCGACTCGCACGTGAAGGAAGTGAAGCTCTTCAACCTGGCGCCGCTGGTGCTCGGGCGCTACCGGGCGCTGTTCGAGAAGTTCTACGCCGAGGACCGCTCGCTGGCGCTGCGCAAGAGCATCGCCGGCATCGCCCTCGGCCTGCTCTCGCTGGCCGCGTTCTACGGCGCCTACGCCTTCATGGCGGTGCGCGCCGCGCTGGGGGCGATCACCCTCGGCGATCTCACCCTGTACCTCTCCGTGTTCCGCCAGGGACAGTCGTCGATCCAGTCCGCGCTGGCGTCGATCGGCAGCCTCTACGAGGACGGCCTGTTCATGTCCAACCTCTTCGCCTACCTCGACATCGGCACCGGCGGAGAGCAGCCGCGCCGCCTGCCGCCGCTGGCGCCGGCGCGGGCGCGCTCGCAGGACATCGAGTTCCGCGACGTCTCCTTCCGCTACCCCGGCACGGACAACTGGGTGCTGCGCGGCGTGTCGCTGCGGATCGCGGCGGGAGAGAAAGTGGCCCTGGTGGGGGAGAACGGCGCCGGCAAGAGCACGCTGATCAAGCTCTTGATGCGGCTGTACGACCCGAGCGAAGGCGTCATCCTCTACGGGGGCGTGGATCTGCGCGACATGGACGCCCGCGACCTGCGCGACCGCATCGGCGTGCTCTTCCAGGACTTCGTCCGCTACCAGTGGACGGCGCGCGAGAACGTGGGCATCGGCTGGGTGCCGGCGCTCGACGATCGTCCCCGCATCGAGCGCGCGATCGACGATGGCGGCGCGCGGTCGCTGGTGGAGCAGCTTCCGCAGAAGCTCGAGACCATGCTCGGCGGCTGGTTCGAGGAGGGGCACGAGCTGTCCGGAGGGCAGTGGCAGAAGATCGCCCTGGCGCGCGCCTTCATGCGCGACTCGGAAGTGCTGGTCCTCGACGAGCCCACCGCCGCCCTCGACGCGGAAGCGGAGCACGAGCTGTTCATCCGCCTGCAGCAGCTCGCCGCCGACCGGACCGCCATCCTCATCTCCCACCGCTTCTCCACCGTGCGGCGGGCGGATCGGATCGCCGTCCTCCAGGAGGGGCGCGTCGAGGAGCTGGGGACGCACGACGAGCTGCTCGCGCGCGACGGCCGCTACGCGCACCTGTTCCGGCTCCAGGCGTCGGGCTACGTCAGTTGACTCCCGTGCTTCAGCGGGCGAGCTCGCCGTGGGCGAGGTGGTGCTCGACCTCCAGCACGCCCGCGCCTTCCCCTGCGATCGCCGCTTCGTAGTGCGCCCGCGCCTTCCGCGGATCCTTCAGCGCCGCCCAGAAGTGCGCCGAAGCCAGCCGGCGCGCCTCCAGGTCCGGGTCGGAGTACCCGTCCTCGAGAAAGCTCCGCTCGTCGATCTTCCCCAGGAGGAAGCCGGCAACGGGCCCCGGCCAGATGCGCTGGATCTTGGTCTTCCAGGTCTTGCCCAGGAGCCGCGTCCCCCGGAGCACGTACCGCTCGTCGCCCAGCCGCGTCCCCGCGTAGACGAGCAGCGCCGGCGGCTTCAGCCGGCTCGCCGGGCCCTCGTATCCGGCATCCAGCGCGGCCACCCAGCGCTCGACCGCCATCTCGCGCTCGCCGGCCAGCCAGCGCGCCGCGCCGGCGAGCTCGAGCATGGTCCCGCTCTGGCCGGCATCGGGCGCGTCCTCGAACGAGCGGGCGGCCTGCGGCCATCGCTTCAGCTCCAGCAGCGCCAGCCCGCGCCAGAGCGGATGATCTTCGTTGGCCAGCTCCTCGAACCGGCCTTCCTCGAGCAGTTGGCGTGGATCGTCCATCGGCCCTTGAAGGTGGCGATTGCGGCGGCGGGCTGCAGCAGGGTGCAGCCGGGCTGTCGCCATTGCGACATACTGCGGCGGTGGAGCGGCTGCGCCAGATCCCCTGGGACGCGTTGCGGGCAGACGTCGCGTTGCCCGCCATCGCGCGGGTCCTTGCCGGCGAGGCGGCGGAGCGGGAAGTCGATCGCGCGCTGCGGAGCCACCGCGACCTGACCCGCGAGCAGCGCGCGGCGGCGGCGGAAGCGATCTTCGGCGTGGCGCTGTGGCGACGCCGCCTGCGCTGGGAGAGCACCGCATCCACGCCCGAAGTCCTGCTCGCTTCCCTCCTCCGGGATCTTGCGCACCTTCCAGAGGATCGCGCGCTCGCGCTCGCGGGACTGGAAAAGCTGCCGCGCAACGCGCAGCCGCCGCGGCGCCTCGCGGATCGCTGGTCGTTGCCCGACTGGCTGGAGACCCACCTCGTAGCCGAGCTGGGCGAAAGCGCGGAGGCGTTCTGCGCGGCCATCGCGGCGCCAGGGCCGGTCTGCCTGCGCGCGAATCGCCTGCTCGGCACGCGCGAGGAGCTGGCCGTCCGTCTCGCGGAGGAGGGGATCTCGACGCGGCTGGCGCCGCGCGCGCCGGATGCGCTCCTCGTCACCAGCGCGCAGCCGAACCTGTTCGGCGCCCGCGCCTGGCGCGAGGGGCTGTTCGAGCCGCAGGACGAGGGCAGCCAGCTCCTCGGCCGCCTCGTGGAAGCGGGCCCGGGCGAAACCGTCCTCGATCTCTGCGCCGGCGCCGGGGGCAAGTCGCTCCTGCTGGCGGCGCAGCGCGCGCAGGTGCTCGCGCACGACATCGATCGCGGGCGCCTTCGGCGGCTGCAGGCGCGCGCCACCCGGGCGCGTGCGAGGGCGTTCATCGAGGTGATCGAGACGCCGCGGAGCGCGGACCGGGTACTGGTGGACGCGCCCTGCTCCGAGCTGGGAACGCTGCGCCGCGGACCGGATGCGCGCTGGCGGATCGATCCGCGCTCGCTGGCGGAGCTCCCGGCCCTGCAAGCCCGGCTGCTCGAGTCGGCGGCGCCGCTGGCGCGAAGACGGATCGTCTACGGCACCTGCACGATCCATCGCGCGGAGAACGAGGAGGTCGCCGGCGCGTTCGACCGCGCGCACCCCGAATTCCGCCGCGCCGCCACCTGGCGGACGCTGCCGCACGTCGAGGGGACCGACGGGTTCTTCGCCGCGGTCTGGGATCGCCGGTGAGCGAGGAGAAGAAGCCCTTCCACAACCCGTTCGCCGGCTTGCGCGACAAGCTCGGCG
>JBGQLA010000305.1:0-6629 GCA_041499865.1 Deltaproteobacteria bacterium
GAGACTGTCGTCCACTCCCGTCGCATGCACTTGCTCCTTTCATCCCAAGTACCGCTAATCAGGGGTAGCGCAGCAAGCAGCAGGTGTAGGCGGAGGGAGTGAACCTCACCCTCAATCCCGACCCGGGCCGCCGCGCTCCTCGGCGCTTCATCCTACTTCAGCGCCTTGAGGCTCTCACGAAAAAGTCGGGATACTCGAGCTCTCCGCATGCGCCTGAACCCAGCGAAGACGCCGTTGGTGCCGGTTCCACTGGTGCGTTACCGATTCGGACGCGCCGCGAACGTCGATCTCCACTTCCACGAGATCGACGGGCACAGCTTCTTCTTCTATCCCTCGCACCTGCAATACCGGGACGGGCAGTGGGTCTTCGCCGAATTCGGCATCCATGGCGCAAGCGTCTCCTGCCTGCTGCGCGGCCGCGTCTACGGACAACAGAGTGCGCGTTTCAGCGGGAGCTGGCTGGAGTTCCCGCTCCGCGGCTTCCCGCAGGTATTGCGCAAGCTCGACTGCACGCGCCGCGATCGCGAGCGGATCGCCGTCGACGTGACGGTGACGGTCCTCCGCGGAACGGGCGTGAAGGCCCTGTCCCGGATCTCCGACATCAGCGCGAGCGGATTGCGGCTCGCGGGACTGCCGTTTCTCCTGAACGAGGGTGAGGAGCTGTCGATCGAGATGGTCGGGGGCCCTCGCGGGCAGTCGGACATCGGGAAGGGCCGCGTAGTCTGGGTGCGCATGCAGGAGGCGGGAATCGAGTTCGCGGCGCCCACCCGGCCATCGTTTCTCAGCATGCTGCAGCAGGCGGAAGCGGCTCGCAGCTCCGCGACCGAGCTCGCCCATCTCGACGCCTGCACCTGCAAGCACGGCGAGCGGCCCTCGGAGCCTCCCCTGCCGAGCATCGCGCTCCGACGCCCGAAGTAGGCCCACCCTCCGGCGTCTACGGCAGGAGCTCCTGCGCGACGCGGTCCGCGGTCGCCGCGGCATCGCAGACGGTGAGGAGCATCCTGCTCGCGGCGCGGATGTGCCGTCCCGCCGCGGCGCTGGCGGATGCCACCTGACCCGCTCCGATCGCCTGCACGATCTCCTCGTGCTCGTCCCAGACCTTCTGCCGATACGCAGTCCGGCCGAGCACCATCGCCATCACCCGGCGGATGTGGCTCCACTGACCGCGCATCGTCTCGACGATCACCTGGTTGCCCGCTGCTTCGTACAGGCTGGTGTGGAACGACATGTCCAGGTGGATCAGCGCCGGCAAGTCGCCCTCGCGGACCGCCGCGCGGCCGCGCGCGATGATGTCCCAAAGCGGGGCGACGTCGAAATCGGGGAGACGCGCGAGCGCTGCCACGGCGGTGGTCTCGATCGCTTCACGAAACCCGTACACGTCGGCGATCAGCTGACGCTCGATCCGCGCAACGATGGCGCGGCGGTTGGGCTGCGCCTCCACCAGGCCTTCGCGCTGCAACAACAGAAGCGCCCGCCGGACGGGCTCGCGCGAGACGCCGAGCTGCGAAGCGAGATCGTCCTGCTTCACCAGGCTGCCGGGTGCGAGATCCCCACGAAGAATTGCCGTCCGGATCTCCTGCGCTACCCGAGCGCGCAGGATCTCCGCCGGAATGCGGTTCAGCGCTTGTGTCTGCACGAGCTCCCCCCAAGGTGCGTCATGCGCAAACGGTCGCGGTCGACGAGCTCCGATGTCGTCCAGGCTGTAGCTTGGAGCCGAGATCGAATGTCAAGGCGCGCCGCGCTACCCGGCCCTGTGAGGCGCTTCGACGCCCGTTTCCGGGAAGGATCCGGGCGACACTCCACCTGCTTTGGTCCGCCTTGGGGCAGCGCTGGTTTACATTGCGGCGGGCAGGGAGGGGCCCCATGCCGAGATCCGTTCGCAACCGCTCGAGTGAGGGCGACGCCGCATTCGCACGTCTGGCCGCGACGATCTCGAAGGATCCTCGCGTCGATGCCCCCGGACTTGCGCGTGCGAAGGCATTCGGCAGCAAGGGCCTGAATGTGGCGCGGAAGATGTTTGCGTTCGGGTCAAAGGGGCGGCTCGTCCTGAAGCTTCCGCGCGAGCGGGTGGATGAGCTCGTGTCCTCGGGCAAGGGCGTTCGATTCGAGCCTTCTCCCGGCCGCGCGATGAAGGAGTGGCTCGCCCTGGAACAGGACGAGCGCTCGGACTGGATCCGACTCGCGCGGGAAGCGCTGGATTTCGCAGCGCCGGGAGCTGGCGCGCCCAGGAGCTATGCCGCGAGCAGGCGGACACGGATCTCGTAGCGCCGGTTCTTCGCCTTCTTTTCGGGCGTGTCGTCGGGCTTGACCAGCGGCTGGGAAGAACCCTTGCCCACCGCGATGATCTCCTTCGCGGGGATGCCTTTCTTCACCAGCTCCTTGACCATCTTTGCCGCGCGCTTGCGCGACAGCTCCTTGTTCGTGGCCGGCTTGCCGCTGCTGTCGGTGTGCCCGCTCACCTCGAACTTGAAGCCGCTCACTCCGGCGTCGTTCAGCTTCTTCTTCGCGTCCACCAGGGAGTTGAAAAGGTTCTGCACCTTGTCGTCGCAGTTGCCGTCGAACTGGTCGGAGCCGCTCTTGAAGGCGCACTGGTTCTTGCGCGCCTCATCGAGCAGCTTCTCGTTGATCTGCTTCTCCAGCTGCGCGCTTCCCGCCTTCTTTGCCGCCCCCCGGGCCTTCTCTTCGGATTGGCCGGCGGCGCTCTTGCCCGCCTCCCGCGCGGCTTTCTTGAGCGACTCGGAATCCAACTGCGCGCGGGCGGCGGAGGCGAAGAGCAGGGCGGCGGAAAGGGCAAGGATTCGAAGTGTCATGGCGTTCTCCGTGCGCATGCAAACGCGGTGCGGTTCTGGATCACCGCGCCGCGAAGCGCAAGGACTCGCTGCAGGGCCGCCAGTTCCCTCAGGGCACAGCGGCCGCGTTGGCAGCCGCGATGATGCTCGCCGCATCCTCCGGGAGCAGAAGACGCTTGCTGACCAGATCGTTCGCCGCGGCAGTCACCTTCGCGACGTAATCGCCATGCGCAGGATAATGCTCGGCAAGGGAGGGCCGAGAACCCTGCCTTGCGGACGTTCCACCCGAGGTACGTGCCGAGAGCTCCCCGGGCAGGAACGTTCCCGATGATGGACGGGGCGGAAACAAAGGGCATTGGTCCCTCTTGCGTTGAAACCGCGACAGGGAATAGGCGTCAGCGATGGCCAGACGATCCTCGCACCCATTCGACGTTCTCGTGGACCGGTTCGCGCAGCTGTTCGCGGAGCGAATCGCCACAGCTCTGCCGCGCACCGGATCGGCAGGCCGGCTTGGCGCGGGCAAGCGCCGCAGTTTGAAGCGCGACATGCGCTGCCGCTATCCGGGATGCAAGAACCGCTCGAAGGGGCCACGGTTCCGGTTTCTTTGCGAGGAGCACCTCAAACTGCCGAAGAAGAAGCAGGATGAAGTGCTGGCCAAGTGGGCAAAGAAGAACGGGTAGCGACGTTCCGCCCGGGACATGATAGCTATGCCCGCGGATGGCGCGCCGGCTATTCCGATCCGGAGCCCACGCGGCATCGGGGAGGAAACATGCTGCGAGCTTCCAGTCGTTCCCTGCGGCTCGCCGCGGCGTGGCTCGCGTCCTTCGCGCTGATCGCGAGCCCCTGGGCCGCCGCGGATGAGACCTGCAACTCGCCGTACATCGGCAATCTGATCAAAGGGCAGGAGGACTACGTCTACGTCTGGACGCTCGGGATCAAGGGTCTGGGCGACGGGTCGGACAAGCTGGTCACCATCGACGCGAATCCCGCCTCGAAGACGTACGGCAAGGTGATTCACAAGGTGTCGGTGGGCCACCGCGGCGAGGCGCACCACATGGGGCTGACCGACGACCGGCGTTCGCTCTGGGCCGCCGGGCTCGACGACAGCAGGATCTACGTGTTCGACATCGCGAAGGATCCGGCGAAGCCGCGCCTGGTGAAGACCATCGCCGATCTTCCCGCGAAGACCGGCTACGTCGGGCCGCACACCTTCTACGCTCTTCCCGGCCGCGTCCTCGTCCAGGGACTCTCGAATTCGAAGGATGGAGGCGGCGTGACCGGGATCGCCCTCTACAACAACCAGGGGAAGTTCCTCGCCAGCTATCCGATGCCGACCGAAGGCGGCGGCGACGGGTACGGCTACGACATCGCGATCAATCCCCACAAGAACGTCTTCCTCACCTCCAGCTTCGCCGGCAAGACGAACTACATGATGAACTTCGGGAAGCTGGTGAAGGACCCCGAGGCGATGAAGCACTTCGGAAACACGATGGTGCTCTGGGATCTGAAGGCGATGAAGCCGACCAGGATCTTCAACGTGCCCGGCGCGCCGCTCGAGATCCGCTGGTCGCTGAATTCGGCGGACAACTGGGCGGTCACCGCCACCGCCCTCACCTCGAAGCTCTGGCTGGTCAAGCAGGACGCGAAGGGCGACTGGCAGGCGCAGTCGGTGGCGGACATCGGCGATCCCTCGAAGATCCCGTTGCCGGTGGACATCAGCATCCGGGCGGACGGCAAGGGCTTGTGGGTCAACACCTTCATGGACGGAAAGACGCGCTACTTCGATCTCTCCAACCCGGAGAAGCCGGTGCAGACGTACGAGAAGGTGACCGGCAGGCAGGTGAACATGATTTCGCAGAGCTGGGACGGGGAACGGGTCTATGTCTCCTCGTCGCTGCTCGCGAACTGGGACAAGGCTGGGGAGGACGGCGAGCAGTTCGTGCGCGCCTTCCGCTGGGACGGCAAGGAGCTCGCGCCTGCTTTCGAGGTGGACTTCCTCAAGGAGAAGCTTGGACGCGCCCACCACATGAAGTTCGGGTCCAACGCGCTCAAGACGGCATTCGAGGGCGCGCCCGGACGTCCGTCGTTGGCGTCCCGATGATCGCAGGCGTCGTCGTTCTGGCGAGCCTGCTTTCCGCTCCCTCGAACGCCGCGATCCAGGACGCAACCAAGGGAGGCGAGCTCGGGTTCGTTCCACCCGCGCCGGGCAGCTACGTCCTGCAGCACATCCTTCGCGCGCCGGAGGGTTCGGTGCTCGACGAGCGCAGCCGCTCCCGGCGGCTCTCCCGGTTCACCACCGGCAAGATCACTCTCCTCAGCCTGATCTATACCAGCTGCGGCGACGGCAGCGGGTGCCCGCTCGCATCGCATCTGCTCCGGCAGCTGAGGGTGCGCGTGGACACGAACGAGAAGCTGCGCGCCCGCCTTCGCCTCGTCACCTTGAGCTTCGATCCGGACCACGACACGCCCGAGGTGATGCGCGCGTACGCCGACGGATACCTCTCCGACGGCAACGGGCCTCCCTGGCATTTCCTGACCACCCGCTCGCGGCGCGAGATCGTCCCGGTGCTCAGAGGGTTTGGCCAGGACGTGTGGGTGGCCGCGGACGGTTCCAGCGAGAACGCGGGAAGGCTTCCTCACCTGCTCAAGGCGTTCCTGATCGACCAGCACGGCTGGATCCGGGAGATCTATACGACCTCCTTCTTCCAGCCGCAGATGGTGCTCAACGACATGACCACCTTGTTGCTCGAAGAGGAACATTGAGCCGTCCCGCGGAGGACTGATGGGAGCGAGAGCAGCGCTGCGCCTGCAGCGAGTCGAGGAGCACGTGCGCTTCGAAAACGCGCACGACCTCGAGGGCCTGATGTCGACCTTCGGCAGCAGCGGGACCTACGACGACGAGCCCTGGTCCGAGCACCACCAGGGGCTCGACTTGGTCCGGGGCTACTACGGCGATCTGTTGCGCGCGGCGCCCGATTTCCACATCGAGGTGCTGCGGCGTCACGCCACCGAAGTGGTGGTGCTGGTGGTCCGGCTGAGCGGCACGCAGACGGGTGCCTGGCGCGGACTGCCCGGCACGGGGCGGCGCTTCGATTTCCCGCTCTGCGCCGTCTTCACCTTCGACGATGACGACCGCCTCGCGGGAGAGCGCATCTACTACGACCGGGTCACGGTCCTCCGGCAGATCGGCGTGCTCTCGGAGCCGACCAGCCTCAAAGGGCAGATCGGCGCGCTGCTCCTGCATCCGATCAACGTGCTTTCCGCTTTCCTCGGCATCCGCCGCGCCTGAGGCTGCTTGACCCGCCAGGAAAGGCGTCGCGGGCTGGTTTGACAGCCGGCGGATCGCCGTCCTACGCTTCGCCTCACAATTCGAACCACCCACTCCTGGGATAGGGGCCTCGCGAGAGGTGCATTCCAGGATTGGCTTGCGAGCGGAATCCCTGGCCGAGCAGTTGGCCGGGGATTTCCGCTTTTTGCGTCGTGGAGGAACACATGGGCCGATCGATCCTGCTGCTTGCTTCCACCTTCGCCTTCGCCGCGCACGCGGATACGGCGAACACCACTTCCCGCACCATCGTCAACGTCGGCCAAGGCATCTACGAAATTCGCCACCCCGATGCGCCGGACGGGTTTCCCCAAGGCAATACCACGGTGATCGTCGGCGACCGGGCGGCGCTGGTGGTGGATTCGTGCCTCCTCGCGTCGTCGGCGCGGCAAGACGTGGAGCAGATCCGCAAGTGGACGCAGAAGCCGGTCGCCTGGCTCGTCAACACGCACTGGCACTTCGATCACACGCTGGGAAACTCGGTCTATGCCGCCGCATACCCGGGGCTGCAGATC
>JBGQLA010000306.1:0-6567 GCA_041499865.1 Deltaproteobacteria bacterium
AAGCGGCTCTCGCCGGGCGCCTCGCCCTGGGCGCGGCTGGCGCGGCGCGCGGAAAAGCATTCCGGGGTGCTCCTGCTGCTTGCGCGGGCGGCGCAGGCAGGAACGTTCGCGGCCGTCACCATCGAGCTGGAGCGCGGGCGCGCGCAGTGGGAAGGCGAGAAGGGCGCGCCGGGCCGCTTCCTGCGCGGCGCGCAGGCCGTCGGCGCGGTGGCGCGGCACAAGCGGATGCCGCCCTCCGCGCCGCTTCCGCTCCACCTTCCTCTGGAGCCGAAGTGAGCCATGGAGATCGCCTGCCTCTGGGTCCCCGAGCTCTCCCTGATCGCCGCGCTGCGCGCCGAGCCGCAGCTCTGCGCCGAGCCGATGGCGGTGGTGCAGGCGGGCCGCGATCTGGGCGGCCGCGCGCACGTGCTCGGCGCCACGGGCGCGGCGCAGGGAGTCGCTCCGGGGCAGACGCTGGCCGAAGCGCGCGCCATCTGTCCTCGCCTGGTCACGCGGGAGACGTCGCCGGAGCGCGAGCGGGCGGCGGCCCACGCGGCGCGCGAGGCGGCATCGGCGCTCTCGCCGCGGGTGGAGGAAGTGGCGCCCGGCCTCGTCCATCTGGACGTTTCCGGTCTGGAGACGCTGATCGGAGACTCGCGCGCGGTGGCCCGTGCGCTGGTAGCGGCGGCGGAGCGGGTCGGGGTGCGGGCGGCGGTGGGGCTGGGATCGAGCAAGTCCGTCGCCCGGCTCGCGGCCCAGGCGGCCTCCGCCGACCTGACGCTGGAGGCGACGCGCTGGGGGGTGGGCGGCGGCGCGTTCCGGGTGGTGCCGAGGGAGGAGCAGCGGGAGTTCCTCGCCGGGCTGCCGCTGTACGCGCTGGAGCTGCCAGACGAGCTGCACGATTCGCTCCGCCGCTTCGGGCTGCACACGCTCGGCGAGGTGGCGGCGCTGCCGCCCGGGCCGCTGGCGGCGCGCCTGGGCCCCGAGGCGGGGCTGCTCTCGCGGCTGGCGCGCGGGGAAGACGCCTCCGGGCTCACCCCGCGGCAGGAGCCGGACCGGTTCGAGGAAGGCGAGGAGCTGGAGTGGGACGCCTCGTCGGTGGAGCCGCTGCTCTTCGTCTGGAAGGCGCTCCTCGACCGGCTCGGCCAGCGGCTGTCCGCGCGGGGGCTGATGGCGCAGGAGCTTTTCCTGCAACTGCGGCTGGCGGACGGTTCCTGGGACGAGCGCGCGCTCGATCTGGCCGCTCCCACCCGCGAGGGCCCGGCGCTGCTGCAGCTGCTGCGGCTTTCGGTGGAAGGGCGGCCTCCGCCCGCCGGGATCCGCGCGGTGCGGCTCTCGGCGGTGACCACCCGCGAAGTGCTCGAGCAGATGCCGCTGTTCGGGCCGCGCGGCGCCAGCCCCACGCAGCTCGCGGCGGCGGTGGCGCGGCTGTCGGCGCTGGTCGGCCCGGGGCGGGTGGGGCGGCCGCAGCCGCCGGATCGCTGGACGCCGTTCGCCCTGGAGTGCGGGAAATTCGCCCCCCCGCCGCCGCCGCAAGTCGCCGTTCCGGCGACCATCGAGATGTCGCTGGCGGCGCGCGCGCTGCGGCCTCCGCGCACGGCGGAGGTGCGCTGCGACGACGCGGGAGCGCCCTTCCTGGTGATCGGCGAGGGCGCGCTCGGCGGGCGGGTGGTGGCGAGCGCAGGTCCCTGGCGCACGGTGGCGGAATGGTGGACGGACGCGCCGCTGGCTCTCGACGCGTACGACCTGGAGCTGGCCGGCGGGCTGCTGATCCGCGCTGCCCGCGAGCTCGCTACCGGAACCTGGCGCATCGAGGCGGTCTATGACTGAGGCGTCGGGGGGACCGAATTGTGGGGACACAATACGAAACTCGAGAGGGTTTCGTATTGTGTCCCCGAAACTCCGGAACGAGTCCGGCGATCGGGCTTCGCGGTGAAGCGCCCCTCGCGCGAGGAGCGCGGGGCGCGGGCGAAGCGCGAGATCGCGCGGGGGGATCCACGCAAGTCGCACGAGGACTGCCCCATCCAGCTGGCCATCGACGCCCGCCGGCCGCCGGAGGCGGAGCTCTCGCCGTTCCCGCAGGACGATCTGGTGGAGACGCCCGCTCCCCGGCCTTCGCTGGCGCCGTTCGGGGTGCTCTCCGATGAGGAGCCTGCTTCGTCCGCCAGCGTCGCTGGACCAGGTTCTGCGCGTACCGCGACCTCCCGACCCCACGCCGGCTCCGCCGGCGTGGAGTTTGTCGAGTTGCACGCCCGCAGCGCGTTCTCGTTCCTCCGCGCTTCCTCGCTCCCCGAAGACCTGGCCCACGCCGCCGCGGATGCCGGGCACGCGGTGTTCGGCCTCGCCGACGTGGGGGGCCTGTACGGCATGCCGCGCTTCCACACGGTGGCGCGACGCCAGGGCGTGCGGCCGCTGGTCGGAGCCGAGCTGGAGGTCGAGGGCGGCGGCGAGGTGACGCTGCTCTGCGAGGACCGCGCCGGCTACAAGAACCTCTGCCGCCTGCTGACGCTCGGCCACGCGAAGACGGGAAAGGACGCGTGCCGGGTCACGCCCGCGCAGCTCGCCGATTTCCGCCAGGGGCTGGTCGCCCTCAGCGGCGGCACGGCGCAACACCTCATAGCGCTCGCCGGGCACCTCGGCACCGAGCGGCTCTTCGCCGAGGTGCAGCGCCATCTCGACCCGCAGGAGGAGCGCGAGAACCGGCGCCGCATCGACGCCGCGCACGCCCGGGGAGTGCGCATCGTCGCCGGCTCGGGCGTGCGGCACGCCGCGGCGGAGGGCAAGCCGCTGTACGACGCCCTCACCTGCATCCGGCTGAAGACCACGCTCGACGAGGCGGGGCGGCGGCTCTCGCGCAATGCCGAGCGCCACGTCCGCCCGCCGCGCGAGGTCGCGGCGCTGTTCCGCGATCTGCCGGACGCCGTGCGCCGGACGCGCGAGATCGCCGAGCGCTGCGCGTACACGCTCGACGATCTCGGCTACCAGCTCCCCGAGCCGCAGTTCCTGCACGAGACGTCGCTGGACGGAGAGCTGTGGCACCGCACCCTGGAGGGCGCCCGCCGCCGCTACGGCGGCCCGTCAAGCCCGCGATGGCCCGGGGCCGTGGCCCAGCTGGAGAAGGAGCTGGCGCTGATCGCGAAGCTCGGGCTCGCCGGGTACTTCCTCATCGTCCACGACATGGTGCTGTTCTGCGGGCGGGAGAACGTGCTGGTGCAGGGGCGCGGCTCGGCGGCGAACAGCGCGGTCTGCTACGCCTTGGGAATCACCGCCGTCGATCCGGTGGGGATGAACCTCCTCTTCGAGCGTTTCCTCTCCGAGGAGCGCACCGACTCGACCGGGCACCGGGCCTGGCCGGACATCGACCTCGACCTGCCCAGCGGCGATCAGCGCGAGAAGGTGATCCAGCACGTGTACCAGCGCTACGGCGCGGCGGGCGCGGCGATGACCGCGAACGTGATCACCTACCGCGCCCGGTCCGCCTCGCGCGAGATCGGCAAGGTGCTCGGGCTCCCGCAGGAGGAGCTGGACCGGATTGCCAAGCTGCTCCCCCACTTCGAGTTCAGCACCGACGACGACTCGCTGCAGAACCGCGCCCGCGAGGCCGGGCTGGCCACGGGCGACCGCCGCGTCGGCCTGTATCTCCGGCTCTGCCAGCAGATCGCCGGGCTGCCGCGGCACCTCGGCCAGCACTCCGGGGGGATGATCATCGCCCGCGGGCGGCTGGACGAGATCGTCCCGCTGGAGCCGGCCTCGATGCCCGGCCGGGTGGTGGTGCAGTGGGACAAGGACGACTGCGCCGACCTGGGCATCATCAAGATCGACCTGCTCGGCCTGGGGATGATGGCGGTGCTGGAGCAGGCCATTCCCCTGGTTCGCGCGCACGACGGGGTGGAGCTGGACCTGGCGCAGCTGCCGCCCGACGATCCCGGCGTCTACCGGCTGCTCCAGACCGCGGACACGGTCGGCGTGTTCCAGGTGGAGTCGCGGGCGCAGATGGCCACCCTGCCGCGGATGCGCCCCGACCACTTCTACGACATCGTGGTGGAGGTGGCGATCATCCGGCCCGGGCCGATCGTCGGGCAGATGGTGAATCCGTATCTCGAGCGGCGCGCCGGAAGGCAGAAGCCCTCGGTGCCGCATCCGTCGCTCTGGCCGGTGCTGGAGCGGACCCTGGGCGTGCCGCTCTTCCAGGAGCAGCTGATGCGCATCGCCATGGTGGCGGCGAACTTCACCGGCGGCGAGGCGGACGAGCTGCGCCGGGCGATGGGCAGCAAGCGGAGCATGGAGCGGATGAAGCGCATCGAGCAGCGGCTGCGCGCGGGGATGACCGCGAACGGCATCTCGCCCAAGGCGCAGGACGAGATCGTGCAGGGCATCACCTCCTTCGCGCTGTACGGCTTTCCCGAGAGCCACGCCGCGTCGTTCGCCCTGATCGTCTACGCCAGCGCCTACCTCAAGGTGCACCACCCGCACGCCTTCTACGCCGCGATGCTCAACTGCTGGCCGATGGGCTTCTACAGCCCGGCGACCCTGGTGAAGGACGCGCAGCGGCGCGGGGTGCGGGTGAAGCCCATCGACGCCAATCGCAGCGACTGGCTGTGCACGTTGCAGCGGAACGGACCCGAGGAGGAGCTCTGCCTGCGCCTCGGCCTGCGGTACGCGCGCGGCCTGCGGGAAGCGGTGGGGAAGCGGATCGTGGAGGAGCGGGCGCGCGCGCCGTTCGCCAGCATCGCCGATCTGGCCGCCCGCGCCGGGCTGCGCCGCGACGAGCTGACCGCCCTGGCGGAGATCGGCGCCCTCGCCTCCGTCCCCGCCCGTCCCGGGGGCGCGCTCCCCACCCGCCGCGCCGCGCTCTGGCAAGCGGAAGCGGCCTCCCGCCGCGGCCCGGGACTCTTCGCCCGGGTGGAGCCCCGCCAGGAAGAGATCTCGCCGCCGGGGGACGCGGCGCCTTCTCCACCAATGGTCACACTTGCACATGGCGCGGCGGCGAATCTGCCCGACGGCGTGCCGATGTCGGACCCCTCTGCCAACGTGGTAGCCGGTGGAACAGGTCCAGCGCCCCAGAAGAAGAGCGGGGAGTTGCTGGCGCACGTCAATGCACATCCGCGGGAGCATGCGATCAAGGCGCTGCGGGCGTTCGGGGAGGAGGTCCACTCCGTCGAACTCGTTCCGGAACGAGTCGAACCTCCGCCCGACCTAGCCCGCAGCCCGCTCCCGGAGATGGATCTGCGCGACCGCATCGCCGCCGATCTCCGCGGCACCGGCATGACGGTCGGCCCGCACCCGGTGGCGCTGGAGCGGGAGCGCCTCCGCGCGATGGGGGTGCACCCCGCCGGCGAGCTGCCCAACCTGCGCCGCGGTCAGCGCGTCCGCGCCGCGGGCCTGTGCATCGTCCGCCAGCGTCCCGGCACCGCGAAGGGATTCGTCTTCCTTTCGCTGGAGGACGAGACGGGGATCTCCAACATCGTCGTCGACCCCCCCACGTTCGAGAAGAACCGCCGCCCGATCCTCGCCAGCTCGCTCCTGGTCGTCGAGGGCCGCCTGGAGAAGTACGACGGCGTCGTGAGCGTGAAGGGCGACCGGTTCTGGGGCCTCCACGACTCCATCGACTGCGCGATCTCCTCGCATGACTTCCATTGACCTTGCGCGCGTCCGCTCCGCGTGCGACAGCGTGCGCCGAATGCTGCGCGCGGTCCTCCTCGATCTCGACGGCACCCTGGTGGATACGCCGCAGGCGATCGTCGACGTGACGCAGAGCACGCTCGCCGCCCTGGGCCTCCCGCCGGCGGAGCCGCAGCGGGTCCGCGACGGGATCGGGTTGCCGCTGCCGGTCGCCCTCGCGCAGCTGCTCGGGACCGGTCCAGCCGGGGCGGCGGACGCGGTGGAGATCTACCGCGTCCTCTGGCGCAAGCACGTCACGCCGCGAATTCCGCAGCTCCTCTATCCCGGCGTGCGCGAAGGGCTCGAGGAATTGAAAAGGGCAGGCCTTCATCTTGCCGTGGTGACCGGGAAGGCGCAGGACGGGGCGGATTCCACCGTGGCTACCGCTGGGCTTACCGGGCTGATTGATGTTGTTCTGGGCTATACCAGCGTGCCCAATCCCAAGCCGGCTCCTGATTTGGTTTTTGGCGCACTGGAGAGACTCGGCGCGCCTTCGGCGGCGGCCGTCCTCGCCGGCGACTCCACGCTCGACCTGGAGATGGCGCGCCGGGCGGGTGTCCGCTCGATCGCCGTCACCTACGGCGCCCAGCCCGAACACGCCCTGCGCGCGGCCGCACCGACCTGGGTCGCACACTCCTTCGTCGAGGTGGTGCGGATCGCGCTCGGACTCGCTACTCTGGAGTCGCCATGACCATCGCCAGCGTGAACCCTGCCACCGGAGAGACCCTCAAGACCTTTCCCGCCGATTCCGACAACGCGATCGACGAGAAGCTGCACAAGGCGGCCGTCGCCTGGAAGGTGTGGCGGCGCACCAGCTTCGCCGATCGCTCGCAGCGGCTCTCCCGCGCCGCCGGCATCCTCGAGGCCCGCAAGGATGCCCTCGGGCGCCTGATGACGCTGGAGATGGGCAAGCTGCGCAAGGCGGCC
>JBGQLA010000307.1:0-6562 GCA_041499865.1 Deltaproteobacteria bacterium
CGCGGTCGGCGAACAGCGCCTCGCCGCGCGTGGCGTCCACGGCGGCGTCGGTGCCCGACTCCTCCGCGGCGATCCCTTTGTACACCTGGCAGTGCTGCTCGGCGCAGAGCAGGTACGGATCGCCGAGGTGGCGGGCGCCGATCTTGGCGAGCACCTCGCCGCGCGCGGTCACCGCCTGCGCCTTCAGCGCCTCGAGGTGCGCCTTGGCGAAGATCTCGCTCGGCACCACGCCTTTGACCAGGCGCTCCATCCCGATGGCGGCCACGAGCGCCAGCGAACCGGATGCGTCTACCGTGGCGAAGAGCCGGCCGGGAAATGTCCGGTCCTCGTACCCGTGGAAGCTGTAGCCCATCCCGTGCTCGACCTGCTCGACGAGGATGCCGCCCGGGGCGCGCAGCTCGATCGCGCTCTCGCCGATGGCGGCGGAGTTGCCTCGCGGATCGCGCAGCTCGATCCGGGCGCGCGGATGGGCGGTCAGCTCGCGGCGGATCTGCACGCGCGCGCCGAACCGCGTTTCCAGCTGCTGCGCCTGGCGTTGGGCGCCAGCTTCGGTGGCGTCGCCTTCGGCGAGGATGGAATAGCGGCGCGTGTCGACCACGTGGCCCGCGATCCCGTAGGCTTCCCCCACCGTCTTGACCCGCACCTTGACGTTCCGCCGCGCCCACTCGGCGCGCGCGCGCTGCAGACCCTTCTTGTCGTCGAATCGGAGCTGCTCCAGCTCGACCCAGGCGGCGCCGGAGCCCTGCGCGCCTTCGAGCAACTGCAGCGTCCAGGGGCCGGGTCCACCGCCTTTGACCGTGGCGCGCGCTTCGCCCGCGGCAGTGCGCGCGAGCGCGGTGAGCGGACCGCGGGGAATGGCGACGATCTGCTGGCGCCCTTCCAGGACCCGCACCGTGATCAGCGGCTCGCCGTTCTCGAACGACAGCCGGCGCGAATAGAGCAGCTCGAGGGGATCGTCGGGGGCCGGCGCGCCCGAGAACAGATCGTCCTGCGCGCGCAGCGTGCGCGAGAGCAGGCCTCCGGCGAGCAAGGAGAGGAACCCTCTGCGCGGCGTCTTCATCTGCGCAGGTGCGTCCGCTCCACGTAGGACCGGAACGCGGCGCGCAGGCGCTTCGCCACCGGGCCCGGCTTGCCGCCGGCGATCTGGCGCACCTGATCGCCGCGCGACTCGAGGAACACCAGGCTGGTGACCGGCATCGCCTCGCGCAGCGTGCTGGTCATGAACACCTCGTCGGCGGCGGCGAGCGCCTCCGGACCGTGCGGCTCCTCGTGGACGAGGAAACCCTCGTCGCGCGCGATCCCGATGATCACCGCGCGTGTCACGCCTTCGAGGATGCCGAGCTCCAGCGGCGGCGTGACCAGGACGCCGTGCTGGACGAAGAAGACGTTGGAGGTGCTGCCCTCGGTGACGCGGCCGGCGAGGTCGAGGAGGATGGCGTCGTCGGCGCCGGCCTCGTGCGCCTCTTTCACCGCGAGGATGTTGTTCAGGTAGTTGCCGGTCTTCAGCGCCGGGTCGAGCGCCTGCCGCGGGTTGCGCCGGGTCTTCGCGATCGCCATCCGCAGCCCGCGCTCGTACTGCTCCTCGGTCGGTGCGACCAGCGGCCGGACGATGAGGACCAGCCGGTGCTCGCCGCGGGCGAGGAACGGCGAGAGGCCGAATTCCCCGATCCCGCGCGTGACCACGATCCGCGCGTAGGACTCGGCATTTCCCGCGGCGTCGAGCGTCCGCTGCAGCTCGCGAAGGATGGTCTCGCGCGGCGGCAGCGTCAGGTCGATGCGCTGGGCGGTCCTCTCCATCCGCACCAGGTGACGCTCCATCTCGAACGGCCGCCCCCCATACGTGCGCACCACCTCGTAGACGCTGTCGCCGTAGAGGAACCCGCGGTCGAGGACCGGCACCATCGCCTGCTCGGGCGGGACCAGCTTTCCTTCCACGTTGCAGAGGACGGTCACCGCGCTTTGGTACCGCGCGCGGGTGCCCCACGCAACTTGCGGACGAAGCGCCGGATTCGCGGTGCAGGCAAAGCGCGGATGCGCTACAACTTCGCGTCGAGCCGCTAGCTCAGCTGGTAGAGCACCGGCCTTTTAAGCCGAGGGTCCTGGGTTCGATCCCCAGGCGGCTCACTCTCCAACTTCCCGGTTCGGCGCGATTCGAGCCATCACCAGGCCCTCCGGCGTAGTCCGAGGAGCCAGGCATCGATCTCGCCGACGTTGGATGGTTCGTCTGGCAGGCGCGACCTGGCCAGAGCGTCGTCCAGCGCATGGAACGCTCGCTCGACCTCGCGGCTCCAGTGCTCGACGATCGGTTCAGGAAGTTCGGCCAGCTCGCCGCGCGATTTCTGCTCGATGAGCTCGCGAGCTCCCCCGAAGCCATGCTCTTCCATGAGCGTATAGAGCCACTCCAGGACCAGGTCGCGGTGCTCGGCGAGCTTGTAAGAGCGGGTCAGCTTCATCCTCGCGGGCTACGCGCAGATGAGCGCCAGCGCCATGGTGGGGTTCTTCCTCGCGTTGCTGGGCGGCGCGTTCGTGCTCACCTGGATCTTCAACCGCACCGGCGGCAGCGTGCTGCTGGTGGCGCTGTGGCACGCCTCGTTCAACCTCGTCACCGGCAGCCGCGCGGGCCGCGGAAGCCTCGCGGCGATGGTCAGCATCGCCGTGATGATCTTCGGCTATGTGCTCGCCGCGGCGGACTTTCGTGCGCGTCGCAAGGGGGCGCCAGCGGTGCTTGGCTGAATTCGATCGGGGCCTCGCCATGCGGACTGCAGGATGACGGAGTGTTCGCTTCCGTTCCTCTGACTCCGACTCCAATTCAGCCTCGCTCGCGACGCGCAACGGCTGGCAGACGCGCGGGCTCACCTCGCCGAACGTGACCTGAAGAGCGCGTCGCCCGCGAGATCCCGTGCGGGCGGCGAGAGCCCTCTCCGTCCACAGCATGGGTCGATGTGCGTGCCGCGCCGATGCCGCGATGTGCGCGCGGGTCATGATTGAAGAAATGATTAGCGGAAAATTGAACGCACCACCCCTCTCGGCGATGATTTCTCGAACAAGACCGGCATTCCGCAACGGTCTGGAAAGAGGAACATGAAGGCCCAGCTTGCACTCGTCGCGGCCCTCGCGGCCGCGTCAGCCGCCGCGTACGCCAAGCCACGGATCGTGATCGCGATCCATCAATCGAAGGAAGTGGTCGAGAACACCTCCGCGGGCAAGAAGACGCGGATGGTCGCCGCCCAGAGCGCCTCGCCTGGCGACGTGCTCGAATACGAGCTGACCTACAGCAATCAAGGGGACGAACCGGCGATCAACGCCGTCCTCGAGGATCCAATCCCCAGGGGCACCACCTTCGTCGCCAACAGCGCGAGCGGAGACAACGCCGAAGTCACCTTCTCCAGCGACGGCGGCAAGACCTTCGCGACCGCGGTGAAGCTGACGTACGAGATCCGTCTTCCCAACGGGTCCGTCGAGCGTCGCGTGGCCACCCCGGCCGAATACACGAACATCCGCTGGACGGTGAAGCAGGTTCCGGCGGGCGGGAGCGGCAAGGTCGCCTTCCGCGTCCGCGTCAATTGAGCCCATACCGCACCACTACACCCAAACCCGTCAACCACAAAAAAAGGAATCGGCAATGATACCCACAATCAATTCCAATCACCTGATCCGCATAGCCGCCGGGATTCTCGCCGCCGCGGCGTTGCTCCTTCCGGCGAGCGCGCAGGCATCGACCGCGGCCAACACTCAGATCGCCAACACCGCGACGGTGAGCTACCAGGACGCCGGCGGCGTTGCGCAGACACCGGTCACCGCGAGCGTCACGGTCACCGTCACCCTGGTGCCCGCGGCGGTGACCATTTCGTCCCCGGCCAACCAGACCATCTCCCAGGGTCAGAGCGCGACGCTGACCTACACGGTCACCGGCAACGCAAACGGCCCTGACACCTACAACCTCTCCTCGACGGCGACGCCCACCAACATCTCGGCGGTGACGGTCACCGTGCCCGCCAACGTCGTCCTCGGCGGCACCACGCTCGCCGCGAACGCCGTCGCCGGCAACACCAGCATCACCGTCCCGTACGACGGGGTCGGCGGCGCCACGGTGAACGGGATCGGCGCCGGCAGCGTCATCGTCATCGGCGGCAATCCGTACACGGTCGCCGCGGGCGGCGTGAGCAAGAATGCCCCCGCCAACACCGCCACCATCACCCTGACGACCGCCATCGCCGGAGCGACGGTCAACGCCGGCGCCATCGTCGGAGAGCAGAAGACCTTCACCGCCACGGTGCCGTCCGGGACGGTGAGCAGCGGCTCGTCGGGCTCGCAGAGCGTGAGCACGACCGCGACCTCCGCCACGGCGCCGAACCCGGCCGCCACGCAGACGACGCCGACGGTCATCACCGTCAACCGCCCGACCCTCACCGTCCAGAAGCTGGTCTCGACCGACGGAGGCGCTACGTTCGGCGCATCCGGCAGCGCGGCTCCGGGCACCAGCCTGGTCTACAAGATCATCGCCACCAACACCGGGGCGACCAACGCGCAGGCCGTGGCCTTCACGGACGTGGTGCCGCAGTACCTGGCCTACGTGAACGGCAGCGGCAAGTTCGCCACCTCCGCGGCGACCAGCTACGCAGCGGCCACGGCGCTCACAGAGGGCGCCGGCGGGTACACCTACACCGCGGGAACGCAGACGGTGGCGTACGACCCGGGAGGCGCGACCGGCACGGTCGCCGGCGGCGGGACGCTGATCCTCTTCTTCCGGGCGACGATCAACTGAGGAACCGCCGTGTGTGACGGGTGTGCGGTGGGCGGGGCGGCCTTCGGGCCGCTCCGATCCCCTCCGAGCTGACCGTCCACGGGGGTTCCGACGATGTGGTTCGGTGCGACATGTCGCGGCGATCGCGACGGCGGATTGCAGCGCAAGCCCGTGCGGCACCGGGCGACCGTGGCGGCGTTGGTGTTCGTTGCGCTCGTCCTCGCGCTGGCCCGGCCGGCGGCGGCGGCCACCGCGCAGCAAGGCGACGCCATCGTCAACGTCGCCACAGCCAGGTCGCAGACCGATCCTCCGATCGACTCGGCCCCGGCGACGGTCCGGGTCCGCATCGCCAGCGCCGGCACGCTCACGTTGCTCCAGTACGCCCCTCGCTCGCCGGGCGCGGCACCCGAGGCGATCGCCCAGGGCGCTTACCAGAACGGCCCCGCGCCGACCGGAACGCTCCAGCCGCTTCCGGCCCCCAGGCTCGCCGGCGCGAGCGCGCCGCTCGATCTCTCCCAGAACCTGCCTTTGCTGCAGACCAGCTCCTACCACCAGGGCGACCCGGTCTTCATCCGTGTCGCCGACTCCGATCAGAACCTCGATCGGACGGTGCGCGACACCGTCCTCGTCACCGTCACCGACGATCTCACGGGCGATCTGGAGATCGTCCGCCTCACCGAGGACGGCCCGGACACCGGGCTGTTCGTCGGCTACGTCCCCACCCAGCGCACGCTCTCGCTCGCTGCGGCGCGGACCGGCGCGCTGCTCTCCTCGACGCCGTACGACGGCGTGCTGCAGGTGGCCGAGGGCAGCCGCCTGCTGGCGCGGTACACCGACGCCTACTCCGGCGACGCGCTCTCCGCCGCCGCCGTGGTCGACCCGTTCAGCCTGGTCTTCGACAGCGCCACCGGGCTTCCGGTGAACGGCGCCTCGGTGACCGTCGTCGACGTCGCCACCGGCCAGGCCGCCACCGCCCTCTCGGACGACGGGATCGCTTCGTTTCCTTCCACCGTCGTCTCGGGGACGAGCGCCCGCGACGGCAACGGGCGCGTGTACCCGTTCGCGCCCGGCGAGTTCCGCTTTCCCTTCCTGCGCCCAGGCAGCTACCGCTTCGAGGTGACCCCGCCGGCCGGCTTCTCCGCGCCCTCGAAGGCGACCGACGCCGCGCTGCAGGCATTGCCCGGCGCTCCGTTCACGGTGATGAGCCCGGGCTCGCGCGGCGAGCCATTCGTGCTCGAACCGGGGCCGGCGATGCGCATCGACGTGCCGCTCGATCCCGCCAGCGTCGCCCTCTGGGTGCAGAAGACGGCCAGCCGCGAGGTGGTCGGCGTCGGAGACGCCCTCAGCTACGAAATCTCGGTGACCAACGCCGACAAGCAGTCCGCGGCCGCGTCGGTGCTGGCGGTCGACGCCCTACCCCCGGGTTTCCGCTACCGGCGCGGCTCGGCGCAGCGCAACGGCTCCGCCATCGCCGACCCGCAGATCAGCCTCGACGGACAGGTCCTCACCTTCGACCTCGGCGATCTTCCGCCGTCCGGCGCCGCCTCGGTCCGCTTCCTGGTCACGGTCGGCGCGGGGGCGCAGGTCGGGACGGTCGCGACCAACGTCGCCACCGCCTCCAGCGCGGGCGGAGGCCGGAGCAACCGCGCCGAGGCGAGCGTCCGGGTCAGCGACGATTTCTTCAGCGCGCGCAGCTTCATCCTCGGCCGCGTCAGCACCGGCAAGTGCGACGCGAAGGACGGCGTCGGGGACGAGGGGGTACCCGGGATCCGCGTCGTGCTCGAGGACGGAACGCTGGCGATCTCCGACGGCAAGGGC
>JBGQLA010000308.1:0-6542 GCA_041499865.1 Deltaproteobacteria bacterium
CGTTCTCGAGAATTCTCGCCTGAGTTTTTTTTGCGCACCGTTAAAGACGACCGGTCATCTTTACGAAGCAAAGGCAAACCCAGTGAGGCACAGGAGGTCGAACATGTCGGGATGGAAGGCGATTGCAGTCGTAGCAGCGCTTACAGGTTGCGCAGGGGTGCAGACGAGGCCGCAGCGTGACTCTGCCTCCGGCCATTGGATCGGCGAAATCGATCGCGACGGCTGGCGGCAGGTGGTGTCGCTCGATATCGAGAGCGACAACGTAAAGATGACTGGTCGTCTTGAACGGTGCGCAAAAAAAAATCAGGCGAGAATTCTCGAGAACGTGACCTTGAGGAACAGGTCGATGGGTGCACCGTCCTTCGCCAATTTGGCCTGCAGCACGGCGCCCTCCCAGGCATCGATGGTGAACTCCGCGAGAGCTTTCGAGGAGAAGCTCCCGGAGATTTCGCCCGCCTTCTGCGCTTCGCCGATCACTGCGGCGATCAAATCGCACCAGCCCGCAAACGCCTCGCGGACCTGCTTGCTGATCAGCGGGCTCTGGGGTGACAGCTCGGCCCCGAAATTTCCCAGCAGACACCCGGGCGAGAAATCGGCCTTGACCGCGGCCTGGTGGAGAGCCTCGAAGTATCTTCGCAGCCGCCGCAGCGGCGGCAACTTCGTGTCCCGCAGGATGCTCCGGTGCACCTTGCCCTTCTCCACGTACTTCCGCACCGCCTCCACGGCCAGCGCCTCCTTGCTCTCGAAGTGGTTGTAGAAGGACCCCTTCGGCGCGCCCGCTGCGTCGGTGATGTCCTGGACGCTGGTGGCGTTGAAGCCCCTCCGGTGGAAGGTCTCGAGACCGGCGGCAAGGAGCTGTTCGCGAAGGCTGGGCCTCGGCATGGGCATGAATATGACCGGTCGTCTTAAGATTGTCAAGGGGAGTCCGCGACGACTGCCCTGTTCACCGCGCAAAGCGTGGAGGCACCGGGCCCGGCAATCCGATCATCACGCCGTCATAGCCCGCGTGGTCTTCGAATCCCCCGAGCACCGCCAGGCCGAGCCCGTCCCGGTAGAAGCGAACGACCCGCTCCAACTGGTCGGTCGGACGCCGGATCCGCACTTGCGCGATCACTGCGACGCCGCAGGATTCACGGTGCCGCGATCCTGGAGGCGCCGCGCGCGGTGCGGCAGCGGACAGGAGAGCGCGCCGTGCCGCTCGTCCCACTGCTGGTGGTAGCTCTCGGCGATCCAGAACCGTGCCGCCGGCGCGATCTCCGTCGTGATCGGATCGCGCAGCCCCTTCTGCACCTCGTCGCGCGAGGAAAGCGCTTCGCTCTGCTGCTCCGGCCCGAAGGTGAAGATGCCCGACCGGTACTGGGTTCCGTGATCGGGGCCCTGCGCGTTTCCGCTGGTCGGGTCGTGGCTCTCCCAAGAGAAGGCGAGCAGCTTCGCGTAGGTGACCTGCGCCGGATCGAACTCCACCAGCACCGCCTCGGCGTGGCCGGTGGAGCCGCTGCACACGTCTTCGTAAGACGGGTTCGCGGCGTGGCCGCCGGTGTAGCCGACCGCCGTCGCCACCACCCCCGGGACCTTGCGCAGCCGCTCTTCCACGCCCCAGAAGCAGCCTTGGGCGAAGATGGCGAGCTGGTTTTTTCCTCTCGCGACGAGCGGCGTGCCCTGCCCCACGTGTCCCGGGTCGGTCCCGCAGGCGGGGTTTCCCACGCTCATGTTCTTTCCGCGGGCGGGAGCGCCGCGCGCGGCGAGGGCGAGGATGGCGACCGCAACCCCAGCCACTGCCAGCAGAGAAAACCAGAGCCTCATTCGCTGCCCCTTTCCGAACATACCCGGGATACGTCGAGGGTGCGGTGAAAGTTACGCCTCCAACCGACGACCCCGGTTCCGCAGCTGGCGCTCGGTTACGCATACCAAGTCTCGAAGGGCGTCGAGGCGTACCTGTTCTATGCCCGGATCCGAAACGAGAGGAATGCCCAGTACACGTTTGCCGTGGGCGGCGCTCCAGCGGTCGCGGGGGCAACGCCGGCCGGCGCCGACCCGGAGGCCTTCGGGCTCGGGATCGGTTACGAGTTTGGAAACTGAGGCAGGACGCGGACGAAGGAAGATCAGACCGGTCGGCGCAGCAAGCTCAGGAGGAAACAGAGCGAGGCCACGCAGATGATCAGCGGGCCGGTCGGCCGGTGGAGAAGCGACGCCAACGCGGTTCCGGCGACGGTCGCGAGCACGGCGACGACAACGGAAGCTGCGAGCATACCGGACAGAGTGGTGGTGAGCCGCTTCGCGGTGGCTGCGGGGATGATGATCAGCGATCCCATCAGCAGCACGCCGACATACCGGAGCCCCAGGGCGACCGTCAGCGCGAAAGTCTCGAGGTAGAGCAGGTCCAGGCGGTCGACATTGATGCCGGAGGTACGCGCGATCTCCGGCGAGACGAGGGCGAGGATCAGGCTCTCCTTCTTCGCCAGCACGAAGACCACCACCGCCACCGTCGCGACGATCCCGAAGACCATCTCGCCCAGGCCGAGAGCGCCGGCGCCCCCGAGGAGCGCGTCGACCAGATCCTCGCCGGAGCTCATCAAGCTTCCTGCCGCCAGCGCGGCGGAGAACACCACCCCGATGATCGTCTCCGTCGCGATGCGCGTCTTTCGTTCCAGCGTCCAGATCAGCAGCGTCCCGAAGAAGAGCATCGCGGCCGCGCCGAAGACGGGGTGGATGCCGAGCGCGAGGGCAATGCCGATCCCCGGGAGCGCCACGTGGGAGAGGGCATCCGCGGCGAGCGACATCCGCCGCATCACCGCGAAGCATCCGGTGAGCCCGGCGGCCACCGCCACGGCGATGGAGAGCGCGACCGCCATCGCCTCAGGCGTCATGGAGGTGAAACCGCATCGGAGATCCGTAGACCTGTTCCAGGAGCTCGGGGGTGAGGATGGTGCGCGGCGGCCCGAAGCAGGTTTGCTGCCGGCCGAGGCAGAGCACGTTGGTCGCGTGTTGGTAGACGACGCTGAGATCGTGCGAGATCAGCAGGACGGTCAGGCCTCGCTCCTGCTGCACGCGTCGGACCAGCTCGTTCAGCTTCTCCTGCCCGGGCTCGTCGACGCTGGCGGTCGGCTCGTCGAGCAGCAACACGTCCGGTCGGCCCACCAGGGCGACCGTGAGCAGAAGACGCTGGAACTGGCCACCCGACAACGCGCCGATCGGCTTTTCGCCAATTTCCCCGTCGAGGCCGACGAGCTGCAGCGCTGCGCCGACGTCGTCCGCGGCGTGCGTGACCGCTTTCTTCGCCTGCAGGACGTCCCGTCCGGTGATCGGGAGATCCCGGTCGATGTCGATCTTCTGGGGCACGTAGCCGATCCGGGTGCCCTGCGCCCACCGGATGCGGCCCTGGAAGGGGATCGAGCCAACCAGCGCCTTGAACAGGACGGTCTTTCCCGCTCCGTTCGGACCGATGACCGCGAGCGAGCTGCCGCGGGCGACGCGGAACGTCAGCCCTTTGAACACGGAGAACCTGCCGAAGGTGACGGTCAGGTCTTCGACTTCAAGCGCAGGTTCCATCCGGCATCCGCCGCCTCCGCTCGGACGATGGGCCAACCGCATCGAACAAGCAACCAGCCAGGGATGCGCTGTGCTCCGGACCCTTCGAATGCCCGAGCCTTGTCAACCGGATTTGATCGTCGCACGGTGGCGGCCGTTTGCGCTGACTTCGCTAATCGAGGCACGCCATGCACGGCGAGAGGAAGCAGCCCCGATACCTGATTCGGATCTGTCTCGCTTCGTGCCCGACGCAGCGAAGTTCCCGGCCTTCACCTTCAACTTCACCGGCGTGGCGCCCGTGGAAGCGGGAAAGCCGCAGAGCGTGGCCTTCCACGCCACTGCGGCGGTCCAGCGCGCCGGGTTCGGAATGGTGCGAGATCTGCTCAGCGAAATCGGCAAGACGTCGAGCGCCCCGGACGTGTGGATCGAGATCTATGCCGAAGCGCTGGCCGCCGGCCCGCGGGTCCGGTGAGCTACCGTTCCTGCGGCTTCCGGCACTCGCTCCGAAGCGAGGCAAACAGCTTCGCCTCTGCGGGATTGCGCGCCCTGCCCTCCGCCTCCGCGAATGAGCGCGCCGCTTCGTCGGCCCGGCCCGCCCGAAGCAACAGCCGCCCGCGCGCGGCGGCAAGGAAAGGCGGCGCCTCCAGCTTCGGGTCGCCTGAGAGCGCGCTGAGCGCCTCCAGCCCCGCCTCCGCTCCGCGCGCCTCTCCCACCGCGATGGCGCGATTCAAGGCGACCATCGGCGAGGGCCGCAGCTGGTGCAGAAGCTCGTACAGCTCGACGATGCCCGGCCAATCCGTCTGCGCAACCGACGCCGCCGCGCAGTGCCGCGAGGCGATGGCCGCCTCCAGGTGGTATTCGCTCAGCTCCTCGCCGCCGGCGCTCCGGTCGAGCAGCTCGAACCCGCGCCGGATCATCTCCCGATCCCAGCGCGAGCGGTCCTGCTGCTCGAGCAGCAGCAGCGATCCGTCCTCGGTGGCGCGACCCGACAGCCACGCCGCGTGGAAGCACATCAGCGACAAGAGCGCCAGCGTGCGCGGCGTGGCGCAGGCCGGATGCTGCGCGAGGAACCCGCACAGCCGCATCGCCTCGGCGCACAGCTCCTCCTGAACCGGCGCGCCGCTGCCGTGGTAGCCCTCGGAGAAGAGCAGGTAGAGCGCATGCTGTACCCCCTCGAGCCGCTTCTCGATCTGCGCCCGCCCCGCCACTTCGTACAGCGCGCCCGCGCGCGCCAGCATTTCCTTGCCACGCGCAAGAAGCTTCTCCACCGCCGGCTCGCTGGAGAGCAGCGCCGCCGCGATTTCGCTGGTGCCGAATCCGCAGAGCAGCTTGAGCGCCAGGGCCAGCTGCGCCGGCTCGGGCAGGTTGGGCGCGCATACGGAGAACATCATCCGCAAGAGGTCGTCCTCGATTTCGCTGTCCTTGAACATGGCCGAGACCGTGGGCGCGAGCGCGTACTCGCTGCGCAGCTCCAGGTCGGGCGCGAATTCGCGCCGCGTGCGCTCGCGGCGGATGAGATCGATGGCCCGGTTTCGCGCTGCGGTGACCAGCCACGCGGACGCGTCGCGCGGCGGGCCGGCGTACTTCCAGGTTTCCAAGGCGCGGCAGAGGACGTCCTGCACCACGTCCTCCGCCAGCGCCAGATTTTGCAAACCCAGCACGCGAGTCAGCGCCGCCAGCATGCGCGCCGACTCGCGCCGGAAGTCGAGATCCGGGATCACGCGCTCATCGATGCGATGGGCCGGATCTCCACCGTGCCGTCGACGTCGAGTCCGGGACAGCCTCGCGAGAGCTCGGTCGCCTGGTCGAGGCTCTGCGCCTCGATCAACAGGAACCCTCCGACCAGGTCCTTCGCCTCGGCGTACGGGCCATCGGTGACCGCCTTCTTCTTGCCGCGGACCACCTTTCCGCCGTTCTCCAGCGGCTCGCCGGCCTTGAAGTGACCGTCCTGGCGAAGCTGCTGGATCCAGGCGCCCCACTTCTGCATCTGCTGCTGAAGCTCCTGGGGGCTTTGCTTTACGCTCATCCCGCCGCCGCGGAAGATGTAGAGGAAGTTCGGCATTGTGCTCTCTCCTTGTCGTCCGGCGGTGTGCCGGCATCTTGACACAAGGACGTCCGAGCCTGCGCGCTCCGGACAACCAATTTGCTCACCGGCTCCGAGGGAACGTCGCTCTGCAGCCGCGCCTTGAGGATCACCGTGCGGCGGCAACGTCGGCCGGCTTGAGGCTCTCCGGGTTGAGCGCCCGGGTGCGCTTTGCCTCGAGTCGCGACTTCAGAATCCAGGCCAGATAGCCTGCTGCCGCGATGTCATAGGTGAGGCAGAACCCAGGCCACCATGCCGGCACGCCCGGATTCGGGATCAAGCCCGCGTGGATGAAGTCGAAGACGCCATGAGCAAACAAGGCGGCGACGACGAACCACAGGTTGAGCTTGAATCCGAGGATCGAAATGAACACGAACGCCACGATGACGATCGATTCCGTCATCAACGCCATCGTCGACCCGCCCATGACGGCAAAGAGGCCGTAGTAGGACGCAATGACGATCGCAAGGACAGGGTAGAACGCGCGATCGCGATCGAACCCGGCCGCCGTGGCCAGAGCGGACACTGAAAGTGCGAGAACGATACCGATGGCGTATTCCATTTGCTCCCCGCCTTTCGGCGTGAGTGTAGCCTGTTTCTCCCCCCACCCGCCTGCACGCGCTCGAGTGTAGCGCCGTGGTTCACGCGCGGAGAACTGGTGGCCGGCGCAGAATGAGCCGCTCCAGTACGACCACCACCACCAAAGCCAGCAGGCCGAGAAGAAGGGGACGGTAGAGCGTGCCGACCCTCGACCAGCCACGACCACGCAACGCCGGCGCCGCCCGATACTCGAGGCGTTTCGCCGCGAACTCCGCGGTGGGCACGTTTTGCCGGCGGGCGACGTCCTCGAGCGCTGCATCAAAGGCGAATCGCTGATCGTCGGCCGGGACGGGCAACAGCGTTCCGCCCGATGCCGACCACTCCTGGGAAG
>JBGQLA010000309.1:0-6539 GCA_041499865.1 Deltaproteobacteria bacterium
CCTTGCGCGCGGCGGAATAGGTGGTGAGGGTGGAGTTGCTCTTCGGGCAGGTGGCGAGGAACACCGCCGCCTGGGTCATCGGCAAGACGCCCTCGGGGAGCCCGACCAGCTCGAACGCGCGCAGCGCATCGATGGCCACGCCGAGCGCGCGCGGGTCGGCGTTGCCCACGTCCTCGGAGGCGAAGATCACCATCCGGCGCAGCAGGAAGCGCGGCTCCTCGCCCGACTCGAGCATGCGCACGAGGTAGTACGCGGCGGCGTCGGGATCGCTGCCGCGCAGGCTCTTGATGAAGGCGCTGATGGTGTCGTAGTGCGCGTCGCCCGACTTGTCGTAGAGCAGCGTCTTCTGCTGCAGCGCCTCCTCGGCATCGTGCGCGTCGAGCACGTCGCGCCGCTCCGCCCGGGCCCGCGCCGCCGCCACTTCCAGCGCCGAGAGCGCCCGGCGGGCATCGCCGGAGGAATGCCTGGCCACGTGCTCGAGGAACTCGGGCTTGGCCACGAAGGCGCCCTTGAGCCCGAACTCCTTGTCCAGGAGCGCGCGATCGAGCAACACGCGAAGGTCTGCCTCCTCCAGCGGCCGCAGCGCGAACACCCGGCAGCGCGAGAGCAGCGCGGAGTTCACCTCGAAGCTGGGGTTCTCGGTGGTGGCGCCGATCAGGGTCACCGTCCCGCGCTCCACGTGCGGGAGCAGCGCGTCCTGCTGCGCCTTGTTGAAGCGGTGGATCTCGTCGATGAAGAGGAGCGTGCGCTGGCGGTTCTCCGCGAGCCTGCGCCCGGCCTGCTGCACCGCCTCGCGGATGTCCTTGATCCCGCTGTCGACGGCGGAGAGGGCCACCAGCTCCGCGCGGGTGGCCGCCGCGATCACCCGGGCGAGCGTCGTCTTCCCGGTCCCCGGCGGCCCCCAGAAGATCAGCGAAGGCACCTGGTCCGTCTCGATCGCCTCGCGGAGCAGCGTGTTCGGCCCGAGGATGTGCTGCTGGCCGACGATCTCGTCGACGGTGCGCGGGCGCATCCGCTCCGGCAGCGGGACGAGCGAGGGGTCCTTCGCCGCCGCCGCGCGGAAGAGATCGCTGGTTTGTCCGGGACGTGCAGGCATTCGCGCGAGTGTAACGCCGCGATGCGGTACAGTCCCGCCGTGGCTACCGTCGGAGTCATCCCGCGCCTCGCCAGGGAAGCGGCCGCCGAGCTGGCGCGCGAGATGGTGCGCTGGCTTCAGAAGCGCGGCCACACCGCCCTGGTCGAGGAGGAGGCGGGGGTCGCCGGGGCGCCGACGGCGCCGGGCCGCGAGATCGCCGGCCGGGCCGATCTGCTGGTGGTCCTCGGGGGCGACGGCACGCTGATCCACGCCGCCAGCCTCTGCGACCACCGCGAGGTGCCCATCCTCGGCGTCAACATGGGCACCCTGGGGTTCCTCACCGAGGTGCCGCGCGAGCGCGCCCTGCCGATGCTGGAAAAAGCGCTCCAAGGCGAGCTGGCGGTGACGCGGCGGCTGATGCTGGAGGTGGAGGTGCGGCACCGCGAGCAGCTCCTGCTCGAAGGGAGCGTGCTCAACGACGCGGTGATCTCCAAGAACGCCCTCAGCCGCCTGGCCGCGCTGGAGGTGCTCGTCGACGGCCGCCCCGCCGCCACCTACGAGGCGGACGGGCTGATCGTCGCCACCCCGACGGGGTCCACCGCGTACTCGCTGTCCGCCGATGGTCCAATCGTCATCCCCACGCTGGATGCGGTGCTGCTCACGCCCATCTGTCCGCACGCGCTCACGCAGCGCCCGCTGGTGCTGCCGCCTTCCAGCGTGGTCAGCGTGCGGCTGGCGAGCCCGAGCGAGATGTTCGTCACCCTGGACGGCACCCGGGGCCGCCCGCTGGAGATCGGGCACGAAGTCCGCATCCAGCCGGCCCGGCACCGCACCCTGATCCTCCGCAATCCCGAGCTGGACTACTTCACCATCTTGCGGGAGAAGCTCCGCTGGGGGACGCGCTGACACGCAGCACATCCAAGGAGAATCCCATGGCCGGTCCGGACAAGCCCCAGCTCAAGCAGGAAGTCGACAAGGCAGTGGCGCAGCTGCGGACCATGCGCGACGAGATCAAGCTCCAGCTGCACCTCGCGGGCATGGATGCCCAGGAGGCCTGGAAGAAGCTGGAGCCGAGCCTCGGCGAGCTCGAGCAGAAGATGGGTCAGGTCAACGAGGCGACGAAGAGCAAGGCGCAGGAGCTGCTCAAGCGGTTCGGCGAGCTGCGCGACCGGGTGAAGAAGCAGCCGGCGAAGAAGTGATCGCCGGACTCTTGTCGCGGCGAGAGCCGGTCACTTCCTGAACCGCTGCGATGCCCGCCTTCGATCCGCCGGTGCGCGACCTGGTGTCGCTCCTCGAGGATGCCGTGGAGCGCCACGGCCCTCGGCCGCTGTTCGGCGAGAAGCGCGGGGGCCGCTGGGAGTTCATCACCTACGCGGAATTCGCGCGGCAGGTCGACGCGGCCCGCGCCGGCCTCGCCGGGCTGGGCGTCGGGAAGGGCGACCGCGTCGCCATCGTCTCGGGAAACAGCGTCCCCTGGGCGGCGGCCGCCTACGCCAGCTTCGGGCTCGGCGCGATCTGGGTGCCGATGTACGAGGCGCAGCAGGAGCGCGAGCGGCAGTTCATCCTGATGAACAGCGAGGCGAAGGTCTGCCTGGTCTCGACGCAGGAGACGGCGCGGCGCGTCCTGGAGATGAAGCCGTCGCTGCCCGCGCTGCGGCACGTCATCTGTTTCGCCGCGCCCCCGGAAGACGCGTCCTCGTACTCCGCTCTCCTCGCGGCGGGCGTCCGCGATCCGCGCGGCGCCCGCGTTCCCGATCCGTCGGAGACCGCCGCGATCGTCTACACCAGCGGCACGACCGGGGAGCCCAAGGGAGTGGTGCTGAGCCACTCGAACTTCGCCTGCAACGTCGCCGCGGGTCTGGAGGTGTTCCACCTGCAACCGGAAGATCGGTCGCTGGCCTTCCTCCCCTGGGCCCATCTCTTCGGGCAAACCGTGGAGGTGCACACCATCATCGGCGCGGGCGCCTCGGCAGCGCTTTCCCAAGGCGTCGTGCACCTGATGGACGAGATGCTGGAGGTGCAGCCCACGCTGCTCGTGGCGGTTCCCGCCGTGTTCAACCGCATCTACGCGGCGGTGCGCCGGAAGATGGCGGACAGCGCCGCGCCGGTGCGCAAGCTGTTCGCGGCGGGGCAACGGGTGCAGGCGCGGATGCGCCGGGGCGAGCGCGTCTCCGCGTTGGACCGGCTGGCGCTGGCGCTGATCCGGCGGCTCGTCTACGGGCGGATCGTGGCGCGGTTCGGAGGGCGGCTGAAGTTCGCCGTGTCGGCAGGCGCGGCGCTGCCGCGAGAGGTGGCGGAATTCGTGGACGGCCTCGGGGTGCTGGTCTGCGAGGGCTACGGCCTCACCGAGACGAGCCCCGGGGCGGCGCTCAACACGCCCACCGATCGGCGGCTCGGGTCCGTCGGCAAGCCCGTCCCCGGCGTGACGGTGACGCTCGACGAGTCGAAGGGGACGGAGCCCGGCGAGGGAGAGATCGTCGTCCGGGGCCACAACGTGATGCAGGGCTACTACAAGCTGCCGGAGGAGACCGCGCGGGTCCTCTCGCCGGATGGTGCCTTCCGCACCGGCGACCTGGGGCGCATCGATGCCGACGGCTATCTCTACGTCACCGGCCGCGTGAAGGAGCTCTACAAGTTGGACAACGGCAAGTACGTGGCGCCCGTGCCGCTGGAGGAGAAGATCGGCCTCAGCCTCTTCGTCTCCCAGGTGATGGTGTACGGCGAGAACCGGCCCTTCAACATCGCCGTGGTGGTGCCGGACCTGGCGATGCTGCGCGCCTGGGCCGCGCAGCACGGCATCCTCGACGGCACTCCCGCGCGGCTCATCGCGCACGCGCGGACGCGCGAGCTCTTCCGGGCCGAGATCGACCGGCAGGGCACGGACTTCAAGCACTTCGAGAAGATCCGCGACTTCATCGTCACCGGCGAGGAGTTCACCGTCGCCAACGACCTGCTCACGCCCAAGCTGAGCATCAAGCGGCGCAACGTGGTGCGGCGCTACCGGGAGGAGATCGAAGGGATCTACGGTCGGGCCGCGCGGCCGGCGGCGCTCTCGCCGCCGGCCGGAGCATCCCAGGATCACTGACGGGTGTAGGCGATCTCGATCATCTTGAAGACCTTGCCGTCCGGCCCGGGGCCATGCAGCTCGAAGCTGAAGTGATCGTCGTCGGTGTACGTGAGGATCTCGGTCATCGGCACGGCCTTGCCCGCGACCGCGTCGGGCATGGTGCCCTTGTACGTGCACTTCTTCGCGTCCGCCGCGCACTTGCCGCGCGCCACCAGCAGGCCGGTGGACATGGTGTCCATCCAGGTGCCGAACGACTCCTTGGTGACGTTGTCGTAGCCTTCGACTCCCCGGCCCTCGAAGGGCTGCCCGCCCATGTTCCCGTGTACTTCCTGCTGCAGATACCGCCCGCCGAGCAGCGAGGTGAACTCCGCGGTGCCCTCGCTCTTCTCCGGCGGCGCTCCCGGCGCCATCCATGCCGTGACCTGCAGCTTCCACTTGCCGGCGAGCTTGGCGAGCTTCTGGTGCTCGGGGCCGGGCGTCGCCGCCTTCATGTACTTCTCCATCATCGCCTGCTCGGCCGCGCTCATCTGCGGCGGCGCCTTGGCCTTCGCATCCTCGGCACGTGCGGGACGGATCGATGCGGCGAGCAGCAGGGCCGCTGCGGCGATTCTGAACGGTGTCATGGGGCCTCCCAAGGGTTGGGCGGCGGAAGATAGCGCGGCGGCTATCCGCCTTCCAGCAGGGCCTTGACCGCCAGACCTTCGAGAAGCTCGCGGTCGTTCTGGAAGAGATCGACGAAGGCCGCGCCCAGCTGTCCCGGGCGGCTCCACACCACCTGCGCCGTGACCAGCAGCGGCACCTTCCGCTCCTTCACCTTGATGGAGAGGTCGATGGGGGTGCCGATGGGGATCACTTCGGCGATGCGCATCGAGATCCCGCCGGCGCTCACGGTGCTGGTGGCGAGCGAGGCCATCTCGTCGGGGGCGAGAATGTCGACCTCCAGCTCCGCGGGGCCGCGCAGATCGTGGCGCCGCTCCGCCGCGGAGCCCTCGGACTGGACGCTGCCGAGCAGCTGCGTGACGAGCTCGCGCCAGCGGCCTCGTTGCCCGTCGAGCAGCCTGTCGCGCGTCGCGAGGTTCGCGAGATCGAGGATCTCCTCGTAGCGCGGATCGCCGGGCTCGAACATCCTTCGAAGCTATCACCCATGTCGGACCCGTCTGCTATTTTGCCGGCCATGCTGGAGCTGCTGCGCGTGCGGGCGTTCGCCATCATCGAGGAGCTGGAGGTGCACTTCGCCCCCGGCTTCAACGTGCTGACGGGCGAGACGGGGGCGGGAAAGAGCATCCTGGTGGAAGCGCTCCATCTGGTGCTGGGCGGACGGGCGCAGGCGGACTCGGTCCGGACCGGGGCGGAAGAGGCCGAGGTGCAGGCCCTGTTCCGGCCCCGGCATCCGGCGGAGTGCGACGCGCGGCTCCAGACCCTGGGCCTGCCGGCGGCGGGCGGGGAGCTGGTGGTCCGACGCACCGTCCAGCGCGAGGGGCGCAGCCGGGCGTGGGTGAACGGCGCGCTGGCCACGGCCGCGCAGCTCCAGGCCGCCACCCGGGGCCTGCTGGACATCTCGGGGCAGCACGAGCACGTCGGGCTGCTGGACGCGGCCCTGCACCTGGACCTGCTCGATGCGCACGCGCAGCTCGGCGCGGTGCGCGCCGGGTTCTCCCAGGCGTTCGCGGCGCTCGCCGAGGCGGAGAAAGCCCGGGCGCAGCTCGATTCCGACGAGTCGCAGCGCGCCCAGCGGGCCGACTGGCTCAAGTTCCAGCTCGACGAGCTGGAGAAGACGGCCCCGGAGCCCGGCGAGGACGAGCGCCTGATCCAGGAGCGAAGGGTGCTCGCCGCCGCGGAGAAGCTCCGCGCCGGCGCCGAAGAGGCGGAGGCGGTGCTCGCCGAGGTCCAGGCGGCGAAGGCGGCGAGGAAGCTGGAGGAGATGGCGGCCATCGACCCGGCGCTCACCGCGCTCGCGCAGGCGGTGCGCGGCGCCTCGGCGGAGCTCGACGAGGCGGCGCGGGAGCTGTCGCGCTACGGCGCGCGCGCGGGCGGAGATCCGCAGCGGCTCGAGGAGATCGACGAGCGCATCGAGGTGCTGAGGCGCATCTCGCGCAAGCACGGCGGCACCCTGGCGAGCGCGCTCCAGCGCCGCGACCAGATGCGCGGCGAGCTGGCCTCGCTGGAGAACCACGACGTGGAGCTGGCGCGGCGCGAGGGCGAGGTGCAAAAGCTCGCGGCCGCCGCCCGGACGCTGGCGGAGAAGCTCTCGCGGGAGCGGCGCGCCGCGGCGGGCGCCTTCGGCAAGGCGGTCGCACAGGAGCTCTCCGCGCTGGGGATGCAGAGCGAGCTGTCCGTGCGCTTCAACCCTGCGGGGGAGGGAGCCATCGCGGGCCTCGGGCCGACCGGACTGGAGAC
>JBGQLA010000310.1:0-6499 GCA_041499865.1 Deltaproteobacteria bacterium
AGGTGCCGCGGGTTCGGGAGGTGGCGCGGCGGGCGCAGGTGCCGCGGGTTCGGGAGGTGGCGCGGCGGGCGCAGGTGCCGCGGGTTCCGGAGGTGGCGCGGCGGGCGCGGGTGCCGCGGGTTCGGATCCCGGGAAGGCGGCCGGAGCTGCTGCTGGCGCGTCGTCGGGTGGAGCGGCGCAGGCGTCGGCGGCGGCGGACGGGTCCGCGGATGCAGCGAAGGGCGCGACGCGCGCGGAGGGTGGCGGCTCGAAGATGCCGGCAATCCCGGATCAGGCGGAGGGTGGCGGCTCGGCGGGAAAAATCCGGCTGCCCGAAGAGGAAGGAATCGTCGGCTCCGCGAAAGACGCTGCTGCGGCTGGCGAGACGGAGTCGCAGGAGAGCATGTCGGCCGCTTCGGACATCCAGGCGGGATTCGTCGCCGGAGCGGCCGCGGCGGATGTCGCCGTGTCCGTCGCTTCCGCCGCGGAGAGCGCGAAGCAAGAGGCAGGACCGGCGGCCGCGCTCGGAGCCGTGCCGGGCGCGGACCAGGCGAAAGGGATCAAGGACGAGATCGCGCAGAAGGGCGATGCGCTGCAGGGCGCGAAGAAAGCGGCGGAGGACGCCGCCCGCAAGGACGAGGACAGCGCGGACATCGAGGAGTAGCGGTCCGCGCGGGGGGACAATTTCGGTGGGTGCCGGATTCGTTGACGAATTCCGAAAGCAGACGCGTCGCGCCGTGGGAATCGCGCGGGGGCTGCTTGACTCGGGCGGCGATTCTCCCAAAATGGGCGCAGCCCCCTCACCTCTGCACTCACTTCGGGAGAACAACTCCTAAGGTAGTGGTACGCCTCATGCCCAAGCACCAGGTCATCCGCGACGTCGGCCAGAGCCTTCTCGGCGTGCTTCGCGCCGAGCTGTCCGCGCAGAAGAGCAAGGCGAAGGCGTTTCTCGCGGCGCCCACCGCGGAGTTCCTGCGGAAGAGCTCGCCGTGCGTCGTGCTCTACCTCTACGACATCCGCCCCACCATCGACGTGCGCGCGAACGAGAACTGGCACCTCGAGGAAGAGATCACCGACGAGAACGGCGAGACGCAGGTGATCCGGTACGCGCGTCCGCTGGAGATGGGCCTGCACTTCTTGCTCACCGCCGCCGCCGACGATCTCGCCGACGAGCACGAGATCCTCGCGCTGGGGATGAAGGCGTTCCTCGATCACCCGAAGCTCGCCGGCGAGCAGCTCCTGGGCGAAACGTTCTCGCGCCAGGACACGCTGCCGGTGCACCACGACACCGGATTCACGCTGGAGACCGCGGCCGCCGTGTTCTCCGGGCTCGGTCAGAGCGCGCGCGTCGCGGTCGGCTACCGCACCGAGGCGCGGCTGTTCTCCGGCCGCGAGCTCGGGCGCAGCAAGCGCGTGCGCGAGCGCCACATCGACGTGTTCGATCAGCTGAGGCCACCCCCGGGCAGCGTGAGCGCCAGGGAGCTGGGGGTGGAGGCGAAGCCGCCGAAGATCGTGGCTCCACCGCGCAAGTGACTCCCGGCACTGAGAGGGGAAGTTCGTTCGACCTGTGGTCATCGAGAAAAGAAAGCAGGGCAATCTCCCACGCGAGGCCGCCTCCCTTGTGCGGTCTCCAACCACCGAACGGTAAGGAGCGGTAAATGGCAACGTCGTATCTGTCCCCTGGCGTGTACATCGAGGAGGTCGACCGTGGTTCGAAGCCCATCGAGGCAGTCGGGACTTCGACCGCGGCGTTCATCGGCGAGTCGTCGGTCGGCCCCACCAACGAGGCGGTGCTGATCACCAACTGGGCGCAGTACACCCGGACCTTCGGCGACTTCTCGCACTCGACCCACCTGGCGCACGCCGTGTACGGGTTCTTCAACAACGGAGGCACCAAGGCCTTCGTCTGCAACGTCTCGCCGCGCACGGTGACGGCGGAGCAGTCGGCGAAGGAGTCGGAGAAGAAGGAAGCGGAGACGAAGAAAGGCGCGGAGGCGAAGCCCGCCGCGGCGCCGGCCTCGGCCGCTCCCACCGCCTCGTCCGCCGTGAACCCGGCGCTGTACATCGGCAAGGACGAAGGCCCGGGCCGCCGGACCGGGCTCAACGTCTTCAACGACATCCCGGAGATCTCCCTGGTCGCAGCCCCGGGCCAGAGCGAATCCGCGATCCAGGACGCGGTGATCTCGCACTGCGAGAACAACAAGTACCGCTTCGCGATCCTCGACTCGGCTGAGGAGCTGGGCAGGGATGGCATCGCAAAGATGCCCAAGCCGCGCGACTCGCAGTACGCCGCGTACTACTTCCCCTGGATCCAGGTGTACGACCCCGAGAAGGGCAACATCTTCGTTCCGCCCTCGGGCCACATGGCCGGCATCTACGCCCGGAGCGATGCGGAGCGCGGCGTGCACAAGGCGCCCGCGAACGAGATCGTCCGCGGAGCGCTTGGCCTCAAGTACACCATCTCGCGGGCGGAGCAGGACTTCCTCAACCCGCGCGGGATCAACTGCATCCGGAACATGGGCGACCGCGGGATCCGGGTCTGGGGAGCGCGCACCATCTCCAGCGATCCCTCCTGGCGGTACATCAACGTCCGCCGCCTGTTCCTGATGGTGGAGCAGTCGATCGAGATCGGCACGCAGTGGGTGGTGTTCGAGCCGAACGACGAGACGCTGTGGAAGAGGGTGAGCCGCAACATCACCGCCTTCCTCCTCCGCATCTACAACTCGGGCGCGCTGATGGGGAAGACGCCGGAGGAGGCGTTCTACGTGAAGTGCGACTCGGAGACGAACCCGCCCGAGGTGGTCGACGCCGGGCAGATGGTCTGCGAGATCGGCATTGCACCGGTGAAGCCGGCGGAGTTCGTCATCTTCCGCATCGGCCAGATGGCAGGGCAGGCGAAGTAGTTCCGAGGGGGATGGCGCTTCCCGGGAGCGGGCTCCTCGCCGCTCCCGGGACGCCGATCGGCGGCGGCGGTCCGGGAGGGGCCCGGAGAGGCGATTCTGAAGTGGAAGCCCCGGGGCGGGGGGACCCGCGACCGGAACGCAATGCACGGACCCCGCTGGGGTCGCTGACAGGAGAGGCGCGATGGCAGTGAAGTTCAGCCGCGAAGTGCTGAAGTCCTCCACCAAGAACGCATCGGGGGACTTCATCCAGCAGAGCCGGTTCACCGTCGAGATCGACGGCGTCACCACCGGCGGCATCATGAAGGTGGACGGGCTCGAGCACGAGCACGAGATGGTGGTGTACCAGGACGCCGACGATCACTTCTCCCGCCTCCGGCCCGGACGCCAGAAGGTGGGGACGCTGGTGCTCGACCGCCTGTGGGCGAACGGCGAGTTCTACGACTGGTTCAAGAGCGTCTACGACGGGAACGTCCAGCGCAAGAGCATCAGCATCGTCTATCTGACCGACGAGGGCACCGAGTCCTCGCGGGTGAACCTGCACGACTGCTGGCCGAAGAAGTGGAAGCTGAACGGCCTGCACTCGCGCACCTCCGGCCACGTGGTCGAGTCGCTGGAGATCATGTTCGAACGCGTCGAGCTCGCCTAGGCCTTCCACCCCTTCGAATCAGGAGACAAACCCATGGCAGTCAAGTTCAATCGCGAGACCCTGAAGGGGCTCACCAAGACCAACGGCGACTTCTTTCTCAGCCACAAGTTCGGGCTGGAGATCGACGGAGTCACCGTCAACGGCATCCACAAGGTGGACGGGATCGAGTTCGAGGCCGAAGTGGTCGAGTACAACGACGGCGAGGATCCGCAGACCCACTGCCGCCCCGGCCAGCTCAAGCCGGGCCGCATCGTGGTGGAGCGCGACCAGGGCAACGACAAGGCGTTCTTCACCTGGCGGAAGGCGGTGGTCGACGGCAAGACCGACCGCCGCAGCATCTCGGTCACCTTCCACAACGACAAGGGCGACGAGGCGCGCCGGATCAACTTCTTCAACTGCTTCCCGGTGAAGTGGCAGGGAGCCTCGCTCAACTCGCACAGCTCGGGCCACGCCACCGAGCGGGTGGAGATCGTCTTCGAAGAAATGAAGATGGCATGAGCCGCTGAGAGTTCCTGGGCCCCGAGGCGCCTCCGGCCGGTTCTGGAGGCGCCTCGGGGCTCGCAGTCGCTGAAAACACGTTCCGAAGTCACGGAGGAGTCCGACCGCGATGGCGTTCAAGACCGAGTTCGAGTTCACGCTGCCCAAGGGATTCGTCGACGAGCAGGGAAACCTGCACCGCAAGGGAGTGATGCGGCTCGCCACCGCCAAGGATGAGATCATCCCGCTCCAGGATTTCCGGGTGAAGAACAACCGCGCGTATCTGGTGATCATCCTGCTCTCGCGGGTGATCACCAGGCTCGGCGAGCTGAAGGAAGGCGAGGTCAACCCCGGCACCGTCGAGGGGCTCTTCTCCGCCGACCTCTCCTATCTCCAGGAGTTCTACCGGCAGATCAACGAGAGCGGCACCGCCAACGTCGGCGCCAGGTGCCCCGGCTGCGGCCAGGAGTTCCAGGTGGACATCGGAACGGGGGCCACGGCCCTGGGGGAATCGTAAGCTACCCGTTGGACAAGATCTCCGGCGAGGTAGCCTACATCGCGTACCACTTTCACTGGGGCATGGACGACATCCTGACGATGGAGCACAAGGAGCGGCACATGTGGATCAAGGAGATCTCCGAGATCAACAAGCGGATCAACGAGGCCTCCAAGGGTTCCGGCGGCGGCGGCGAGACCTCGTTCTGAGAACACCATGACCAGCCTCTACAAGTCTCCCGGCGTCCACCTCGAGTCCGCGGGCGATCGCTACGTCCCGCTCGAGCGCGTCGAGACGGGGGTGACCGCGTTCCTCGGCGTCACCGCGGAGGGGCCCCGCAACCAGCCCACCCGCGTGGGGTCGTACGAGCAGTACGAGCAGGTGTTCGGCGCTTCCGCCGGCTACATGGCGCTGGCGGTGCGCGGGTTCTTCGACAACGGCGGACGCACCGCCTACATCGTCAACGTCGGCCCCGAGGGCGGCCTCGATCCCACCCCGGACGACTTCATCGGCCTGTCCGGCGGCGAGCCGCGCGGCCTTCTCGCCCTGGAGCGCATCGAGCACGTGGACCTGGTGGTCGCGCCCGATCTGATGTTCCAGTACCGCCGCTCCGTCGGCTTCCAGGAGCCGGAGCAGGTCCTCGCCGTGCAGCGGGCGATGATCGATCACTGCGAAAAGCTGCACGACCGGTTCTGCATCCTCGATCCGCTCCCGGGGCACGGCCTGGAGGAGGTGCTCGAGTGGCGCGGGCAGTTCGACTCCTCGCACGCGAGCTTCTACTTTCCCTTCATCAAGGTGCGCCAGGGCGAGGAGGTGCTGGCCCCGATGCCTCCCTCCGGACACATCGCCGGGATGATCGCGCGCACCGATCGGCTGGAAGGCGTGCACCGCGCCCCGGCCAACCAGCCGCTGCAGGGCCTGGTGGACGTGGCGCAGCGCGTGCGCAAGCGCGAGCGCGATCACGCCTTCGACCACCGCGTCAATACGCTGGTCTCCTTCCCGGGCCGCGGCATCCGCATCTGGGGCGCGCGCACCCTCAGCTCCGACCCGGCGTTCGTGCAGATCAACGTGCGCAGGCTCTTCATCCTGGTGCGCAAGAGCGTGGAGAAGTACGCACAGTGGGTGGTGTTCGAGCCCAACGAGCCCTCGCTGTGGAAGAAGATCATCCGCTCGGTGGACGTGTTCCTGGGCGATCTGTGGAAGCAGGGCGCGCTGGTCGGCGCCGCGCAGGACGAGGCGTACTACGTCAAGTGCGACGAGGAGACCAACCCTCCCGAGGCGCGCGACGTCGGGCAGCTGATCTGCGAGATCGGCATCTCTCCCGTGAAGCCGGCGGAGTTCATCGTGGTCCGCATCCACCAGTGGACCCGGGAGCGCACCGACGAGGCGAAGGAAGAAGAGCCGAAAACGGTAGTGGCCGCGGGGTAGTATGCTTGGCCCCTAGGCGGCCAATCGATTCCCTGATAAGCTGCAGGGCGCGCAGGTTGTAACGCGTTTCGGGGGATCGCAATGCCGGGCGCCGTTCGCAAGGACCACCTCGCAGTCGCCTTCTTCCGGGTGGAGATCGACTCGATCGACAGCGCCGCTTTCCGGAAGTGCGGCGGCCTGAAGAGCGAGAGCGAGATCCTCGAGTACCAGGAGGGCGGGGACAACGAGACCGTCCGCAAGCTGATCGGCCCCAGCAAGGCGTCGAACCTGGTGCTCACCAAGGGCTATGTCTCGGACCCCGCGCTGTTCCAGTGGCGCGACGAGATCGCCGCCTCGGGGACGAAGAAGATCGCGCGCCGCAACGGCTCGATCGTCGCCCTGGCGGCCGACGGCAAGACGGAAGTGGGCCGCTGGAACTTCCAGAAGGCGTGGCCGGTCCGCTGGGAGATGACGGAGTTCGACGCCAGCACCGGCCAGGCGATGTGCGAGGTGCTCGAGCTCGCCGTCGAGAAGCTCACCAAGGGGTAGGGCGGAGACGAACGTGCCCGCAGGCGAAACCGAGACGAGCGC
>JBGQLA010000311.1:0-6456 GCA_041499865.1 Deltaproteobacteria bacterium
CCCAGCGAGGAGATGGTGAAGGTGGCCCCCTGCATGTCGGACGGCGCGAGCTTGCCGTCGCGGGCCTTGGCCGCAAGCTGCCCGGTCTCCTGCGCGATGGCGAACACGCCCTTCTGATCGACGTCCTTCACCACCGGAACCATCAGCCCCTGCGGCGTGTCGGCCGCGAACCCGAGGTTCCAGTACTTCTTGATCACCAGGTGGTCGCCCTCGAGCGAGCTGTTGAAGTTGGGGAACTTCTGCAGCGCCGCGACGCAGGCCTTGATCAGGAAGGCGAGCAGGGTGACCTTCACCTCCTGCTCCTTGTTCAGCGCCACCCGGAACGCTTCCAGGTCGGTGATGTCCGCGTCCTCGCAGTTGGTCACGTGCGGGATGCTCACCCAGTTCCGGTGCAGGCCCGGGCCGGCGATCTTCTGGATCCGCGTCAGCGGCTTGTTCTCGACGGGCCCGAACTTCGCGAAGTCCACCTTGGGCCACGGCGCGACGGTGATTCCCGCGCCGCCCGTGGCGGCGGCGGTGGGCGCGGCGCCTCCCGTCATCACCGACTTCACGAACTTGTACACGTCTTCGTTGACGATGCGGCCCTTGGGCCCCGTCCCGGTGACCCGCCCCAGGTCGACGCCCGTCTCGCGCGCGAGCTTGCGCACGCCCGGGCCGGCGTGCGCCTTGTGGAACGCGTTCTCGTCGATCACCGGCGGCGCGACCGACGGCTCATTCCGGGGCGGGGGTACCGTCTCGGTGGGCCCGCCGTATTCCTTGCGCGGCGTCTGCGTCGCCTGCGGTTCCTCGCGGTACGCCTTTTCCGGGGCCGCTTGCTCCGAAGGCGCCGTGCCGCCGCGCGAGGCGGCCACCGGCTGCTCCGGCGTGGCGGGGTGCTGCCCGGTGGCCGCGGATCGCGACGTCTCCTCCTTCGCGTCCAGCCGCGCGATCAGCGTGCCCTGGGAGACCTTGTCGCCCACCTTGACGGTGATCTCCCGCACCACGCCGGCCGCCGGGGAGGGCACCTCCATGGTGGCCTTGTCCGATTCGAGCGTGACGAGCGGCGCCTCCGCCGCGATCTCGTCGCCGGGCTTCACCAGCACTTCGATCACCGGCACGTCCTTGAAGTCGCCGATGTCGGGAACGAGCACGTCCATGGCTAGACCGTCACCGGGTTGGGCTTCTCGGGATCGAGATCGTACTTCTTCAGGGCTTCCGCGACCCGCGCGGCGGGAACGGTCCCCTCCTCGGCGAGCGCGCGCAGGGCGTGGACCACGATCCAGTACCGGTTCACCTCGAAGAAATGGCGCAGCTTCGCCCGCGTGTCGCTGCGCCCGAAGCCGTCCGTGCCCAGCACCCGGTACCGCGCGGGGAGGAAGGCGCGGATGGAATCGGCGTTCAGCTTCACGTAGTCGGTCGCGGCGATGACCGGCCCCTTCCTTTCCTTCATGCACTGCTCGACGTAGCTCTTGCGCGGCTTCTCGGCCGGGTGCAGCGCGTTCCAGCGGTCGGTGGCCAGCCCCTCGCGCCGGAGCTGAGAGAAGCTGGTGACGCTCCAGAGGTTCGCCGCGATGCCGAAGTCCTGGTCCAGCAGATCGGCGGCGGCGATCGCCTCGCGGAGGATGCTCCCCGACCCGAGCAGCTGTACCTGCGCCTTGGGTTTCTCGCGGAACAGGTACATGCCCTTGATGATCCCCGGCTCCGCGCCCTCCGGCATGTCGGGATGCGCGTAGTTCTCGTTCATCACCGTCAGGTAGTAGTAGACGTCCTCCTGCTCCTGGACCATGCGCCGCAGCCCGTCCTGCACGATCACCGCGACCTCGTACTGGAAGGTCGGATCGTAGGCGACGCAGTTGGGGATGGTGCCCGCGACCACCTGGCTGTGCCCGTCCTGGTGCTGCAGGCCCTCGCCGTTGAGCGTGGTCCGTCCCGAGGTGGCGCCGATGAGGAAGCCGCGGGTGCGCATGTCTCCCGCGGCCCAGGCGAGATCGCCCACGCGCTGGAAGCCGAACATCGAGTAGTAGAGGAAGAAGGGGATCATCTGCACGGCGTTGTTGCTGTACGACGTCCCCGCCGCCATCCAGGAGCAGAACGCGCCCGCCTCGGTGATTCCTTCCTGGAGGATCTGCCCGTTCTTCGCCTCCTTGTAGAACATCAGCTGGTCGGCATCCTCGGGGCGGTAGAGCTGGCCGACGTGCGAGTAGATCCCGTACTGCCGGAACATCCCTTCCATGCCGAACGTGCGCGCCTCGTCGGCGACGATGGGAACCACGCGGGGCCCCAGGGTCTTGTCCCGCAGCAGGGTGGCGAGGATGCGGACCAGCGCCATGGTGGTGGACAGCTCGCGCTCGCCGCTGCTCTTGAGCTGCGCCTCGAACGCCGACAAGGGCGGCGCCTGCAGCGCTTCCGCCTTGCGCCGCCTGCGCGGCAGCCCTCCGCCCAGCTCCCGCAGGCGGTCCTTCAGCCACTTCATCTCCGCGCTGTCGTCCGGCGGGCGATAGAAGGGCACCTTCTCCAGCTCTTCCTCCGGGATCGGCACGTGGAAGCGATCGCGGAAGGCGCGGATGTGATCGGCCTTCATCTTCTTCGCCTGGTGGGCGATGTTCTGGCCCTCCATCGCCTCTCCCATCCCGAAGCCCTTGACCGTCTTGGCGAGGATCACCGTGGGCTGCCCCTTGTACTCGGTCGCCGCCTTGTAGGCCGTGTACACCTTCATCGGGTCGTGCCCGCCGCGGGTCAGCGACCAGATCTGCTCGTCGCTCCAGTCCGCCACCATCGCCGCGGTCTCCGGATAGCGGCCGAAGAACTCCTTGCGCACGAAGGCGCCGTCGCGCGACTTGAACGCCTGGTAGTCGCCGTCCACGCATTCCTGCATCAGCTGCCGCAGGCGCCCCGTGTCGTCGCGAGCGAGCAGCGGGTCCCAGTTCGAGCCCCAGATCACCTTGATCACGTGCCAGCCCGCGCCGCGGAAGCTGGACTCCAGCTCCTGGATGATCTTGCCGTTGCCGCGCACCGGCCCGTCGAGCCGCTGCAGGTTGCAGTTGACGACGAAGATGAGGTTGTCGAGGCGCTCGCGGCCGGCGACGGCGATGGCGCCCAGCGACTCCGGTTCGTCCGTCTCGCCATCCCCGACGAAGCACCAGACCTTGCGGCCGGCCGTCTTCGCGAGGCCGCGGTCGTCGAGATAGCGGAGGAACTTGGCCTGGTAGATCGACATGATCGGACCCAGGCCCATGCTGACGGTGGGGAACTGCCAGAACTCCGGCATCAACCAGGGATGCGGGTAGCTGGAGAGCCCCTTGCCGTCCACCTCCTGGCGGAAGTGCGCCATCTGCTCCTCGGTCAGACGGCCCTCGAGGAAGGCCCTGGCGTAGAAGCCGGGCGAGGAGTGGCCCTGCAGGTAGACGAGGTCGCCGCCGTGAGCTTCGCCGGGCGCGTGCCAGAAGTGGTTGAACCCGATGTCGTACAGCGTGGCCGCGGAGGCGTAGCTCGCGACGTGTCCGCCCAGGTCGGTGGACTCCTTGTTCGCGCGGACCACCAGCGCCATCGCGTTCCAGCGGGTGATGGCGGCGAGGCGCCCCTCGATCTTGAAATCGGATGGCCGCTGCGGCTGCGCGCTGACGGGGATGGTGTTCACGTACGGCGTGTTGGCGCTGAAGGGAAGGTCGGTTCCGGCCTGGCGCATGCGGCCGATCAGGTTCTCGAGCAGGTAGCGGGCGCGCTCGACACCCTCGTTCTCGATGACGCTCTCGATGGCGTCGACCCATTCGCGGGTCTCGACCGGATCGGCGTCGTGGTCCTTGGGCACGGGGTCTCCTTGCGGACTGCAGAGAGGCGCGTCCTTAACGCATGCGTGGCGGACCTACAAGCGGCGCCGGGGTGGGGAGTTTTGCAGCATCGCGGAGATCCGCCTCGCCGCGGCGCGGCAGGAAGCGGAGGGTGTTCCAGAGAGCTTCCGCTGGGTTGTTCGAAGGGCGCCTCCGGGCATGGCGCTTGCTCCGGCAAACGTCGCACGGGCGCGCCCCAAGTCTCGCCCACTACCCTGGAGACTCTGAATGATCCGCTCGATCGCCGCCGTTCTCGCCGCCTTTGCCCTCGTCTCTTTCGGCGTCCGCGCCGAAGAGGCCGCGAAGCCGGCGGCTGCCGCCGAGGCCCCCAAGGCCGAAGAGAAGAAGGCAGAAAAGTCGGAGAAGAAGCACGAGAAGAAGGCGGCGGAGAAGACCGAGAAGGCCGAGAAGACCGAGAAGACCGAGAAGACCGAGAAGGCCGCCGAGAAGCCGGCCGAGAAGAAGTAGGCGTCGTCGCCACACCGCACGCCGGGCCCTGCGCCGATCCGGCGCGGGGCTCTCTTTTTCGAGCTGGGGAAATTTGCCCCACTTTTTCAGGCACGGACCTTGCTGAACCCAGGGATCGACGCACCCGGGATCGTCCCGGGGCAAAACACCAGGAGTTCCAAGATGATCCGCACGATCGCCGCCGCACTCGCCGCTTTCGTTCTCGTCGCCTTCAGCGCCGTTGCCGCCGAGGAGACCAAGCCTGCCGACACGTCCGCCAAGCCGGAGAAGAAGGCCAAGAAGGCCAAGAAGGCCAAGAAGGCCAAGAAGGCGCCTGCCGCCGACGCGTCCAGCACCACCACCCCCCCGGCGAAGTAATTCGCCTCAGGCGATCTGCTGTTCATCGAGGCCCTCGCGCCGTTCGCGGCCCGGGGGCTTCGTGTTTTCTGGGCGCGCTGCTCCGCGACTGCTAACACCTCCGCCCGATGGCGAAGGCGTACGATCCCCGCGACCGGTTCTGGCAGAAGGCCCGCAAGCAGGGCCTGCGCGCCCGCTCGGCGTTCAAGCTCGACGAGATCCAGCGTCGCTTCCACGTGCTCCGGCCCGGCGGGCGGGTGCTCGACCTCGGAGCGGCGCCGGGGGGCTGGTGCCAGATCGCCGCGCGCGAAGTCGGTCCCAAGGGCTTCGTTCTCGGCGTCGACCTCGAGCCGATCGCGCGCCTCGCGCCGCCGGCGCAGACCTGGATCGCGGACGCGTTCGCGCCGGAGCTGCTCCCGCGCTTGCGCGCCGAGGGCCGCGCGCCCTACGACGCCGTGCTCAGCGACCTCGCTCCCAAGACCTCGGGAGTGCGCGCCGCCGACGAGGCCCGCTCGCTCGAGCTGGCGGGCAGGGCGCTCGCCCTCTCCCTCGAGGTGCTCAAGCCCGCGGGGTGGCTGGTGGTGAAGGTCTTCATGGGCGGGGACTTCGAGGCGTTCCTCCGCCGCGCGCGAGAGGCGTTCCGGCAGGTGAAGGTGGTGCGCCCCGAGGCGAGCGTCGCCCGCGGCAGCAAGGAGGTCTACCTGGTCTGCCACGCGCCTCGCCACGAGGGGGAATCGGGTCCGCGCGGGGATGGTTCTTCCGGCGACGCAAGGGTGGATCCGAAGGGTTCTTGACACCTCCGATCCACGGTGTTACATGACGCGGCCCCTGCAGAACCGGGGCGTGAACGAGGGCGGAACGGAGGCCCTTGACACGGAACCGCAGACAGCGGTAGGAAGCGCGCCCCGTCGTCGAGGCGGGGAGGCAGAAGGTCGTCCGAAGTGGCAGTGGCAGCAACGCTCGGTCTTTGAAAACCGGATAGCAAGTCCACGAAGAAGATTGCGGTTCACCGCAATGCTTTGAGTGCAGTTTGTAGTGACGTCAGCCCAGGAGCTGACGCTCCGACGAATTTAATTGGAGAGTTTGATCCTGGCTCAGAACGAACGCTGGCGGCGTGCCTAACACATGCAAGTCGAGGGAGAAAGCCCGCAAGGGTGAGTAAACCGGCGAACGGGTGCGTAACACGTGGATAATCTACCTTCCTGACTGGGACAACTGGCCGAAAGGCTTGCTAATACCAGATAAGCCCACGGCGTCCTTGGACGCTGAGGGAAAAGGTGGCCTCTGCATGCAAGCTATCGCAGGGAGATGAGTCCGCGGCCCATCAGCTAGTTGGCGGGGTAAAAGCCCACCAAGGCTACGACGGGTAGCTGGTCTGAGAGGATGATCAGCCACACTGGAACTGAGACACGGTCCAGACTCCTACGGGAGGCAGCAGTGGGGAATCTTGCGCAATGGGCGAAAGCCTGACGCAGCAACGCCGCGTGTGTGATGAAGGTCTTCGGATCGTAAAGCACTGTCGCGAGGGAAGATACGCCTGAAGCTAACATCTTCAGGCTAAGACGGTACCTCGAGAGGAAGCACCGGCTAACTCTGTGCCAGCAGCCGCGGTAATACAGAGGGTGCTAGCGTTGTTCGGAATTATTGGGCGTAAAGCGCTTGTAGGCGGCCTGTCAAGTCGCGTGTGAAATCCCCTGGCTTAACCAGGGAAGTGCGCGCGAAACTGGCGGGCTTGAGTGCCGGAGAGGGTCGCGGAATTCCCGGTGTAGAGGTGAAATTCGTAGATATCGGGAAGAACACCGGTGGCGAAGGCGCCTTCCTGGACGACAACTGACGCTGAGACGCG
>JBGQLA010000312.1:0-6404 GCA_041499865.1 Deltaproteobacteria bacterium
AACAGGACCGCCGTGGGAGCGTCGCCGACGTTCGCGGTCACCGACTCGTACCTGCTCATCAGCGACGCGGCGTTTGCCGACACGCCCAGCTTTGGCGGGTCGTGGATCTACGACGCGAGCTACGACCTCGGCAACCAGATGGCCTGGGCGCAGTCGATCGGTGTCAACGACTTCGACGTGAAGTTCACCTTCGCCTGGGACTCGAAGGCGGGCGAGGGAACGATGGCCGGCATCGGGTTGACCAACGCCGCCAACCAACTCGAGCTCCGCGCGGGGGTCGAGGCGCCGGGCGACGTCGGGCTGCCCCTGGTGCTGCTGCGGGACAATACCGGGTTCGTGGGCGATCTCGAGGAGTCCGGCATCGCGGACGTCCGCCTGACCCGGTCCGGCGGGGTGCTGACCATCGAGTTCCGCGGCGCGCAGGTCTTCTGCGCCCCGTTCACGGCGGACATCCGCAACCTGGTCATCTACACCGTGCGTGGCGAGTTCGTGGGCGTCGATTACCCCTTCGGCGAGTTCGACGTCGACTCCGTCCAGGTGTGCCGGCCGACGCTGACCTGCGCGTCGGGATTCGTCGATCTGGGCAACGGGCGCTGCGACCAGGCGGTCAGCTCCGGAGGCTGACGAGGGCGTCAGATGACGCGGTTGCCGCCCTGCTTGCGCGCGTCGGAGAGGGCGGCGGCGGCGTCGGCCATCAGCCGGTCGGCGTCCTTCGCCGGCTCGAACTCGGCGATGCCGCCGCTGATGGTCACCCGCGGGAGTCCTTCGATGGACGTCCTCTCCACCGCCCCGCGGTAGCGCTCGGCGAAGTTGACCATCTGGGCAGCGGTGACGCCGGGCAGGACCGCGAGCAGGTGGCGGCGGCTGTAGCGCACGGCCAGGTCGTACCCGCGCAAGGCGTCGCGGAGCAGCCAGGCCATCGCGCGCACCACCTGGTCGGCCACCTTCGGCTCGAAGACGTCGAGCGATCCGATCTCGAACAAGGCGACGCTGAGCGGCGCGCCGGTGCGCAGGCAGCGCGAGATCTCCCGCCCGAGCGCGTCCTCGCCGCCGCGGCGGTTGGGCAGCCCGGTCAGCGCGTCGATGCGCACCAGCTTCTCCCGCTCCTCGGCGGCCGCGCTCTCGTGCGTGACGTCGGTGATCTCGTCGAGCCGGCCGTTCGCGTCGCCGAGCTTGAGGGGGCTGGTGCGCCAGCGGAGCACGCGCCGGATCGGGCTGCGGAAGCTCAGCTCGACGGACTGGGGCCGGGAACCGACCGATGCGGAGTCGATCTCGCGCAGGACCGCGTCCTGGGCGTCCGTCGAGACCCCGACCAGCCCGATCAGATCGTTGCGGCGCAGCCCGCGCAGGCGCCCTTTGAGGCGCAGCAGCTGCCCGGCCTGCGGGTTGGCGTAGGTGACGGTGCCGTGCGCGTCGGAAAGGATCACTCCGGTCTCGAGCGCCGCGAGAAACCCGCGGCCTCCGCTGATCTGCGGCGGCGCCGAGGCGCGCTCGTCGGCCTCGCGCGCCACATTGTGCGGAGAGACGGCTGCCGGGTGGACGGGAAGAAGCTCAGTCCCGATCCGCAGCGCCCAGAACACCAGCGGATCGAGCAGCTCCGGCGCAATCGCGCCGACGCGCTGATGCGCGATGCAGATCGCGCCGGCGATGTTCCCCTCGCCGTCGCGCAGCGGGGCCCCGGCATAGCAGCGCACCGCTCCGTCGCGGACCAGCGGATTGCGCTGGAGCAGGCGGTGCTGCGAGGTGTCCGGCACGTGCAGCGGGACGTCGCCGAGCGCATCGCGGAGCGCCGCCCAGGGTCCGCCTGCTTCGCGCAGCGCCGCGTCGTTCTCCAGCCGCGGATGCGCCGCGAACGCCGTCCGCCCGCTCCGGTCGAGCCAGATCAGCGCCATCGGCACCTGGAACACCGTGGCGGTATCCGCGATCAGCCGCTGCAGGTCGCCGACCGAGGTGCCCTTGTCGAGCACGCGCAGGTGCGCGAGCCGCTCCACCAGCGGGTTCTCCGCCAGCCGCTCCGCGATCACCAGCGGGTCGTCGTTGTCGCGCGCGGCATCCTGCGGGCTGCCGCGCACGCCCTGCGGCTGCGAGGGCGGCCGGGCGGAGTCGTTCCAGGCGCCGGGCGCCGCCAGCGGCTTCGAGAGGGTCACGCGGATCGCGCGATCGATCGCGCTCAGGTTGTGCGAGCGCGTGAGCAGGGCGACGATGTTCAGCTCGATCATCTGCCGCGCTGCCTGCTCGTACATCGAGCGCGAGTCGACGATGGCCACCACCGGCGCGCCGCTCCCCGCGGAGGCCAGGTGCCGCAGGTCCCGGAGGAACTGGAGGTGCGTTTCTCCGGGCGTGGCCAGCTCGATGATCACCAGCCGCGGCGTGCCCAGGCGGCTGAGGTGGAAGGCCGCCTCTTCCGCGCTGCGGGCGGAGGTCGGGACGAGCTCCGCCATCTCCACCATGCGCGCGTATTGCGCCGCGCGGGTCGGGTTCTCTTCCAGGATGAGCGCGTACTCGGACACGGGACGCGCAGTCTAGCGCACACCTCGCCGCGGCCGATCGAGGGGCCCTGGTGGGCTCGCGCGGTGTCATTTCAATTTTGCACAATCACGCAAACGGAGATTCTCCTCGCGCGTGGCCGGATTCCGTCAATTGCCGCCGCCTTGGCGTCGCCGACGACCTGCGCCCGCCGCCTCCGCACGTCTGCGCACATCGCGCCCGGCGATGGCGGAATGCTACGGTCGCGGGGTAGAGCCAAACTCACGGAGGTGCTCGATGCGAGTGTCGAATCTGTTCGTGCTCAGCTTCCTGCTCGCGGCGAACGTCGCCCGCGCGCAAGCGACGTCGACCGACGCGCCCGCGAAGCCGCCTGCTTCCCCCGCCCCTGCCGCGGCGCCCGCCGCCGAGGCGCAACCCGCCGCCCAGCCGAAGAGCGACGCGCCCGCGCGGCCGTACGTCGACTCCGCGTTGACCTTCCTCACCGCGCTGACGCACGCGAATCGGCCCGGCGACGCCGGCGCCAAGGCCTGGGCCGATCTGCGCGCCGTCTCCACCGAGAAGGTGCCGGTGAAGCTCGCGGGCAAGGACCTGGTGATCGACGCCGCCGCCGGGCACAGCGATGCGCAGCTGGTGCGGTTCTCGAAGGTCGCCACCTGGCGCGAGGCGCTCGACGTGCAGGGCGTCACCATCGAGAAGGCGCAGCTCCGCGTGGGCGATCAGGACTACACGGGCAAGGCCCGCCTGAAGCTCTCGGAGAAGAACGGCAAGTGGATCGTGGAGGCGCTCGAAATCGAGTAGCTCCCGGGGCGCCGCGGCGCGGCCGGAGACCTCTTTACCGGCCGCGCCGCCGCTCCATCCCTCTCGAAGCGTGCGCCGCGCCGCGTGTTGACCACACGCGTGCCCGGTGCTAACGCCCGTGACCCCCCGGGCGCATTCGGCTCACACGGCACCCGGGAGGGGAGGCCAAAGTGAGCTCCATCACGATCCAGGTGAACGGGCTGGCAGAGACCCGCGAGGTCGAGCCGCGCATGCTGCTCGTCCACTTCCTCCGCGACGCGCTGGGCCTGACCGGAACGCACGTCGGGTGCGACACCAGCCAGTGCGGCGCCTGCACCGTGCTGCTCGACGGCAGGTCGGTGAAGTCCTGCTCGCTGTTCGCGGTGCAGGTCGAAGGGCGGTCGGTGACCACCATCGAAGGCCTCGCCAAAGAGGGAAAGCTGCACCCGATGCAGCAGGCGTTCTGGGACCAGCACGGATTGCAGTGCGGCTTCTGCACGCCGGGGATGATCCTCTCCGCCTGCGAGCTGCTGGCGCGCAATGCGAATCCGAGCGAGGCGGAGATCCGCGCCGGGCTGGAAGGCAACTACTGCCGGTGCACCGGGTACAACAACATCGTCAAGGCCGTGCAGCAGGCCGCTGGGGCGAGGTGAGCCATGGCCGAGAAACTCTTCGGAGCGAGCATCAAACGCCGCGAGGACCCGCGGCTGATCACCGGCAAGGGCCAGTTCGTGGACGACGTGCGCCTGCCCGGGACGCTGCACGCGGCGTTCGTGCGCAGCCCGCACGCGCACGCGCGCATCCGCAGCATCGATGCGGGGGCGGCGAAGAAGCTGAAGGGCGTGGTCGCGGTCTACACCGGCAAGGAACTGGTGGCGTCGGGAGTGAAGCCGATCCCGGTGGGCTGGCTGATCCCGAACATGAAGGTGCCCGCGCACTATCCCTTGGCGGTGGATCGCGCGCGCTACATGGGCGACGCGGTCGCGGTGGTGATCGCGGACTCGCCTTACGTCGCGCGCGACGCCGCGGAGCTGGTGGAGGTCGACTACGAGCCGCTGCCCGTGGTCGCCGATCCCGCCAAGGCCGTGCAGCGCGGCGCGCCCGCGGTGCACGACGAGGCGGGCGACAACGTCTGCTTCAAGTGGCAGCTCGGCGACAAGGCGGCCACCGACAAGGCGTTCGCAGGCGCGGCGAAAGTGGTGAAGCAGAGCTTCCGGAACCACCGGCTGATCCCCAACGCCATCGAGCCGCGCGCGTCGCTGGCCAGCGCGAATCCCGGGACCGGCGAGACCACGCTCTGGGTGACCACGCAGAACCCGCACGTGCACCGGCTGATCATGGCGGCGTTCGTGCTGGGGATCCCGGAGCACAAGCTGCGGGTGATCTCGCCCGACGTGGGCGGAGGATTCGGGTCGAAGATCTTCATCTATCCCGAGGAGTGCGTGGTGACCTGGGCGTCGCGGGCGCTCTCCAGGCCGGTGAAGTGGACGGCGGAGCGGCGGGAGAGCTTCCTCACCGACGCGCACGGGCGCGACCACTACAGCGACGCGGAGATGGCCCTCTCGGCGGACGGGCGCATCCTCGCGCTGCGGGTGAACACCATCGCGAACATGGGCGCGTACCTGTCGCTGTTCGCGCCCGCGATCCCCACGTACCTGTACGGCACGCTGCTCGCCGGCGCCTACCAGACGCCGGCCATCCACGTGGACGTGACCGCCGTTTTCACGCACACCACTCCGGTGGACGCGTACCGCGGCGCGGGGCGGCCCGAGGCCTGCTACCTGATCGAGCGGATGGTGGATCTTGCCGCGGGCGAGCTGGGCATCGATCCCGTCGAGTTCCGCCGGAAGAACTTCATCGGCAAGGACAAGTTCCCGTACCAGACGCCGGTGGCGGTGATGTACGACAGCGGCAATTACCAAGGCGCGCTGGACAAGGCGCTGGAAGCGTTCGACTACCCGGCGTTCCGGAAGGAGCAGGAGCAAACGCGCAAGAAGGGGCGCTATGTCGGGGTGGGCTTCTCCACCTATGTCGAGGCCTGCGGGCTCGCTCCCTCGCAGGTGGCGGGCGCGCTCGGCGCGCAGGCCGGCCTGTACGAGAGCGCCACGGTCCGCGTGCATCCGACCGGGAAGGTGACGGTGTTCACCGGGTCGCACAGCCACGGACAGGGACACGAGACGACCTTCGCGCAGGTGGCGGCGGACGAGCTGCAGATCCCGATGGAAGACGTGGAGATCGTGCACGGCGACACGGGGCAGGTGCCCTTCGGGATGGGCACGTACGGCAGCCGCAGCGGCCCGGTGGGAACGGCGGCGATCTACATGGGGACGCAGAAGATCAAGGAGAAGGCGAAGAAGATCGCCGCGCACCTGCTCGAGGCCAGCGAAGCGGACGTGGTCTACGAAGGCGGGAAGTTCTCGGTAAAGGGGTCGCCGGGGCGCTCGAAGACCTTCGGCGACGTGGCCCTGATGGCGTACCTCGCGCACAACATGCCGAAGAACCTGGAGCCGGGGCTGGAGGCGATCAGCTTCTTCGACCCGGGGAACTTCGTCTTCCCGTTCGGCACGCACATCTGCGTGGTGGAAGTGATGCGCGACACCGGGCAGGTGAAGGTGCTGCGATATCTTGCGGTCGACGATCTGGGGCGGGTGATCAACCCGATGATCGTCGACGGCATGGTCCACGGAGGCGTCGCGCAGGGCGTCTCGCAGGCGCTCTGGGAGCACGCGGAGTACGACGAGAACGGGCAGCTGATCACCGGCTCGTTCATGAACTACGCGATGCCGCACGCCGACGACCTGCCCTCGGTGCAGGTGGATCGGACGGAGACGCCGAGTCCGGTCAACCCGCTCGGGATCAAGGGCGCGGGCGAGACGGGCACCATCGCTTCCACCCCGGCGGTGGCGAACGCGGTGATGGACGCGCTCTCGCCCTTGGGCATCAAGCACATCGACATGCCGCTCACTCCGGGTCGCATCTGGGAGGCCCTGCGGGGCCGCTGAGGAGAATCCCATGTACTCCGCTCCTTTCGACTACCACGCGCCTGCCACCCTCTCCGAAGCGATCGCGCTGCTCGGGCGCTACGGAGACGAGGCGAAAGTGCTGGCGGGAAGCCAGAGCCTGGTCCCGCTGATGAAGCT
>JBGQLA010000313.1:0-6376 GCA_041499865.1 Deltaproteobacteria bacterium
CACTCCGGAGATGCTCGGGGCGCGGAAAGGTGACCAACTAACACCGGCCCAGGCAACCGCCAAGTCTCGTTGCACGGCGCGACGCATCTGTTGAGCCGGCGAGGCGTGCGAGCGCATGGCGTGTGCGCTGACAATCCGGCGCGCATGTTCTAGGCTCCCGCCGGAGGAGCCCGCCATGCCGACCCGATCCGCGCTCACCAAGTCGCAGCTGGACAAGCTCCGCCGCAGGCTGGAGGAGGAGCGCAAGAGGGTCCTCCAGGTGCTCCGGTCGTCGGCGGCGGCGGAGGGTTCCGATGACCCGCGCAGCGAGATCGAGGAAACCGCGCAGCGCGCGACGGAGTGGACGCAGCAGCGCGGGGTCGCCGAGCGCGAGCGCGAGCTTCTCGCCGAGGTCGACCGGGCGCTGGCGAAGCTCGCCGCCGGAACCTACGGGCTGAGCGAGAAGACCGGCGCTCCCATTCCCTACGATCGACTGAGCGCTGTCCCCTGGGCGCGCCAGGGCACCGACGAATAAAGGAGGAATCGATGGCGGACGAGATCTGCGCTCATCTCGAGAAGCTCGATCCGGACGGCCGCGAGCCCGTCCAGCCGAGCGGCAAGGGTTGCAAGGAATGCCTCGAAGCCGGCGACGAATGGGTCCACCTGCGGCTCTGCATGAGCTGCGGCCACGTCGGCTGCTGCGACTCGTCGCCGAACAAGCACGCGACGAAGCATGCCCACCGGACGAAGCACCCCACCATCAAGTCGTTCGAGCCCGGAGAGGACTGGGCCTACTGCTACCCGGACGATCTGATGATCGACGGGCTGGCCTTCCTGCCGGGGGAGTCCACCTCCCAGCACTACTCCGCCCCGCACCCGCCGCACGTCTGAGCGGTGGAGACCAGGCCCCTGGCACGCACCGGGACCGCCCTCACCCGGTTCGGGCTGGGCATGGCGGCGCTCGGACGCCCCGCGTACATCACCGTCGGACACGGTGAGGATCTCCCGGAAGGGCGCTCCGTCGAGGCGGTGGAAGCGCACGCCCACCGCGTCCTCGATCGCGCGTTCGCGGCGGGCATCCGCTACTTCGACGCGGCGCGGTCGTACGGGCGCGCGGAGCAGTTCCTGCGCGCGTGGATCGACAGCCGCGGGATCCGCCCAACGGAGATCGTGATCGGATCGAAATGGGGTTACCGCTACACCGGCGAGTGGGAGGTGGATGGCCGCGTCCAGGAAGTGAAGGACCACAGCGATGCCATGCTGCAGGCGCAGGCGGCGGAATCGACCGCCATTCTCGGGCCCTACCTGCGCCTGTACCAGATTCACTCCGCGACGCCGGAGACCGGCGTGCTGGAGAACGAGCAGGTCCTCGCGCGGCTCCGCCGGCTGCGCGAGGGAGGCCTCTTCCTCGGAGTGACCGCCAGCGGTCCCGCGCAGCTGGACACGATCCGGCGCGCCATCGAGATCCGCTTCGACGGCCTGCCGCTCTTCTCCGCGGTGCAAGCGACCTGGAACCTCCTCGAGCCGGGCGCCGGGCCGGGTCTGCGCGAGGCGCACGAGGCGGGGTTCACCGTCCTGGTGAAGGAGGCGCTGGCAAACGGCCTGCTCACGCCGCGGGAAGCGAATGCGGGCCCGCTCGCCACGGTCGCGAAGCGGCTGCGCACGACCGCGGACGCCGTGGCGCTCGCGTTCCTGGCGAAGGAACCCTGGGCCGACGTGATCCTCCTCGGCGCAGCCACTCCGGCGCAGGTCGATTCGAACCTGCGCGCGCTGGAGATCTCGTTTTCGGCTGAACATCTGCAGATGCTGGCTGAGCTTCGCCTGCCCGCAACAGAGTACTGGGCACGCCGTTCGCGGCTTCCCTGGAATTGATCAGCCGCCTGCGGCTGCGGGCGCCGTCGCGCCGCCCTGCCCAGCCTTCGATTTCGCCAGCCGCGCTCCGACGATCAGCGTGAACCCGCCCGCGACTCCCGCCGCGACCAGGGCTCCGAAGACCAGGGCCCGCACGCCGCCGCCCGGCGAGACCGGGCGCACCAGGAGCAGGAACCGCTCCGCGTACAATCCTGCCAGGACGCTGGTAGCGCCGAGGCCCACCACGATCCGGTTGCGCTTCGCCCCCTCCGAAAGCAGGGCCACGAACGGCACCACGAACGTGGCGACGATCACTCCCCAGCTCAACACCGCCCAGAGTCCCTCGACGCGGCCGAGGATCTCCCCCACCTCGTCGGGCAGGTTCGCGTACCAGACGGGAAGGAACGAGCACCAGACGAGGTACGCCCAGAACGACGCGAACCCGTACAGGAGACGGCCGAGATCGAGGCGCACCACCGGATCCAGGTGACGCCGCGCCGAGAGCAGCGTCGCCCAGGCGACCGCGGAGAGGAATGCCGCCATGAAGGTCTGCACGGGTACGATTCCGCTCGGCGCGGAGTCGATCAAAGCCATCACCAGATCGATGGCCCACACCGAGAGCGCAAGCGCATAGACGATCAGGTACGCCACGGCCGCGAGCGGCGCCTTGGCCCCTGCCCAGCGGCTCCGCGCCGAGTCGCGCAGGAACCACGCGCCCGTTGCGAACAGCACCACGGCCGCACCGAAGTCGCGGACGAACAGCGCCGGGATGCTCGCGTGGCTGGCGGACGGCATCCAGCGCGGCGCTGCCGCGAGAACGATGGCGAGCAGCACGAGCGCCGCGGGGAAGAAAGCAGCCGGGCTCTCCGCGAGAGGCAGCGCTGACTCGAGGAAGCGGCCGTGCGCGAGGCGCGCCGCCGCGGACAGCGCAACCCCTCCCGCGGCCAGCCCGGCGAAGAACAGCCAGCTCGCGGCCAGCGCGGAGAGCGCCGCTGCGGGCACACGCACGAAGGGAGCGGCGAGCAGCGCCAGGATGCCGAGCGCCGCAAACGCGAGACAGGTCCGCGCCAGCCGGCGACCCAGCTCCTCTTCGGCCAGCCGGATCACCTCGCGAACCATCACTGTCCTCCATCGGCGGGCCGCGCCGGCCCCTCGGCCTGGACGCGACGCACGAAGTGGACGAGGTCCCAGCGGTCGCGCTCGTCGAGTCCCTCTCCCATCGGCGGCATCGCCTTGCCTCCCAGGGAGATCGTCCCGTAGATGTATCCCTCGGACTTCGCCCGGATGGTGTCCAGCGCCAGATCGGGCGCCGGCGGGAACGTGCGCCCCACCGGGCCGTTGCCATGGCCGTCGACGTTGTGACACCCCACGCAGCGATCGAGGAACAGGACCCGCCCGCGCTCCGCCGAAGCGTCGTCGTCCGGGAAGGGGGACCGCAGCGCGACGGCATCGTCCCGATCGTCGAGCTGGGGCCGGGCGAAAAGCGGCACCGATCCGGCCGGCTCCGGCCGAGGCGTCTCCCGGGCCTGCCGCGCCGGCTGGTACCACATGTCCGTGCGCCAGTCGCGCGCGCAGGCGGCGAGCAGCGCGAGGGTGAACGCAGCCTCACGGAACATCGCGCACCTCTTCCGCTCCGCGCATCGAGAGCAACTCCTGCGCGCGCGCCGCCCCGCCGGGGACGAAGATGCCGATGCGGTCGCGCGTAAATCTCACATCGAAGGGAACTCCGCGCCGCATGCGTCCGAGAATGGAGATGGCAATGAGGCCGAGGAAATTGGTGAGCGCCCCGACCAGCACGGCGACCTCGAAGACGATCACCAGGAACGCGGGGAACGATACGATCGGCATCCCCCCGACGACGATGGGCCATGCCCAGGAGCCTCCCGCGGCCAGCAACAGCCCCAGGGCGCCGCCGGCCACCGCGCCGGTCAGCGTGGAGAGGCCGATCAGGCTGATCGGACGGTCCATCGCGCGAACCAGCTCCGGGAACGGCGCCGGCATCGCCGCGCGCACCTCCATGCCCTCGGCGCGCAGCGCGCGCACCGCCTGCGCCGCGAGCGAGATGTCGCCGAACACGCCGAGCACTCCGGCCTCACGCATGGACGGCCCCCGCGGCCAGCGCCGCCTCCGGTGCGTGCCCGACTTCCTCCTTCAACTCGGCGATGGAGACCGCGGGCAGGAGCTTCAGGAAGATCAGGAACCAGGTGAAGAACCATCCGAAGGAGCCGATGGTGATCCCGATCTCCACCAGGGTCGGCCGGTAAGTCGTCCAGTCGAAGGGGATCCGGTTGTGCGACAGGGAGGTCACGACGATGTTGAACCGCTCCAGCCACATGCCGACGTTCACCAGGATCCCGAGAAAGAACAGGGAGACGGCGGAGCCGCGCACGCGCGCCGAGAAGAGCAGCAGCGGCAGGACGCAGTTGCAAAGCACCATCGTCCAGAAGAGCGGCGCGTAGCTGCCGAAGGCCCGGAAGAGCAGCGTATCCAGCTCCATCCGCGGGCCGCGCCACAACGCCAGCACGAACTCCATGCCGTAGGAGAACGTGACGATCAGCGAGGTGAGCAGCACCAGCCGCGAGAGCATGTCGAGATGCTTCTGCGTGACCAGCTCCTCGATGCCCAGCGCGCGGCGCAGCGGCACCAGCAGCGTGAGCACCATCGCCACGCCGGAGAGGATGGCGCCGGCGACGAAGTACGGGGGAAAGAGCGTCGAGTGCCAGCCCGGCACCACCGAGACGGCGAAGTCCCAGGACACCACCGAGTGGACGCTGATCACCAGCGGCGTGGCGAAGGCCGCGAAGAAGAGGTACGCGCGGGAGTGGTGGCGCCACTCCTCGTCGGTGCCTCGCCATCCCATCGCCACCATCGCGTAGAGCCGCCGCCGCCATCCCCTGGTCGCGTCGCGCAAGGCCGCCGCGTCGGGGATCATCCCGGAGACGAGGAACAGGGAGCTGACCACCAGGTAGGTGGAGATGGCGAACGCGTCCCACACCAGCGGAGAGCGGAAATTGATCCAGAGCGAGCGCTCGTTGGGGTAGGGGAGGATCCAGTACCCGAACCAGGGCCGGCCGAGGTGGATGATGGGGAACAGCCCCGCGGTGGCCACGGCGAACACGGTCATCGCCTCCGCGACGCGGTACACGGCAGTGCGGAACCGCGCGCGGAAAAGGAAGAGGATGGCCGAGATCAGCGTGCCCGAGTGCGCGATGCCCACCCAGAAGACGAAGTCGGTGATCAGGACGCCCCAGCTCACCGGCCGGTTGAGCCCCGTCTCGCCCATGCCGAAGCGGATGATGCGCGACCAGCTGTAGACCCCCGTCGCGGTCGCGGCCACGGCGCAGGCGAGCAGGACCCAGTAGAGCTTTCCGCCCTTCCCCTGGGCGGCGTGGATGCGCTCCTCGATGCGCGCAAGCTCGGCGGAGACGGCGCTCATCGCGGCCCTCCGCGCGCGAGGTAGGTGACCGCCGGCCCGGTGTCGAGCTCCTCCAGAAGCCGGTAGGCGCGTGGGTCCTGCCGCACCCGGTTGATGCGCGCCGCCGGGTCCTCCAGATCGCCGAAGGTGATGGCGCGCGAGGGGCAGGTCTGCGCGCAGGCCGGGACCACCTCCCCGTCGATCAGGTTCCGTCGTTCGCTCTTCGCCTCGTTCTCCGCGGAGCGGATGCGCTGCACGCAGAAGGTGCACTTCTCCATCACGCCCTTCGAGCGCACCGTGACGTCGGGGTTCAGCTGCAGATCGAGCGGCGCCTCGAACACCGGATCGCGCCAGTTGAAGACCCGCGCATCATACGGGCAGTTGTTCGAGCAGTAGCGCGTGCCGATGCAGCGGTTGTAGACCATCGCGTTGAGCCCCTCGCTGGTGTGGTACGTCGCGTAGACGGGACACACGGGCTCGCAGGGCGCGCGGTCGCACTGCTGGCAGAGCGAGGGCAGGAAAGCCACCTTCACGTCCGCGCCCGCGACGTCGATCGACCGCTGGATGCGCAGCCAGGCCTGGTTCCGCCCCTGCAGCGCCGCTTCCGGACCGTTCACCGGGACGTTGTTCTCCGCGTAGCAGGCGACCACGCAGGCCTGGCAGCCGGTGCAGCGATCCAGATCGATGGTCATCGCCCAGCGGTGGAACGGGTGCGAGGGCGGCGGCCGCATCCCGTAGGGATGCTCCTCGGGCGGGTGCTCGTACCCGATGCCCTTGTCATGCCCGTGCTCGTGGCCGTGGTGGTGCTCCTCGCGCGCCGCGACGGCGGCCCCAGTCGGGAGCAGGTCGCGACCCTCGTCATTCTTCGCTCCCGGAATGCGGGGCAGTCGACCCGGCCCGATCCGGCGGATCGAGAGCGGCTTCCCCCGCAACGCCGGAAGCTCCGGCGCGTCGGCTGGCACCGCGACCACGCCGTCGCGCAGGGCGGCATAGACGGAGAGCGGCAGCTGCGCGTCGCCGATGGCGAGGAGGTCGCCATCGCGCGCGCCGAGGCGGGCCGCGTCGGCAGGCGACAGCTCGACCCAGGAGGACCAGCAGACGCCGCTGATCGCGTCGGGGACCTCCCGCAGC
>JBGQLA010000314.1:0-6312 GCA_041499865.1 Deltaproteobacteria bacterium
CTCCACCGTCACCACCCGCAGGCCGTTGGAGAGGACGCTTTTCTGGGCCGGGTCGGTCATCGAGGGCGGCGGAGGATATGCGCCGGCCTAGGCCGTTGCAATCGCCCTGGCGTGCGCCTGCTCCGGGAGCGGGCTGGCGGGCAGCCGCAGGGTGAACGCGGTCCCTTGCCCGGGGACGCTCTCGCAGGAGAGCTGGCCGGCGTGCTCCTGGGCGATCTCCTGCGCCATGGCGAGGCCCAGGCCGGTGCCGCGCTCCTTGGTGGTGAAGAAGGGGTCGAAGATCCGCGCCAGCCGCTCCTCCGGGATGCCCGGGCCGGAGTCGCGGACCTCCACCTCGACGGCGTTCTCGCCGCCGCGGGTGGTGACCGAGAGGGCCCCTCCCGAAGCCATCGCCTCGCGCGCGTTCCGCAGCAGGTTGAGGAGGAGCTGCCGGAGCTGCGCCACGTCGGCGAGCACCCGCGGCAGCTCGGGCGCGAGCGAGAGCGTCACCTCGACGCCCGCGGCGTCCAGCTCGGGCCGGACGAACTCCACCAGGTCGCGCACGGTGTCGTTGAGGTCGGCGCGCTGCAGCTGCGGCTTGGGCAGGCGGGCGAACCGCAGGTAGTCCTCGGTGATCGCGGTGAGGCGGTCCACCTCCCGGACGATGGCGTCGCACAGCTCCCGGGTCTCCGGAGCGCGCTCGCCCAGCTCCTCGGCGTTGAGGGAGATGGAGGAGAGCGGGTTGCGGATCTCGTGCGTGATCTGCGCCGCGATCCGTCCGATGGCTGCCAGCCGCTCCGAGCGGAGCAGGGCTTCGCCCTGGGCGCGCAGCTCCCGCTCGCGGGCGGCGAGCCGCTGCGCCATGGCGTTGAACTCGCGGGCGAGCACCGCCAGCTCGTCGCCGCCGTGCTCGGGGACGGCCACCGACTCGGGGCTGCCGCGGCCCAGCCGCTGGGCCGCCTCGGTGAGGGTGCGGATGGGACGCAGCGCTCGCTGAGACAGCCACATCACCAGGAGCCCGACGACGAGCGCGATGCCCGAGAGCGCGAGCATCGCCCAGCGCGCGGCGCGCTCCTGCTTCTCCGCCTCGTCCACCCCCTGGTTCATCTGGTCCTGCAGCACCTGCCCGAGCGCGCGCACCTCGTGATCGACGCGGCGCTGCGCCGTCTTCAGCCGCGCGATCGCGTCGGTGAGCGAGGGCTCCTCGGTGGCGGCCCGGGGGAGCTTCTCCAAGGACGGCGTCAGCGCCGAAGCGGCCTTCTCTTCCTCGGCGACGCGGGCGGCGACGAAGTTGAGCCGCGCGCCGATGCGGTCGAGCGCGTCGCGATCGGTCGCGGTCTGCTGCGCCGCGGCGAGGAGCTTCTGGGCGGTGTCCAGACGCTCGCCGACCACGCGCGTGAAGTTGCGGTCGACCGCGATCAGGTTGGCGCGGACCCTCGGCTCCGGCTCGTCGAGGAGCCGGTCCGTGCTCCGCTCGCGCTCCTTGTGGAACGCCTCCAGGTTCGAGATCGCGCCCTTGAGCGGCAGGTAGGGCCGGGAAATGAGCGACAATCCCCGGCCGATGCGCTGCAGCCTCGCCACGCCGTACGCCGAGACCGCGGCGCTGCAAGCCAACACCGCCACGAACCCGAGGAAGACTTTAGTGGCGATGGAGAGCCGCATCGATCTACATTCTAGCGCCCATGCGCCGGGTCTTGCCCTTTCTTGCTCTCGCCGCGGCCTGCGGCGGCACGGCCTTGCCGGAGCGCGTCGCGGTGCTCGGCGTCGACCGGCTCTCGGGAGGGTTGGCCGGCCAGGAAGTGGAGCTGCCCGGGACCGATTTCGCCGCCGTCCGCGGGCCCGCGGGGATGATGATGCTGGGCTCCTCGCCGTCCTCCGCGCGCATTCCGGATTGCTCGCTGCGCCGCAGGGCGTCGGGAGCGTTGATCGCGCGGACGCTCCCCTGCGTGTCGCTTCTCGGACATTACGCGGCGATGGACCGTGCACGGCAGTTCCTGCTCGCCGCCGGCGCCGAAGCGCTGCTGCCCGCGCCCGTCCTGGTCGACAGCGGAGGGGAACCCGGCCTCCGGTACGACGCTGCCAGCGATACGTTCCAACTCGGCGAAGGCCCGGCGGGCGCGCGCGTGCCGCTGGCGCTCAACCCCGGAGCGGTGACGCGGGAGATGAGCCGCCGGCAACTCCGCACCGTCGCCGCCGCGCACCCGGAGGAAGCGGAAGGGGTCGCGCTGTTCCTCGGAGCGGCTGCCGCGGGCGACCCCGGCTATCTCGCCTCTTCCGAGCCGGGCGGCGATCCCATCGGACGCCTCGATCTCTCCCGGCCGCTGCCTTCCGGGGCTGCCGCGTCCGCGGTGCTGGCGAGCGCGCTCTGGGCCTGGGCGGACGCCAGCGGCGATCTCACCGGCTCCGCGCGCGCGGCCCTCGCCGCCGCCCGTGCGCTGGCGCAGGGGCCTTCGGATCCCGCCTCCGTCCTCTCGCTGGTGGCCGCACAGCTCGACGGCGCCGAGCGCGACCAGGCCTGTGCCGTGTTCCGGGCCCGCCTGCACGGGGCCGGCATTTCCGCCTGTCCCTGAAGCGACGCCGATGGCCGACAACGCTCCTGTCGAGATGCCCCCGCACCTGGTCCAGTTCCTCCTCGGCGGACAGGCCCTGGTGGTCGCCACCGTCGACGACGAAGGGGCGCCGCTCACCACCCTGATGACCTGGGCCGTAGCGCGCGATCCCCAGACGATCACGCTGGCCGTCGACACGCGCAGCCGCTCGATGAGCAACATCCGCGCGCGCCCGAGGGTCGCCATCGAGGTCCTCGGGGACGACATCTGCTACGGCCTGCGCGGCACGGCGATGGTGGAGAAGGAGACGATGCAGTCGGCGCCATTCCCTTGCGCGCTGGTCGCCGTCCGCCTCGACGAGGTGAAAGACCACGCCGCCCTGGGCATCCGGTTCAAGGGCCCAAGCTACAGCTTCCATCCCGGCAAGGAGCACCGCAAGGGAGTGGAGGAGAACGTCTACGAAGAGCTGAAAGGTACGACGCCCACCATTTGAGCAGGCGCCCGCCGCGCTTTCGCTCGCCCCCCGGCAGGTTTTTCGCTACTCTCGCGCGCCCTTCCCGGAGCGGAGAAATGGTCGGTCTCGCCTTCATCGTCGCCCTCGTCGCCGCCATTCTCGCGGTGGTGTTCTTCCTGCAGGGCCAGTCCGCCGCGAAGGCCGTCGCCAGCCTGCGCGAGGACGCCGAGGCTGCGCGCAAGGAGACGGACGCGATCCGCGCGGAGCTGCGCCGGGTGCAGGAGGAGCTGAAGACGCGCGCGGCGCAGCTGGCGGAGACGCGCGAGAAGCTGGCGGAGACGCGGCGCAAGGCGCAGGAGGGGCGCTCCGGAAAGGCGGCGCCGCGCGGAGCGCGCGAGGCGGAGCTGGAGGAGGATCTGGCGCACGCGCGCAGGCTCACCGAAGAGGCGCACGCCGCTGAGACGCAGGCGCGCCGCGATCTTGCCGCCGCGAGGTCCGCGGAAGCGCAGTTCCGCGCCGAGCTGGAAAAGGCGCAGGCGCGCATCCGCGAGCTGGCCGAGCGGTCCGCGCCCGCGCCCGCGCCGGCTGCGCCGCCGCCACAGCTGGATCCGATGCGCGAGCAGCTCGAGGCGGCAAAGAGCGAGCTGGACCGGCAGGTGGCCGCCGCCGAACGCCACGTGCGCGAGGCGAAGCGCCGCGAGCAGGAGCTCCGCGACGAGGTACGCAAGCAGAAGGGCCGCGCGGAGACGAACAACCGCGTCTACCTGATCACCAAGGGCGAGCTGGAGATCCTCAAGGAGAGGCTCGCGCAGGCTGAGCGCAAGCTCTGGCAGGCCGGGATTCCGCTGGCGCCGCCGCAGCAGAAGGATCGTCCGAAGGCCACGGGGCCGGCGGCCGCCGATCGCGCCCAGGAGGAGTCGGGCGCGCAGGCCGAGGCCGAGCCGTCGCCGCTCGAAGGCGCGTCTCCCGAAGCGACGGAGGCGGGAGAACCGATCGGCGCGGAGGAGGCGGAAGCGGTGGTCGCCGCGGCCGAGGGCGCGGCGGTGCCGCCCATCCGGCGCCGCGCCGAGAACGGCGCGGAGAAGAAGCCGGTCTAGCCTAGGAGGCCGTTGCCGAAAAGGGCAACGGCGACTGTCCCAGGGCGCTGCGCTGGTGCGCGCGCCCGGCAGGGGCTACTAGGGGAGCACCTTCTCCAGGAGCGAGAGCAGTTGCGGCGCCTCGAAAGGCTTGCTCAGGTATCCCGCCGCGCCGGTGCGGCTGGCGATCTGCCGGAGATCCTCCTTGGCGGAGATCAGCACCACCGGGACGCGCTTGCTGGCGGGCAGTCCGCTCATGCCGCGGAGGAAGCCTTCTCCGTCGAGGTGCGGCATGCGCAGATCGAGCAGGATCACTTCCGGGCGGAACTCCGGCAGGACGCGGACCGCCTCCACCGCGTCGCGCGCGACGGAGACTTCATACCCCTCCATCCCGAGGAGGTCGGCGACGCCGTCCCGGAATCCTTCTTCGTCGTCCACGATCAGGACGCGGCGCCCAGCCATGAGATCTTGCCTCTTCACACGGTTCTTCCTGTCAGGTAGGACATGCGACCACAGGCCGCAAGCTTTGTCCATGCGATGTGTGCCCGGCGGGGCGCTCCTTGACTTGAATCGTGCAGTTCGTTAGATCGCCACGGCTTTTCTGGCGTCGAGCCGAAGTGGTGGAATTGGCAGACACGCCAGATTCAGGGTCTGGTGGGGGCAACCCCGTGGAGGTTCGAGTCCTCTCTTCGGCACCACTGACGCCCCGGCGGCGGATCCCTGAGCGCTTCGATCCGCGCCCGTCACCGGACAGCAGAGCCTCGGCCAAGTGGCCGGGGCTTTTCTGTTTTTGCCGGACGGCCAGCGGATGACTCCCCTGGACGAGGCGCTGGCGGCGGTCCACTCCAAGGCACGTTCCTTGCCTGCGGAAGAAGTCCTGCTCGCGGAAGCGTATGGGCGCGTCCTCGCGGAACCCGTCCGCGCGCGGCGTGACCAGCCCGCGACGGACATCTCGATGATGGACGGCTACGCCCTCCGCGCCATCGACGCCAAAGCGGCGCTGCGCGTGGCCGGCGAGATCGCTGCCGGTGACGCGCCGTGGGCGCGCGCGCTCCAGCCCGGCGAGGCCGCGCGCATCTTCACGGGCGCGCCGCTCCCACCGGGCGCGGACTGCGTGGTGATGCAGGAATATGCCTCCCGCGAGGGAGCGTCGCTGCGGATCGAGCAGCCGCCGAAGGCCGGACAGCACATCCGCCGGCGCGGTGAGGAGCTGACCGCCGGCGCCGAGGCGCTGCCCGCGGGGCGCGTGCTCGACCCGTCCGATCTCGCTCTCGCCGCCGCCTGTGGAGCGGGCTCCGTGCGCGCGCACCGGCGCCCCCGGGTCGCCGTGCTCTGCACGGGCAGCGAGCTGGTGCCGGTCGGCGAGGATCCGCCGCCGGGAAAGATCGTCGAGACCAACAGCCTGACGCTTTCCGCGCTCTGCAGGGACGCAGGCGCGGAGGTCGCGCGCCTGGGGATCGCGGAGGACGCGGTGGAGCGGATCGCGGAGAAGCTGCGCGACGCGCCCGCCGACATCCTCCTCACCACCGGTGGCGCCTCGGTCGGCGATCACGACCACGCGCAGGAGGCGCTGGAGCGGCTCGGGGGGAAGCTGATCTTCCACACCGTCGCCATCCGCCCGGGAAAGCCGGTCCTCTTCGGGACCGCATCCGGAGGGCGGCTCGTGTTCGGCCTTCCCGGGAACCCGGCGGCGGCGACGCTCGGATTCGAGCTGTTCGTCCGGCTGGCGATCCGGCTGCTCTCGGGCGATCCCGATCCAGCGCGGCCTCAGGCACGCGCGCGGTTGCGCGGAACCCTCTCGCGCGTGAAGGGCCTGACGTTCTTTCCTCGCGGCCGCGCCAGCGCCGAGGGATCGCAGCTCGTCTTCGCGCCGGGCACCCAGCAGAGCAGCATGCAGATCGCCTCCTGGTCCGGCGCCAACGCCGTCGCCGTCATCCCTCCGGGCGAAGGCCGGCTCGACGACGGCGAAGAGCTCGACATCCTGCTGACCGGCCCGCTCCGGTAATCCGGGGACACAATACGAATTTCTTTTTTGCCGGAGCTCTCAGCGCGCGGTTGCGCGTCGCTTGCGACGGGGGGACGCGGGCCTTCCTGCGGCACGCTTCGGCGCCACGGCGGTGTAGCTCTCGTCGATCCATTGCGTGAGGAGATCGACGGGGACGTCGTCCTCAGGCTCGAAGTGCGCGCTCACCCAGCCCGACTTGCCCAGGCCGTAGCCGGTGGGCTCGGCGAAGGAGAACATGGTGATCGCCGC
>JBGQLA010000315.1:0-6269 GCA_041499865.1 Deltaproteobacteria bacterium
AGCGGCCGTAGACCGCCGCCGCGTGCTTCTCGTACAGCTCGGCGAGGAGCCCCGCGGGCGCGGACGAGCCGGGCCCGGCAACTTCGCCGGCCCGGCCGCCCGTCACCACGCGGAGTCCCACCACGGTCACGGCGCCGTCTTCTCGGAGAAGGCCGCCGGGCTGTAGGCGCAGCTCGTCTCTTGACCCGCGGGTGGTCCGGCCCAGAAGGCCACGTAACCCTGCTCGGAGGAGTTGAAGTACACCACGCTGAAGGGCGCGGCGCTCCAGCACTCCGAGACGGAGACGCCGGTGTACCCGGTAGGAAGTGCGGTGACGTCGGCCCGGCCGCGCCCGTCGTTCTTCCAGCGCGAGTGCACCGAGAAACGGTCGCCACTGGTGGTGTTGTGCATGGCGAAGTCCAGGTCCCCACCGCCGGCGTTGTCGTTGGCGTAGGTGTACAGGATGTTGTTCTTCGTGCCGGGATGGTCGTTGTCCTTCGCGCTCATGAAGGTGACCGCGAGCTGCGCGGGGCCGACGTTGGAGTACGAGGTGACGTTCATCTGGCCGGTGGCGTCACCGGCGATCCCCAGCGTCGCCATCTTGTCGAAGTCGATCTGGAAGTTGCCGGACCCATGGTGCCGCTGCGGGCCGGGCTTGGCGACGCCGCTGGCGAACGTGACGAAGTTGGTGCCCGGCTTGACCGCGCCGGAAAGCGACCAGTCGAAGCTGACGCCGTCGCCGTCGCGCGAGACCACCAGCTTGTAGTCGACCCTCTCCAGCGGACCGGAGCCGGGGCCCCAGGTGCAGCTGGTCGCGTCGCAGCTGGTGGGCTCGTTGTCCTCCACGACGTGCGTGAGCAGGTCGAGGAAGGCGGCGGTGGGGAGGTTGAAGACGACCGCGACCACCACGGTCAGGCCCCGGAACGGCGAGTCCTGCCCCGCGACGGAGTCGTGCGACACCAGCGCGCTGCTGGAGGAAGCGGCGCCGCTCGAGTTGGGCGAGCCCATCGAGATGGACTCCTTGCTCGGCATCGCGTCGCGGGCCTGGTCCTTGAATGCGCCGCCGCCGCAGGCGACCGCAGCCACGAGAGGGAGGGCGATCAGGTTTTTCATGTCCTTCATCTCCTTGGCGGGCGATGGCCCGCTCTTTCTCACCCTCTGGACACAGCCGGGGCCACGGGATGGAAACGCGACCGAAAACTGGCGTGTTCCCGACGGCTTGCGTCGCGCCCCGGGAGGCAGGCGCCCGCCCTGTGCCATGGTAGCGGCAATGGCCCGTCCCTGCGTCTTCTGCGCCATCGTGCGGGGAGAGATCCCGGCCTCGTTCGTCCTGCGAGGTGAGGAAGTGTGCGCGTTCCTCGATGCCCGGCCGGTGTTCAAGGGACACGTGCTGGTGGTCCCCGCCGCTCACGTGGAGGACTTCCAGGCGCTGCCGGCCGCCCTGATCGAGCCGTTCTGGTCGGCGGTGCGGCGGATCTCCGGGGCGGTCGAGGCGGGCCTGCAGGCGCAAGGCACGTTCATCGGCCTGAACAACAGGATCTCGCAGAGCGTGCCCCACCTGCACGCGCACGTGGTGCCGCGCCGCAAGGGCGACGGGCTGCGCGGCTTCTTCTGGCCGAGGACTACGTACGACTCGGACGCCGAGCGCGAGAGCTACGCCGCGCGCATCGTCGCGGCCTTAAGCTAGGGCCATGCAGCGGATCAAGGGACGGCGGGCGGACATCCTCGCCTGGGCGAATCCCGCCGAGATCGAGGAGGTCGCGCTCCAGCAGCTGAAGAACATCTCGGCGCTGCCGTGGGTCTTCCACCACGTCGCCGCCATGCCCGACGTCCACTTCGGCAAAGGCGCGACGGTGGGGAGCGTGATCGCGATGAAGGGCGCGGTCAGTCCCGCGGCCGTGGGGGTCGATATTGGTTGCGGGGTCGGTGCGGTGAGGACGAGCCTGACCGCGAACGACTTGCCCGACGACCTGCGCTCCTGGCGCAGCGCGATCGAGCGCGCCATTCCGGTCGGCTTCAACGAGCACCGCGATCCGGTGGAGCGGCCGCAGGACAAGGCCTTCTGGGACGAGTTCCATCATCTGACGCCCGCGGTGAAGGACCTCCTGGGGAAGGCGCGCAAGCAGATCGGCACGCTGGGCGGCGGCAACCACTTCATCGAGCTGTGCCTGGATACGGAGCAGCGGGTGTGGATGATGCTCCACTCGGGCAGCCGCAACATCGGCAAGACGCTGGCGGAGATCCACATCCAGCGGGCGCGGAAGCTTCTGCACAACCAGGACCTGCCGGACCGCGATCTGGCCGTCTTCCTCGCGGGCACGAAGGAGATGGAGGACTACCGGCGCGACCTCTTCTGGGCGCAGCGGTACGCGATGAAGAACCGGGAGACGATGCTCGATCTCTACGGATCGGTGCTGCGGCAGTTCCGGCCCGACGTGCAGTTCGCCGATGCCGTGCTCTGCCACCACAACTACGTCGCGGAGGAGAGGCACTTCGGCGAGGAGGTGCTGGTCACGCGCAAGGGCGCGATCCGCGCCGGCAAGGGCGAGCTGGGGATCATCCCCGGCAGCATGGGGACGCGCAGCTACGTCGTGCGGGGGCTGGGCAATGCGCAGAGCTTCGAGAGCGCCTCGCACGGCGCGGGGCGGCGGATGAGCCGCGGCGAGGCGAAGCGCAGGTTCTCGGTCAAGGACCTGCTGGAGCAGACCAAGGGCGTCGAGTGCCGCAAGGACCCGGGCGTGCTCGACGAGATCCCCGCCGCGTACAAATCGATCGAGCAGGTGATGGAGAACCAGAAGGATCTGGTCGAGATCGTCGCCGAGCTGCGCCAGGTCGTCTGCGTGAAGGGATGACCGGTCGTTTCTCCCGTTCACGCGCCGACAGGTGCGTCAGATCTCCCGGAAGGCGGCGCGTGACGGTGCGCACGCTGGCGCACGCAAGTCGCTGAAAATCCTCGGAACGAAAGATTCCCTGAAACTGGCACCGGGGTTGCTCGTCTTACCGGGCATGAGCGTTCTTCGCACCATGAGCCTGATCGTCGCCGCCGCGCTGATCGCGGTCGGCGGCAGCGCCGTCGCCGCGCTCCTGTAGGGCGCCCGCGGCCAGGACGCGCCGGGAGCGCCCGTCCTGGACGAAGGCGATCACGCGCGCCTTTTTCCAGGAAACCTCCAGCGGAACGGGAACTTCGGCGCTCCACTGCGCCGCGCCGGCGGGGATCCTGCCCGCCTCGCGCAGGGCCCGGACCACGGCGGTGTGCGGCAGCGTCCGGCCCGCGTTCTCGCCTCGCGCAACCTTGCTGATCAGGCCGTCTTCCACCACGGCTACCAGGACACGGGCGTCAGGGTGTCCGGACAGCCCGGCGACGGAAATCCGGACACCCGAAGGCGTCCGCGCGAGATGGAGCGTGCCGTGCGGATCCCGGGCCGCCGAGGTTGCCGCGCGAACGATCCCGGCCTGGTCGGACCCGAGGACGTCGATCCGGCCATCCACGATCGCCTGCGGAGTGTAGATGCGGCTGCCGTACTCGCTCTGGCGATCGCTGAACCGGCCGTCCGAGAAGGGATCCTTCCAGCCCAGGTTGTCCCAGTAGTCGACGTGTTCCGAGAGCACGATCAGCTCCACCCCGGGAACCGGCTGCTCGCGGTGCAATCGCTCGAGCACCGCGTCCGCGGGCGGGCAGCTCGAGCATCCTTCCGAGGTGAACAGCTCGACCAGCACCGCCGCCGCGAGGAACGAGGTCATGACCGGAGTGTACGCGCGACTTTTCCCAGCGGTTACGCGATACTGAAAAGCGATGTCAGAGGGCTCGGGCAGACTGCGCGCATGAGTGAATCCAACCTGCTCGAGCTTCCCTTCGCGCCGCCGCCTCCCGCGGAACCCGGCCGCGTGGTCATCTCCGACGCTTTCGACCTCCTGCGGGGACTGTCGCCGGAGTCGGTGGATCTGGTGGTGACGGACCCTCCGTACGAGTCGCTGCAGATCCACCGCGCCCGCGGCACCACCACCCGGCTGACCACCAACTGGTTCAGCACCGTCGCCAACGACCGCCTGCCGGAGTTGCTGCGCGAGGTTTACCGCGTGCTCCGGGCCGATCGGCATTTCTACCTCTTCTGCGACGAGGTCACCGCGGACGTGATCAAGCAGCAGCAGGGCGTGAGCGCGGCGCGGCTCCCCAACGGCGCGCGCAGGTGCTCGTGCGGCTTCGCCTACTGGAAGGAGATCGTCTGGGCCAAGACCACGCTGGACGGCGCGCGCATCCGCGGCGGGACCGGGTACCACTACCGGGCGGCCAACGAGCGGATCCTCCTCTTCGAGAAGGGGAAGCGCACGCTCAACGACCTGGGCATTCCCGACGTCCTGATGGCGCCGCGCGCCGGCGTTCCCGGTCCGGCGGTAAAGCCGGCGGCGGTGCTGCGCACGCTGATCGCGCAGAGCACCGCGAAAGGGGAGCTGGTGCTCGATCCGTTCTGCGGCTCGGGCGTCGCCGGGGTGGAGGCGCGCGCGGCCGGAAGGCGGTTCCTGCTCGGCGACATCGACCTCGCATACCTCGATCCGTCGCTCGCGGGCTTCGCGCCCAAGGACGCGATCGTGGCGCGGGCGGCGGAGCTCGTCGAGGACCCCGCCGACCCGCCGGCGCTGGAGACGCTGGCGGACGGCAGCGCTTCCGCCGACGAGCTGGACGCGGCGCGCGCGTGCGGGTGGCTGGACGCGGATGGGCCCACCGCGTCGCTGGAGAAGTTGCTGGAGATGAGGGCCGTCGAGCGCGAGGCGGCCGTGCGCAGGTTCTTGCGGGCGGAGCCTCCGCGGCCCCGCGAGCCCGATCGACTGCGCGCCTGGCGCTCCTGGGCGCTCAACGGAAGGCGGAAAGCGTGACCGAGCCGAACATCCTGCAGCTGGTTTCGCCGCCCAGGCAGCTCCCCGAGCTGATCGCGGCGCTGCGGTCGTGGGAGCCCGGCGGCATCGGGGCGTGGGTGATCGCGGCGCGGGCGCAGCTGCCGCTCACCGCGGAGGAGTGCCGGCTTCTGGCGCAGAAGATCGACACGCTGGAATTGTCCGCGCAGGAGTTCGAGCGGGTGATCGCGCTGATCGGGGTTTCGCTGGGGCTCGATTACCGGCGCCGCCTGACCGTGGGAAAGACCATCTACGGCAAGGACCGCGAGGTCGACGTGCTCTTCCGGGACGCGCGCAACGGCAACCGGCTCGCGGTCGAGGCCAAGTACCAGAGGGTGGCGGGCACGGCGGACGAGAAGCTGCCGTACGCGGTGCTCAACCTCACCACGCTGCCGCTGCCCGGGGTGATCGTCTACGGCGGCGGCGGGTTCCACCAGGGCGCGCTGCACTGGCTGTGCGCGAACACGAAGGCCACGGACATCTCCCGGCTGGGAGACTGGCTGACGGTGTTCTTCGCGCTCTGACGGGCCCGCGACGGATCGGGCCGAGCCGGCGGCGCTTCGCAGGTTGTTCGTTTCTCAAGTTGTCCCGGGACAAGTTGGAGTGTTCGATCTCGACTCGTTCCGGAACGAGTCGGGCCGCGCCGCCAGGCAGTTCGCCCGGACCGCCGCGATCAGCGCGCCGGGACCTTCACGCGGCGGTAGCGCGGCTTGCGCGCCGCCGCCGGAGCGCGCCGTCTGCGCGCGCGGGCGGCATCGTCCAGGGTGGCCAGCGTGGCCGTGCCGAGCGATCGCAAGGCGGCGCGATCGAGCGCGAACCCGATCGGCGCGCCGAGCACCGGCCAGAACTTCGCGGCGCGCGGCAGCCAGCCCAGCCCCAGGCGGCGCAGGATCGCCCGGACCAGCGCTGGATTGAGCTTGCGGATGATCCGCGCCGGAAGCGAGCCGCGCAGGATCCGGCCGATGGCGGTGGCGCCGGCGCGCATGCCCACGCTCTTCGCCGCGTCGGCGAACCCCGCGCCGGCCCACAACGCGTAGAGCTTGAGCCGGCCCTGCTCGCCCTCCGTGCCCACCTCGTACACTTCGAGCAGCGCGAAGATCAGCTCCGCCTCCAGCAGGAGCGAGACGGCGATGCCGGCGGGAAGGCCCAGCGGGAGGGCGACGAGCGAGAGGGCTCCGGTGGCGGCCCCCGCGAACCCGGCGCGCACGGCCATTGCGGCGACCAGCCGCCGCCCCAGCGCCACCTCGTCCTGGCCCGGGTGTTCGAGCCGCAGGGCGGCGACGCGGAAGCGCGCGCGCTGCCGTGCTTTTTCCACGATGGCGTCGAGCCGCTCCATCCTCACTCCGCGCTGGCTGCGAGGATTGTATCGCCGGGCTGGAGCGCGTCGAGGACATCCTCGC
>JBGQLA010000316.1:0-6173 GCA_041499865.1 Deltaproteobacteria bacterium
CGACCCGCTCGATGAACTTCGCCAGCTTCCGGTCCTTGCCGCGGAGGTGCTCGACGGCGGCGATGGGATCGAACGGCAGCCCGTGATCCACCGCCAGCGTCACGCCCTCGAGCGCGAGCAGGCGCTGCTTCGTCACCACTCTGGGCAAGCTGCTGGACCGGGCGCTGGAGGCGGCGGGCGTCGACCGCAAGCTGGTGTACGTGACGAACGTGGTGAAGCATTTCGAGTGGACGGCCCGGGGAAAGCGCCGCCTCCACGAGAAGCCCAATGCCCGCGAGATCGCGGCCTGCCGGCCCTGGCTGGAGGCGGAGCTCCAGGTGATCCTGTTCGCAGTCTCGGTGTTGATGCGTTCTAGTCGTTCGTCGCCTTCGGCGCCGCCGCCCGCGCCGCCTTCTGCGTGAGGCCCCGTGCGCGCAGCGCCTTGAACTCGTCCTCGAACTGCTTCAGCTCGTCCTCGGTCGCGTGCTCCAGGTCCGCGAACACGTTCCGGGCCTTTTGCTGCGAGCGGATCAGCTCGTCGAGCTTGAGCTGCAGAGCCTTGCCGTCGCGGTTCTGGGTGGCCTGGATGAGGAACACCATCAGGAAGGTGACGATGGTGGTGCCGGTGTTGATGGCGAGCTGCCAGGTTCTGTCGCCATGAAGAAGGACGTCGTGGCCATGCAGGTCCGCGAGCTGGAAGCGCTGCGCAAGGAGATCGAGCGCCGGGCGGAGAAGGCGCCGCGCTGGAACGCCGACCCCAAGAACGTGCAGAAGTCGGTGGTCCGGCTGGTGCTGGCGCTGATCGAGTTCCTCCGCAAGCTCCTGGAGAAGCAGGCCATCCGCAGGATGGAGGCGGGCTCGCTCACGCCCGAGCAGACCGAGGCCATCGGGCTGGCGCTGATGCGGCTGGAAGAAACCGTGCACGATCTGGCGCGCAGATTCGGGCTCAAGCCGGAGGACCTGAACCTCGATCTTGGTCCGTTGGGTCGCCTGATCTGATCAGGCCGGCGCCCGGATCAGCGCGCGCAGGTCGCCGAGCGTGTTCGCGTCCTCGGGCTTCTTGTCCGTCCGCCAGCGGGCGATGCGCGGGAAGCGCACGGCCACCCCGCTGCGGTGCCGGGCGCTCGTGGCGATCCCTTCGAAGTGCAGCTCGAACACGTGCGTCGGCTCCACCGCGCGCACCGGGCCGAACCGCTCCACCGTGTGCTGCCGGATCCAGCGATCGAGGCGATCGATCTCCTCGTCGGTGAGGCCGGAGTAGGCCTTGGCGACCGGGACCAGCTCGCCTCCGTCCCAGAGGGCGAAGGTGAGATCGGTCATCAGGGTCGCGCGGCGGCCGTGGCCGGGCTGCGCGTACACCAGGACGGCGTCGATGGCGTACGGCTCGATCTTCCACTTCCACCAGTCGCCGCGGGGGCGGCCGTGCCGGTACGGCGAGTCCCGGCGCTTGAGCATCAGCCCTTCCACCCCGCGCTCCCGCGCCTGCGCCCGCAGGGCGCGCAGCTCGTCCCAGGATGCTCCGGGGACGGCCGCGGAGAGCGAGAGCCGCTCGCTGCGGCCTTGCACCAGAGCGGCGAGCCTCTCTCGCCGCCCGTGCAGCGGCTGGGAGCGCAAGTCGGCGCCGCCCTGCTCGAGCAGATCGTACGCCATGAACGCCGCCGGCGCGCTGGCGAGGATCTCCGCCGAGAGCTTCTGCCGGCCGATCCGCCGCTGCAGCAGGGAAAAGGGCAACGGCAGGCCGGAGGCGAAGGCGAGCACCTCTCCGTCCAGCACGGTCCCTTCCGGCAGCGCGGCCCAGACGCCCGAGAGGTCGGGAAAGCGGCCGGTGATCAGCTCTTCGCCGCGCGACCAGAGGAACGCGCCGCCGCCGCGCCGGACGATCTGCGCGCGGATGCCGTCCCACTTCCACTCCACCAGCCACTGGTCGGGGTCGCCGAGCGACTCCGGCGCTTCCTCGAGCTGGGAAGCGAGGAAGAAGGGATACGGACGCGAGACGTCCGCGGCGCCGTCCTCCGGCGCGACCAGGGCGGCGAACGCCGCGGCCGAAGGCTGCCAGGCGCCCATCAGCCGGTGAGCGACGGTGGCGGGAGGAAGTCCGGCGTGCTGCGCCAGGGCCCGGATGGCCAGGGTTCCGGAGACGCCCACGCGCAGCTCGCCGGTGAGCAGCTTGTCGAGGAGGAAGATCTCGCGCCGGTCCAGCGAGTCCCAGAGCTGGAGCACCTCGCGCCGCTTTCCCTCGTCCGCCGCTTCCCGCAACGGGAGCAGGCGCTCCTCGATCAGCTGCGACAAGGCGGGCGGCTCCGCGGGCGCCCTGCGTCCCTCGCGCTCGGTGTCCACCAGCAGCGCGATCGTCTCCGCCAGATCGCCCGCCACCCCGAACGACTCCTCGAACAGCCAGCCCGGCACCCGCGCCCGCTCGCAGCCCCAGGCCGCCAGCTGCCGCGGAGCGATCAGCCGCTTGAGGCGGCCGCCCGTGAGGATGAACAACGCCCAGGCTGCATCCGCCGGCGGGGCGCCCGCGAAGTACGCCTGCATCGCGGCCACCTTCGCGTTCGTCGAGGTGGTCGCGTCCAGGGCGTCGTACAGGGCGGCGAACCGGCGCACTCAGTCGCCCTCCGGATCCGGCGGCTGGGCGGCGCCGATCGGCGCGGCGTCGACGCCGTTCTCGCGCAGGTAGCGGACCAGCGCCTCGCGGTGGCCGTGCGTCGCATGGACCCGCGCCGCGCCGGTCTCGCCGATGGTGCGCAAGAGCCCCGGCCAGTCCGCGTGGTCGGAGATGACGAAGCCGCGATCGAACCCGCGCCGGCGCCGCGTTCCCCGGATGCGCAGCAGGCCCGACGCGAACGCCTGCTCGAAGGAGCGGAACCGCTTCATCCAGCGCGTGCCGCGCGCGGTGATCGGCGCCAGCACCAGCTCGCCGGCCAGCCCGCGCTCTTCGCCCACCTGGCGCGTCGGGAGCAGGCGCACGCCGCAGTCCCGGTACACCTGGGCGAACGGCTCGACCATCCCGTGGACCCAGGCGGGACGATCCGCGAGGCGGGCGATCTCCGCCAGCAGGCGCTGGGCCTTGCCCAGCGCGTAACAGAAGAGCACGGACGCCTTCTTCGGGTTCCCCTCCCACCAGCCGACGATCTCCCGCGCCACCGCGGCGGGATCGTCCCAGCGAAAGAGAGGCAGCGCGTACGTCGCCTCGGTGATGAAGACGTCGCAGCGGAGCGGCTCGAAAGGCGGGCAGGTGGGATCCGGCTCGCGCTTGTAATCGCCGGAGAGGACCCAGACGCCGGACCGGCCCTCGACCCGGACCTGCGCGGACCCGAGCATGTGCCCCGCCGGGTGCAGCGAGACCGTCACCTCTCCGATCCGCCGGCGCTCGCCGTAGCGCAGCGTCTCCACCGTTGCGCCTTCCAGGCGGCGGCGCAGCAGCGCGGCGGTTTCCGGCGTGCAGAGGTACGACCCGGAGCCCGCGCGGGCGTGATCGCCGTGCGCGTGGGTCAGGACGGCGCGCTCCACGGGGAGGAGAGGGTCGAGATGGAACGCGCCCTCGGGGCAGAACAGGCCCCGCTCGGAATCGACGATCACGGCCCGGCGGAGCTTACTCCAGCCGCCCTCAATCCAGCGGAGCCGCGGATCCGGTCTCGGCGGGCACCGACTCGCGCGGCGCCCCGGCGTCCTTGAGCTCCTCGGCCATGTCCTCCATCACCATCCCGAGGTCCTCGAGCTCGTCCTCCTTGAACATCTTCTTCACCCTGGGGAACAGCTCGCCTTCCTCTTCCTCGACGTGGTGCTCGACCTGCTCCCTGAGCACCGTCACCTTGGCGTCGAACTGCGCATCCTCCGGCGACATGTCCAGCAGGTCGGCGATCAGCCGCTTCACGCTGAGGTGCTCCTCGACGGCTTCCTGGAGCAGCTCCTCCGTCCGCGCGTTCTTCGTCGCCGGATAGAAGTGCTTCTCCTCGATGGTCGCGTGCACCGCGAGCGCATCCGCCAGCTGCTCGAACAGCTCCTCCTTGTCCTCGTCTTCGGCGGCTTCGATCTGGTCGAACAACGCCCTCATTTCCTCGTGCTGGGTCTTCAAGAGCTCGATGGCGTTCACCGCGGCGCCTCCTCGTTGTACAGTCGGGAAAAGTTGAGGACTGGACGCGTCATCCGCAAAGGCCCGCACGACTGAACGCTCCCTCGCCGCCCTGCTCGTCGCCCCCTCGCCGAGCGTCTAGGTTCGAAACATGAAAAGAGCGGTGTGCCTGCACGGGCACTTCTACCAGCCTCCTCGCGAGAACCCCTGGATCGAGGAGGTCGAGGTGCAGGACTCCGCCGCCCCGTTCCACGACTGGAACGAGCGGATCGCCGCGGAGTGCTACGGCCCGAATGGCGCCGCCCGGCTCAAGGGCAGCGACGGCCGCATCTGCGACATCGTCAACAACTACGTGCATCTCTCCTTCAACTTCGGGCCCACGCTGCTGGCCTGGCTCGAGCGGCAGGCGCCGGAGGTGTACCGCAGCGTGCTGGAGGCGGACGCGCGCAGCCTGCGCGAGCGCGGCCACGGCAACGCCATCGCGCAGGGCTACAACCACGCCATCCTGCCGCTCTGCAACGACCGCGATCTGCGCACGCAGATCCGCTGGGGGCTGGCGGATTTCCGCCACCGTTTCGGCCGGCAGTCGGAGGGGCTGTGGCTGCCGGAGACCGCCGCGGATCTGCGGACCCTGCAAGCGCTCCACGACGAGGGCGTCCGCTTCACCGTTCTCTCGCCCTACCAGTGCCGGCGCGTGCGGGAGCCGAAAGGCGAATGGCAGGACGCGAGCGGCGCGCGCTTCGATCCCACGCAGCCCTACCTGGTCCGCCTGCCCTCCGGCACGCTCTTTCCGGTCTTTTTCTACGACGGACCGATCGCCCGCGCCGTGGCCTTCGGAGAAGGACTGGGCAGCGGCGAGGACCTGCTCCGGCGTCTCGCGGTGGGGTTCTCGGACGCGCGCGAGCACGACGAGGTGCTGACGGTGGCGGTGGACGGCGAGACGTTCGGCCACCACCGCAAGGGCGGCGACGAGGTGGTGGCCGCCGCGATCCGCAAGCTCTCCCAGCGCGGCGAGGTGCAGCTGGTCAACCTCGCCCAGGCGCTGGAGATGTTTCCCCCCCGGAACGAGGCCGAGATCTTCGACGGGTCCTCCTGGAGCTGCGCCCACGGCGTCGAGCGCTGGCGCAGCGACTGCGGCTGCTCGACGAGCGGAAAGCCCGGGTGGCGCCAGCACTGGCGGGCCCCGCTGCGCGACGCACTCGACGGCCTGCGCGACCGGCTCACCGAGCTCTACGCGCACGAAGCGGGACAGATCCTCCGGGACCCGTGGGGCGCGCGCGACGAGTTCATCGAGGTGCTGCTCGATTTCGACCGCAGCAACGCCCCGGCATTCGTGGCGCGGCACGCGCAGCGCGAACCTTCCGCCGGGGAGCGGGTGAAGGCGCTGCGCCTCCTGGAGATGCAGCGGCAGGCGATGCTGATGTACACCAGCTGCGGCTGGTTCTTCTCCGAGGTCTCCGGCCTGGAGACGGTGCAGATCCTCAAGTACGCGGCGCGGGCGCTGCAGCTCGCGCGCGAGGCCTGCGGGGTCGAGCTGGAAGGCGCCTTCAAGGAGGCGCTGGAAAAGGCGCCCTCGAACCTCCCGGAACGCGAGAACGCGCGGCACGTCTACGAGCAGGAGGTGCAGCCCTCGATCGCCTCGCTGGAGACGGTCGCCGCGCACTACGCCATCGCCGGGCTGGTGGAGGACTTCCCCCGGCGGGCGCGCATCTTCTGCCACGAGGTGCAGACCAGCTTCCGCCGCCGCGAGGACGCCGGAACGGCGGCGCTCTCCTTCGCCCGCGTCGAGGTGAAGAGCCTGGTCACGCAGGAGCAGATCGATCTCACCGCCTGCGTCCTGCACTTCTCCGGGGCGGACTTCCGCTGCGGAGTGCGGCCCTGGGACCCGGAGCGCTTCACCCACAGCGCCGAGCGGCTGTTCGAGGCCTTCAACCGCCTCTCGCTTGCGCAGGTGGTCCGGGAGATCGACCGCGAGTTCCCGGGCCGCGAGTACACCCTGCGCGACCTCTTCCTCGACGAGCGCCGCGAGGTCGCCGGGCGGCTCCTGCGCGAGACGATGGCGCGGTACGAGAGCGACTATCTGACAATCTACGAGGCCAACCGCCGCCTGATCGACTTCCTC
>JBGQLA010000317.1:0-6167 GCA_041499865.1 Deltaproteobacteria bacterium
GACGACGGTGGTGATGCCCCAGCTCGGCGAGTCGGTGATGGAGGGGACGGTGGTCCGGTGGATCGCGAAGCCGGGCCAGAAGGTCGAGCGCGACGAGCCGCTGGTGGAGATCGCTACCGACAAGGCGAACACCGAGATCCCGGCGCCCACCGCGGGCGTGCTGGTCGAGCAGCTCGCGAAGGAAGGCGCAGTCGTCACCGTCGGCGGCGCGCTGGCGCGGCTTGACGAGGCGGGGACCGCCGCGGCTGCCGCGGCTCCGCAGCCCGAGGCGAAGCCGGCGGCGCCTTCCCCGGCGCAGGCCGCCGCACCTGCCCCCGCGCAGCCCAACGGCGACGGCGACGGCGTGCGGGCCACGCCGGTCGGGCGCAATGTCGCGCAGGAGCACGGGCTCGACCTGAGCAAGGTCCCCGGGTCGGGCGCGGGCGGGCGGGTGATGAAGGCGGACGTCACCAGCTACCTGGAGAAGGGCGCCACCAGCTCGCAGCAGTCCGAGAACCAGCCGCCCTCGAGCACGTTCCCCGGGCAGAGGGCGCCCACCGCGCCGCCCCCAACGCAGCCCCCGGTCGCGCCGGTGTACTCGATGCCGCCGCCCCCGCCGAGCTTCGGGCCCGGGCACCAGGGGTTCGGGCCCATCGCCATCACGCTGCGGGCGTACAGGCCGCCGCGGTATGCGCCGAAGGAAGGCGACCAGGCGCTGCCCTTCGATCAGCGGCGGCGGCTGATCGCCGAGCACATGGTCTACAGCAAGGCCACCAGCCCGCACGTGCCCTGCACCGCGGAAGTCGACATGTCGAACCTCTCGCGGCTGCGCGGGGAGTGGAAGCGCGCCAAGGAGACCGGGGGGAAGGCGCCCAGCTTTCTCGTCGGCATCTGCCGGGCCACGGTGCAGGCGCTGGCGGAGTTCCCCCGGCTCAATGCCGTCGTGCAGGACGAGAGCGTCATCCTGCGCAAGGACGTGAACCTGGGCGTGGCGGTGGAGACGGAGAAGGGGCTCCTGGTTCCGGTGATCCGGAAGGCGAACGAGCTGAGCGTGCTCGGGCTGGCGCGGGCGCTGGACGACCTCGCGTTGCGGTCGCGGACCGGGAAGGTCACCGCGGACGAGCTGTCGGGAGGGTCGTTCACGGTCTCGAACCCGGGCCTCAAAGGCAACCTGTTCGGGGCGGCGATCATCAACCAGCCGCAGGTCGGGATTCTCCGCATGGGGGAGATCGTCAAGCGGGCGGTGGTGCGGGAGCGGGATGGCGAGGATGCCATCGTCATCCGGCCGATGATGTACCTGACGCTGTCGTACGATCACCGGGTGATCGACGGGGTCAACGGGAACGGCTTCCTGCACCGGGTGCGCGAGCTGCTCGAGGAAGCGAAGTTCGCGCTCTAGTTTGGCTGCTTGCCGAGAAGGAAGCGGCGGCCCTCGGCGAGGCGGTCCAGCATCTGCTGCATCCGCGTTCGCGCGACGGGCCGCCTGGAGCGCAAATTTCTCGGCACGGCGGCAACTGGCGCTCGCCTGCGTGGCCGACGAAGCGACGAGTTGCAGACGTAGTACGCAAATCCACGGACGGTGACGCAGGCGCCCCTCCTGTGGGATCGTGCGCACATGGCAAGTGGAGTTGCGGGCGTCATCTTCCAGCGAGAGGGTCCCATCGGGCGGCAACTCGAGGGGCTCGTCTGGCTGCACTCGCGGATCGCCGATCCCGTCTTCGTGGCCGATGCTTCCGGCGGACTGGTCTGGGCCAACCGCCTGCCACCCGGCGTGGCCGAGGTGGGCCTGGGACAGCGCGCCTCGGACCTCTTTCCACCGGGTGAACGCGCCAAGGCCCAGGCGGCACACGAACGCGTGCTGGCGACCGGCGAGGACGAGCGATTCGAATGGGGGGCGCGAACCCCGGCCGGCGTGGCAGCCTGGTACGTCTGCTCGGTGACGGCGCTCCGCGAGGGCGACGAGGTGATCGGGCTGCTCGCGCGCTCCTCCGACGTGACCGGGCTCAAGCAGTCGGAAGAGCGCCTGCGCCTCCGCGAAGGGCTGATGATCGACACCGAGGGCGTCGCGCATCTCGGCACCTGGGAATGGGACGTGACGCAGCCGCACGCGACCTGGTCCGACGAGCTGTACCGGATCTATGGGCTGACGCCGGAGACGTACACGCCGAGCTACGAGGCCTACCTCACCAAGGTCCACCCCGAGGACCGGCAGCGCGTGATCGACGCGACCAACCGGGTCTTTCACGAGCACGTGCCCTACTCGCACGACGAGCGGATCTTCCGGCCCGACGGGAGCGTGCGGTACCTGCATACCTGGGCCAGTCCCGTCCTCGACGAGCAGGGCAAGCTGGTGAAGCTGATCGGCGTCTGCCAGGACATCACCGAGAGGAAGATGGCCGAAGAGCAGGTGCTCGAGCTCAACCGCAATCTGGAGAGCCGGATTGCCGAGCGGACCCGGTCGATCGAGAGATCGCTCGAGGATCTGGAGGCGTTCAACGCCACCGTCACGCACGACCTGCGCAATCCGCTGAACACCATCGACCTCGGTTGCGCGATGCTCGAGCGGGAGACCAGCGAACTGCCGCCGAAGGCGCGGGACGTGCTCGCCCGGATCCGCCGCGCCACCTCGCGGATGTCGGATTTGATCCGGGACCTGCTCACGCTCTCGCGCGTCGGACACGCGCAGCTCGCCAGCGAGAATGCGGACCTGAGCGCGATTGCCTCCGAAGTGGTGGCGAACCTCCTGCGCACCGATCCGCACCGGCGCGCGGAGGTGCACATCGCCGACGGGCTCACTTGCCTGGGTGACCCCGGCCTGCTGCGGGCGGCGCTGGAGAACCTTCTGGGGAACGCCTGGAAGTATTCCTCGAAGGTGCCGGAGGCGCGGATCGAGGTGGGGGCGATCGAGCGCGACGGCCGCCGGGTCTTCTTTGTCCGCGACAACGGCGCCGGATTCGACATGCGAGAGGCGCACAAGCTGTTCCGCCCGTTCGAGCGGCTGCACAAGGCGGCGGACTTCGAAGGGACCGGGGTGGGACTCGCCGCGGTGCAGCGGATCGTCGAGCGCCACGGCGGCCGGATCTGGGCGGAAGGGGCGCAGGGGAAGGGCGCGACCTTCTTCTTCGAGCTGCCGCAGGGTTGATTGCGCGGTCTCTCAGGGCCGGAAGGTCACCGAGGCGGTCGCGCCGCCGCTGAAGCGGGTGTTGCCCTGGAGCAGGTCGGCGTTGGCGATGCGCTCGCCGAAGATGCCCAGGGAGAACCAGAGCATCTCGCTCAGGGCGGCGCGCACGTCCGCGCCGATGCGCTGGCGGTGCTCGATGGGGCCGGTGGCGGTGACGAAGACGCCCTGGGACTGGTTCGAGTCGTAGCGGTCGCTGATGAAGCGGAGCCACTCCACCCAGGGGGAGAGGGTGAGGTTGGCGAGCTGGAGATCGGCGCGGGCCCAGACTGAGGTGCCGTCGGGGCCCAGCGCGGAGCCCAGGGTGCGGCCGCGGTTCGTCATGCCGGTGATGAAGAGCGAGTGCTCCTGGGAGACCCAGCCGGTGTGCTCGAGCTCGATGAACAGGCGGCGCCAGGGGCCGAGGCGCAGGTCGCGCAGCTCGAGGCCGAGCAGGTGGTCGGCGTCGTAGCGGAGGGAGTTGAAGAAGAACTGCTGGCGGGTGTCCTCGAAGGCGATCTCGTAATAGAAGCGCGCGCCGCGCAGCTCCGGGACGCGGACCGAGAGATCGAAGGACAGGCGGTTGTTCTCGGCGGTGCCCGCGCCCTCCTTGGTGCGGCCGAAGTGCTCGAGGATGAAGCCGGTGAAGCCGCCGTAGTCCGGCGCGCCCTCGCCGCCGAGCATCAGCATGCGGGAGCCGCCGAGCTGGACGCGGTCCCAGAAGTCGAGCTGGGCGCGGGTCAGGTCGAGCAGGGTGCCGTGGAAGCGCTGGGGGTCGCGGAGGCGGTCGAGGAAGTAGAAGAGGGAGAGGCGGACGTCGGGGGCGAAGGGGAGGGCGACGGGGCGGAGCTGGGCGCGGATGCCGTCCTGCGGGGCGGCGTTGCGGGAGACCATCAGGGCGCCGCGGATGGAGGGGCCGACGGCCAGGGCGTCGCGGCCGGCCTGGAGGGCGAAGGGGCCGTAGTCGAGGCGCAGGTATGCGCGGTCGAGGACCAGCTCGTCGGCGAAATTGGCGGTGCCGGCGGCGGCGCGCAGGCGGGTGGCGGCGGTGAAGAGCGTTCCGTAGCCGATGGAGGAGTCGATCTCCAACGCGCTGCCCACGCCGTCGCCGCAGGGGCGGCCTTCCTGGTACTCGCAGGAGAGGGCGATTCCGCCGGCGATGTCCCTCGGGCGGAGCGGGAGCGAGTACGGGCGGTCGTGCTCGTCCGCCGCGGAGAAGCGCAGGGAGAGGCGCTGGAGGGGGAGGAACCAGAAGCCCTCCGGGAGCATGGTGCCGTAGGTGGCGCCTTCGCTGACGGACTGGACGCCGCCTAGCCGGTCCGGGGTCTGGCCTTTGGCGAGGGAGTCGCGGAGGACGGCCCAGTCGGGATCGTCGGCGGGGAGATTGGGTCCGGCGGCCGCGGCGGCGGAGAGCAGGGTTGCCGCGAGGGTGAGGCGGGACGTCAGGCGCATTCGCGCGCGGGGTGTACCACGGCGCCAACGACGGGTTCGGATCTGACGGGAGCTTCGGCTTTCCGCGCGGACGCCGGTCGCTCACGACGGGAGCGTGTTGGTGGTCGAGACCAAGCACCACTCCTTGGTGCGCATCACCAAGGCGCCTTGGTCTGCGGTACCCGAGGTGTTCAGGAATGAACTCGTTCCGGAACGGGCCGCAGTGCGTCAAACCGCTGCGCGCTGGCGGAGCATCCGCAGGAACTCGTCCGCCGGGCGGGCGTTCACGACGCGGTCGCGCTCCGTCCACCCCCGCCGGGCCGTGCCCACCGCGTAGTGCAGGTTCTCCAGCTCCTTGGTGGAGTGCGCGTCCACCGACAGGCTGATCTTCGCCTTGTGCTTGTTCGCCACCCGCAGCAGCTCGGCGCCGAAATCCAGGCGGTGCGGGGTGCCGTTGCACTCGATGGTCACGCCGCGCTCCGCGGCCAGCGCGATCAGCTCCTCCCAGCGCGCCGGCATGGGGTCGCGCTCGGCCAGGTAGCGGCCCGTCGGGTGTCCCCAGATCGCGCACTTCGGGTGCATCAGGGCGCGGCGGATGCGCTCGGTCTGGCGTGGCTCGTCCAGCTTGAAGCGCTGGTGGACCGAGCAGATCACCACCTCCAGCTTGTCGAGGACGTCGGCGGGCCAGTCGAGGGCGCCGTCCTCGAGGATGTCCACCTCGCTGCCGCGGAGGATGCGGACCTGGGGGATCTTCTCCTGCACCGCGGCGATCTCGTCCCACTGCCGCTTCAGGCGGTCCATGTCCAGGCCGTTCGCGTAGTGGGCGGCGCTGGTGTGGTCGGTGATGGTGATGAACTCCGCTCCCAGCGCCTGCGCGGCGCGGACCATCTCCTCGATGGTCGCCTTGCCGTCGGACCAGGTGGAATGGCAGTGGACGAACCCGCGCACGTCGCTGCGCGCGATCAGCTCGGGCAGGGCGCGCTTCTCCGCCAGCTCCAGCTCGCCCAGGTCCTCGCGCAGCTCGGGCGGGACGGGCTGCAGGCCGAGCAGGCCGTACAGCGCCTCTTCCGACTCGGGCTGCAGCGGCGAGCCGCCGTCGAGGCGCGCCAGCCCGTACTCGGAGATGCTCAGGCCTTTGGCCCGCGCGATTCCGCGCAGCTTGACGTGGTGCTGCTTGCTCCCGGTGAAGTGGTGCAGCGCGGTGGGGAACTGGACCTCGGTAACCACGCGCAAGTCCGCCTGCAGGCCATCGCGCAGGCGGACGGAGCACTTGGTTCCGCCGCGGGCCAGCACCTCCTCCACTCCGGGCGCCACCGAAAAGGCCTCCATCAGCGGCTCCGCCGCGCCGTTCACCGCCGCGACGATGTCGATGTCGCCGTTGGTCTCCGAGTAGCGGCGCACGCTGCCGGCGATCTCCGCCCGGACCACGCCGGGCGCCGTACGCACGCGCGCGAGCAACTGCTCCGCCAGCGGGCGCGTCTCCCAGAGCGGCTTGCGCGCCGCCTTCCGCTCGCGGAGGCGGGCGATGCCCTCGAGGATGGACTTCTCGGTCTTCTCGCCGAATCCCTTCAGCCCGCGCACCCGGCCGTCGCGCGCCGCC
>JBGQLA010000318.1:0-6145 GCA_041499865.1 Deltaproteobacteria bacterium
GGGCGGACGGTCCGCCGGGCCCGCCTTGATCATGATGTGCCCGCCCGCCGGGGTGAACTTCACCGAGTTGGAGAGCAGGTTCACCACGCACTGGCGGATCTTGTCCGCGTCGACCACCGCGCTCTTGATGCTGCGCGAGACCTCGGAGGTGAGCTGCAGGTTCTTCTTCAGGCTCTGCGGCAGCACGCTCTCCATCGCGCTCTGCACGATGTCCTCGAGGGGGGTGGCCTTGCGCGCCAGCTGCACGCCGCGCGCCTCGATGCGCGAGAGATCGAGGATGGAGGAGATCAGGCGCAGGAGCGACTCGCCCTTCTCCAGGATCGTCTTGAGATAGTCCTTCTGCTCGTCGTTGAGGTCGCCGGCCAGCCCCGCGAGCAGCATCTCGCTGTATCCGATCACCGAGGTGAGCGGGGTGCGCAGCTCGTGCGAGACGGTGGCGAGGAAATTGGACTTCAGGCGGGACAGCTCTTGCAGCCGCTCCATCGCGTCGGAGAGCCGCTTGTTCTTCTCCTGCACTTCCCGGTAGCTCTCGGTGACGCTCTCGATGTGCAGCTGGCTGGAGATCATCGCCTTGTGCGAGGTGAACACCAGCACGTCGACCAGGCGGGCGAAGTGCTCGAGGATGCGCCGCACCGTGCCTTCGGGGGCGCGGCGGATCCGGTCGATCAGCACCTTCGCCTTGGCGAGATCGAACTCGCCCTCGAGCCCCTTCAGCTCGCTCCCCAGATCCCCCAGTTCCTCGGGCATGAAGGGGCCGAAGATGATCCGCCCCAGCAGGTCGCCCTCGTAGAGGATGGGCATCATCAGATAGCGCAGCCCGCTGAAGCAGTTGCGGGTGGCGATCGCGTTCTGCGCGTTCTGCGTCTCCAGCGGCCGCACCTTGATGTGCGTCACCGTGTCGGTGCAGAGCCGCCGCCCGTTCGGCCCCGTGAACATGTAGGCGCAGAAGTCGCCGGAGGCGACCTTCATGTCCACGAGCTTGGTGCCGTCGGCGTCGAAGACCTTGAGGCCGACCTTGTAGAGGTCCACGAACGTCTTGCAGACGTTCGTGAAGCTCTGCAAATCGAGCAGCTCGCCGAGCACGAGCTGCTTGTGGAGGATGCTCTCTGCCACTGTTCAGGCCGCCTTGCCAGGAGTCGGGGGACCGCCCTGGACGGGAGGATCCACCAGACACCTTCTAACCTCTTCGACGAACGCGCGCCGGTCGAGCCCGATCTTCTGCGAGAGCAGGTAGGTCTTGTCGATCTGGCTGAAAGTCAGATCCACCAGCCCGAGGAAGGTCTCCACTACGCCCTCACCCCGGACCGCGACCGCCTCGTACACCGGCTGGCGGTTCTCCTTGCGCATCTTCTCGATCGCCTCCTCCGTGGAAGCGTCGCCGAGGTCCTTCTTGTTCCACTGGACCACGTTCGGCATCGACTCCACGTCGAGCCCGTTGGCCTTGAGGTTCTCCACCATGTTCAGCCAGTACTTGTAGTTCTCCTGGCGCTTGGAAGGCTGGCTGTCGGCGATGAAGGCGATGGCGTCGGCGCCCTGGAGCACGATCCGCCGGGTGGAGTTGTGCATCACCTGGCCGGGCACCGTGAACAGCTTGAGCTTCACTTTCAGCGTCCCCGCCGTGAACACCAGCGGCAAGGTGTCGAAGAACAGGGTGCGATCGTCGGCGGTGTCCAGCGTCATGAGATGCCCGCGCAGGTGCGGCTGGATGCGCTGGTACAGCGCGCGCAGGTTCGTCGTCTTCCCCGAAAGGCCGGGGCCGTAATAGACGATCTTGAGCGTCAGCTCGCGTTGCGCGGTGTTGAACTGCACGCTGCGGTCACCCGCCCGACGCGCCGGCCGCATGGGCCCCCGCGCGGTCCCCAGGTCAATCTGGCGTAGCTTCGCCTGAAACCGGCCGTCGCGCCAAGTACGAATGACCGATTCCGGACGGGTGCGGCGAGCTAGGCGCCTGTCGCACCTTTCGGAGAGGCGCCGCCCCAGAACCCCGCGGCCTCCCCGGCGCTGCGCAGCACCCGGCAGCGCGGAAGGGACTCGATAAACAGGCGCCCGTAATTCTTGCGCGTCATGCGCGCGTCGAGGACGGCGACGATGCCGCGGTCGGTCGCGCTGCGGATGAGACGGCCGAAGCCCTGCTTCAGCGCCAGCGCCGCCTGGGGCACCTGATAGCCGTAGAAGGCATCCTGGCCGTCCGCGCGGAGGCGCTCGATGCGCGCCGCGACGATCGGCTCCGAGGGCGAGGCGAACGGAAGCTTGTCGATCACCACCAGGCTGAGCGCTTCGCCGGGAACGTCGACGCCCTCCCAGAAGCTCTGCGAGGCGAAGAGCACGCTGGGCCTTTCCCGGAACCTCTTGAGCAGCTGCGCCTTGGGCGCCTCGCCTTGGAGCAGCGCCTGCCAGGGAAGCTCGCCCGCGAGCAGGGAATGGACCGCGCGCATGTTGCGGAGCGAAGTGAAGAGCACGAAAGCGCGGCCTGCGGTGATGGGCAGCAGCGCCCGCAGCTCTTCGGCGACCGCCTCGGGAAAGGAGAGATCCTGGGGATCCGGCATCTGCCGCGGCAGGTAGAGGGCCGCGTTGGACTGGTAGTCGAAGGGCGAGGCGAGCACCTTGGCTTCGAGGGGAAAGAGAGGGCCGGAGTCGTCGGCGAGGCCGATGCGACGCGCGAAGTACTCGAGCTGGCCGGCCACCGCCAGGGTGGCGCTGGTGAAGACCACCGGTCCGATGCGGTCGTAGAGCTTCTCCTGCAGCAAGCCGGCCACGTCGATGGGCGAGGCGTGCAGGAACAGGTGCCCGGCGCGCGACTCGCCCCAGTGGATCAGGTCCGGGCTCCGCTCCGGGTCGGCGAACAGCGCAAGGTCCGCGCCCAGCGAAAGGCAGCGCCGCTCGAGGAGGGCCAGCTCCTCGTCGCCGGAGGCGGAGAGCGCGGCGCCGAGCGCGCGGGTCAACTCGGCGAGCTTGCGACGCTCGGCTTCCGCCGGGCCCAGCGCGCCGGGAAGCAAGGGCCAGCGCGAGCTGTCGCCCTGTCCCGCGGCGCCCTTGCGCGAGGAGAGGCCCAGAGGATTGCGAGCCTCCGGCGCCGTCTCCAGCGCGACGTCGAAGAAATCGCGGCCCTCGCGCACCAGGCGCGCCGCGAGCCCCGCGGCCTCCAGCAGCTGCGGGCGCGTCTGCAGCGCCTTCAGGGCATCCCGCGCCAGCTCGGCGACGCGGAAGCTGGAGAGCTGCGCTCCGAAGTGCTCGGTGGCCACCTCCTCCACCGCGTGCGCCTCGTCGAACACCACCGCGTCGTACCTGGGGAGCACGGCGGCGCCGGCGTCGCCCGCGGAGGAGCTGCGCAGCGCCAGGTCGGCGAAGAAGAGGTGATGGTTCACCACCACCACGTCCGCGTCGGCCGCCTGGCGGCGCATGCGGAAGACGAAGCAGCGATCGTACTCCGCGCACTTCGCTCCCAGGCACTGGTCGGCGCTCGCCGAGAGGTCGCGCCAGGAGGCGAGGTTGTCCGGCACTTCGGTCAGCTCGGCGCGATCGCCGGTCTGCGTCGTCTCCGCCCACTTCGCGATCCCCGCGAAGACGGAGGCCTCCTCGCGCACCGCGAACGTCGGGTTGCGGGTGAACTGGTCGAAGCGGAGCAGGCAGAGATAATTCTGCCTGCCCTTGAGGAACGCGACCTTCGCGTCGACCCCCAGCGCTCGCAAGAGCGGGACGTCCTTCTCCGCCAGCTGCTCCTGCAGCGTCTTGGTGGCGGTGGAGACGACCACTTTCAGGCCGCTGCGCGCCGCCGGGAGCAGGTACGCCAGCGTCTTGCCGGTGCCGGTCCCCGCCTCGACGATCAGCGCCCGACCGTGCGCGAGCGCGTCCTCCACCCGGGCCGCCATCGCCAGCTGCGGCGAGCGCGGTTCGTACGCCGGCAGCACGCGGGAGAGCGCGCCGCCCGGGCCGAGCACGTCGCGCAGCGGATCGGGCACGGACTCGTTCTACCGCGCGAGCAGGGCGAGGGGCACGGGCGAAAACGAGAGCAGGAGCAAGAGCGCGCTCAGGGCGATGAGGAGGCGCCGGCGCCAGTCGATCCGCTCCTCCGGCTCGGTCAGCCGCGGGTGCGAGCCGAGCCCCAGGCCCATCAGGAGACCCCAGAGGATCCAGCCCGGGAAGGCGCCGAACACGCCGAGCGCGAGCAGGGCGGCGGAGATCGGCGGGCCGAGGATCCGGTGCAAACGCGGAGATGCGCCGAAGAGCACGTGGCCGCCGTCGAGCTGTCCCAGGGGCAGGAGGTTGAGCGCGGTGAGCAGGAGCCCGAACCACCCCGCCACCGCCACGGGATGCAGGGCGAGGGTGTGCCCTTCCGGCAGCGACCCGACCACCATCCGCTCCAGGGCCGCCATTCCCAGCGGGTACCCGAGGTCGAACGCCTCGCGCAGCGGCGGCCAGGTCCCGCTGTGAAACCACTGCAGCAGCGCCTCGAAGAGCGTCCAGCGCGGCGCCTCGGGCTCGATCGGCACCACCGTCGACCAGCGCAGCCCGAGCACCAAGACGGGGATGGTGGCGATGAAGCCGGCGATCGGCCCGGCCGCGCCGATGTCGAGCAGGGCCCGGCGCGTCCTCGGCAGCGAGCGCAGGCGGATCACCGCCCCGAGGGTGCCGATCAGGGAGAGCAGGGGCGCGGGAATGAAGAACGGCCAGGTCGCGTCCACGCCATGCCGGCGGGCGAGGAAGAAGTGCCCCATCTCGTGCGTCAGCATGATCAGGATCAGCGCGAGCGAGAACCCGAGCCCGTTCCACAGCGCCTCCGCGGAAGTCGGGCGGGGCAGCTGCGTGTCGGTCAGCAGGGTCCCGGCGAGGAACGCGGAGGCGAAGGTGAGCAGGAAGAGCAGGACGTTGAGCAGCGGCGGCCGCAAGGCCCCGAGCGTGCCCGGGCCCGGCGGAGGCGGCGGCAAGAGCGTTTGCTCAGCTTCCTCGACGGGTTCCACCAGACAGCCATTCCCATGCTTCGCGCAGCAGATCCAGCCCGAACCGGGACTTGCCCTGCAGGCGGCGGGAAAGTGCACGATGCCGGCGCGCCTCTTGTTTCGACCCGAGCAGCGCGAGTCCTTTGGCGAGATTGTCGTGCAGGTCCGCGGTTTCGGCGCCGAGCCGGAGGGCAAGGCGCCACGAATCGACCGCCTTCCCGATCTGCCCGCACTCGAAGAGCGCCGCGCCGAGGCCCTGGAGCGCGTCGAGGTCGTGAGCGCTCCCGGCGAGCGCTTTCTCGAACCAGGGCACCGCCTCGGCGAAGCGCCCTTGCCGCGAGAGGGCGGTCCCCATCCGCTCGCAGGCCGCGGGAAACTCCGGCTGCACCAGGAGCGCCCTTGCGATGCGGCGCTCGGCGGACCGCGGATCGCCTTGCGCGAGGTCCATGTCCGCCAGGGCGAGGTGCGCTTTGAACGCGGATGCGTCGATGGCGATCAGGTTCTCGCAAGCTTCCCGCGCCGCCGCCATCGGCCCCTTGCCGCCGAGGGCGAAATCGAGGGCCAGCGCGAGCAGCCGGTCCTGCGCGTCGCCGAAGCGGGGGTCGCGGCGCATCGCCTCGAGGTACGGATCGAAGCTGCGGCGCGGATCGGGAACGCGCACCCCCATCTCGTGGGCCGCGCTCATGTCGCGCCCTCGTAGATACGCGACGTACGCCTCCACGTCCCGGGTGGGCCAGTGGAAGTCCGGCGGGTCCTCGCCGAGCGCGCGCGCGATCTCCCCGGCGGCCTCGTCGAGCGCGGAGAACAGCTCTTCGCGGGGGCGCAGCACCACGTGATCGAGCGCGAGCTGCTTCTGCGGCGAATCTACCAGGAGGATGCGCAGGCGGACGCGGTCGGTCAGCTCCGCCGATCCGTGGAGGACGTACTCGGTCCCTTCCGGGAGCCCGATGTGGCACGCCTCCTCCAGCGTCCAGGGCGCGGAGGCGACCACCCATCCATGGCCGCGGACGCCGTTCTCGCCGTCGAGCGGCCCATCGGCGGTGAGCTGGGCCAGGCTCGCGTTCAGACGCGGCGGCTCGGTCAGGCGTTCCGCCAGCGTGCGCGCCAGCGATCGGGCGTAGACGCCCTGCGCCGCGTCCAGCATCCGCCCGCTGCCGTCGAGCGGCACCGTGAACGGGAACACCATCATCTGCTTGGCCACGCCGACA
>JBGQLA010000319.1:0-6086 GCA_041499865.1 Deltaproteobacteria bacterium
GGCCGCGAGTACACCCTGCGCGACCTCTTCCTCGACGAGCGCCGCGAGGTCGCCGGGCGGCTCCTGCGCGAGACGATGGCGCGGTACGAGAGCGACTATCTGACAATCTACGAGGCCAACCGCCGCCTGATCGACTTCCTCCGCGAGATCGACTCTCCGGTGCCGCGGCCACTGCAGGTGGCCGCCGACGTGGCGATGACGCACGAGGCGGTGGATCTGACCCGGCGCCTGGCGGGAGGGCGGGCGGATCCGGCGCTGGCGCAGGGCGAGCTCCTCGCGCTTGCCCAGCTCGCGCAGCGGCTCGGGGCGCGAATCGACCTCGAGGCGATGCGCGGTCCCTTCCTGGCCGCGGTGCGCACGCTGTTCGAGAAGGCTCTGGCGGGACGGCGAGAGGCGGTCCTGCACGCGGCGGATCTGGTGACGCTGGCGATGCGCCTGGGGATGCACCTCGATCTCTGGTCCATGCAGAACGCGTTCTGGAGCGTGGTGCGGAGCGGGAGCTGGCCCCACGACCCGGAGTCGCTGGGGAAGCTGGCGCACGCGCTCTGGTTCGATCAGGCGGTGGTGCTTGGGCGCGCCGAGGCTTGCCTCGAGCGGGCCACGGCGTGATCGCGAAGATCCACGACCATGCCGTCGTCGGCGACGGCCGCTCCGCAGCGCTGATCTCGCGGTCGGGATCGCTGGACTGGCTCTGCTGGCCGCAGTTCGACAGCCCTTCGCTGTTCGCGGCCATCCTCGACGAGGAGCGCGGCGGAAGCTTTTCCATCTCGCCCGCCGGGTCCTTCCGGTCGGAGCGCGCGTACCTGCACGAGACCAACGTGCTGCGCACACGCTTTCGCTGCGCCGGCGGCGAGCTGGGCGTACACGCACATCGGGCTGATCAACGCCGCCCTCTCCTTGCGCGACCGCCTGGAGCGCACCGGCCGGGCGATCCCGGAGGCGCGGACGTGAACTGGCCGGCCGCGCTGCTCGCCGGATTCGTGGGGACGCTGGTGCTCACCTCGCTGGAGGCCGGCGCCCAGCAGTTGCACCTGACGCGGATGAGCTTGCCCTATCTGCTCGGGACCGCGTTCACCGGCAGCCGCGAGCGCGCCAAGGTGATCGGCTTCTTCGCGCACCTGATCAACGGCCAGCTCTTCGCGCTGCTTTACGTCGCCATCTTTCACGTCACCGGCCACGGGGGAGCGCTGTGGGGGGCGATCGTGGGCCTGATCCACGCGGTGGTGGTGCTGCTGGTGGTGGTGCCGCTCCTGCCGTCGATCCACCCGCGGATGGCCAGCGCGCACCAGGGACCGACGTCGCTGCGGCAGATCGAGCCGCCCGGCCCGCTCGCCCTCCACTACGGGTTCAGCACTCCGCTGACGGTGGTGCTGGCGCACGTGGTCTTCGGGATGGTGGTCGGCGCACTCTCCTGAGCGGACGGGCGGCCGCTCGTCTGACGCCACGCGGAGGACGACTTACCTTTCCGCTCGATGCCGTCGTCGAACCTGTCCCTCTGGAAGGTGCTGCGCAAGCTCGGGAAGCGCTTCCAGGACAACGCCGCGACCGATCGGGCTGCACAGCTCGCGTTCTATTTCGTCTTCGCGCTGTTCCCGTTCCTCTTCATGCTGGTGACTCTCGCCGCGTACCTGCCGGTGAAGGACGCCGTCGACCAGATGATGGCGCGGCTCGATCCGCTGATGCCCGAGGAGGCGATGAACATCGTCCGCGGCCAGCTCATCGCGCTGACCAGCCGGCAGCGGCCGCAGCTCCTCACTCTCGGTCTGCTGCTCGCACTCTGGAGCGCCTCGCGCGGCATGGACGCGCTGCGCACCTCGCTCAATCTCTCCTACGACGTGAAGGAGTCTCGGCCCTGGTGGAGGGTGCAAGGGATCGCGCTGATCGTCACCGCGGCCACCTCCGTGCTGATGCTGCTCGCCATCGCCGGCCTGGCGCTCGGAAGCGGCCTCGGGATGTGGCTGGCGGCAAAGCTCCATGTCGACCAGTTCTGGGCGGTGCTCTGGGGCTGGCTGCGCTGGCCGATCACCGCCGCCGGCGTGATGCTGGTGCTGTCGCTGCTCTACTACTTCCTGCCGGACGTGAAGCAGCAGTGGCGCTACATCACCCCCGGCTCGGTGACGGCCACCCTCCTCTGGCTGCTGCTCACCTGGGGGTTCTCGCTGTACGCGGAAAACTTCGGCAGCTACGACAAGACGTACGGGGCGATCGGCGGCGTGATCGTCCTCATGACCTGGTTCTTCATCAGCGGGCTGGTCTTCGTCCTCGGCGGCGAGCTCAATGCCATCCTCGAGCAGGCCTCGGACGGCGGCAAGGAGGCGGGAGCCCGCGCGGCGGGCGAAGCGCCCGCGCCGGACATCGAGCGGCCGAGCATCGCCGCGCCCGGTGCGGCGAAGTCGGCAACCTCGGCGGCGCGGACCCGCCGCCGGCTCTGGTCGCGCTGGCGCAAGTCGCCGGCCTGAGCGTTGCAATCCGGGCAGCATGCAGCCTGCACGGTAGCGGACGGTTGATGTGCGTGTCGAAAAGCGCTCGGACGCTTGCTCCACGGACTTCTCGTGTCCATGCATTGCCGGCTACGACTGCGATTCACAGATGAACCGGAGAGCCCCCATGCCCGGCTGCAGCCTGGAGCGAGAAGTGAACGGCAGCACAGCCTTCTACCGGATCGCCGGCCGATTCGAAGGCTCGTGCGCCTGGGACCTTTCGGGGTGGCTCGACCAGGAGCCGCTGCTCGAGGTGGTGATCGACTTTTCCCGGGTGAGCGACTTCGTCGACTCCGCGGTCGCGGTGATCGCCAGCTCGCTAACCGCTTCCCCGCACCGGGTCCGCCTGCGCGGGCTGCGCCTCCATCAGGAGAGGCTCTTCCGCTACTTCGGGGTCGAGCCGGCGGAGCCCGCGGGCAAGTTGCCACACCTCCCGCCGGAGCTCGCCGCGGCCGCGGCGGCCAAGGAGGTCGCCTAGCGATGCCGCGGCCGATCTGGAGCGGATCGATCAGCTTCGGGTTGGTCAGCGTGCCGGTGAAGCTCTTCTCCGCCACTTCGCCCAAGGAAGTGCGTTTCCACATGCTCCACGACAAGGACGGCGGGCGCATCCAGCAGAAGCGCGTCTGCAGCCTCGACGGCGAGGAAGTCGCCTGGGAGCACATCGTCAAAGGGTTCGAGATCAGCAAGGGCCGCTACGTCACCGTCACGCGGGAGGAGCTGGAAGCGTTCAATCCGCGCGCGAACAAGGCCATCGAGATCGAGGACTTCGTCGACCTCTCGCAGATCGACCCCATCTTCTACGAGAGCACCTACTACCTGGTGCCCGATCGCGGCGCGGCCAAGCCGTACGCGCTGCTGGTCGAGGCGATGAAGAGGACCAACCGGGTGGGCATCGCCCGGTTCGTGCTGCGGACCAAGCAATCCCTCGCGGCGGTGCGCCCGATGGAGCACGCGCTGGCCATCTCCACCATGCTGTACGCCGACGAGGTGGTCTCGCAGGAAGATCTGGAGGGATTGCCCGATTCGAAGTCGAAGCCCGGCGAGCGCGAGCTGAAGATGGCGGAGCAGCTGATCGGCTCGCTGGCTGCGGACTTCGACGTCAAGAAGTACAAGGACGACTACCGCGAGCAGGTGCTGGCGCTGCTCGAGCGCAAGGCGGAGGGCGAGGAGATCGTCGCCCAGGAGCCCGCCGGAGAGTCACGCGGCAAGGTGGTGAATCTAATGGACGCGCTGCGGAAGAGCCTGGCCGCGGCGAAGAGCGGCGAGCTGCGTGAGCGCGGCGAGATCCGGCGGCAGCCCGAGGTGCACCACCGCGCCGCCGCGAAGACCGCGCGGGCGCACCAGGCCGCGAAGGCGGCGCCCTCCCGCGGGCGGAAGCGGAAGAGCGGGTGACCTCGTCGCAGGAGGTGGCCATCCGCGGCAGACGCCTCACGCTCAGCAACCTCGACAAGGTCCTCTAAACGTCCGGTTCGAAGGGGCTGCAGATCTACCTGCCCCTGAATACGCGCACCAGCTACGACGAGACCAAGCCGTTTGCCCGCGCCGTGGCCGACGCGCTGGCGGCGCAGCGCCCGCGGCTGGTGGTCTCCAACATGAAGAAATCGCTGCGCGCCGGGAAGGTGCTGGTCGACTGGAGCCAGAACGACCCGCACAAGACCACCGTCTGCGTGTACTCGCTGCGCGCACGGGAGCGACCCGCGGTCTCCATGCCCGTCACCTGGGAACTGGTGCAGGACTGCCTGCGGGCAAAGGACCCGCGGCTGCTCTCCTTCGAGGCCGACGCCGCGCTGCGGCGGGTGGAGAAGCTCGGCGACCTGTTCGCGCCGCTGCTGGCAATGAAGCAGAGACTGCCGCGGCTCGGAGCCGCCGCAATCCCCGGATGAAAAGACGGGCGGCTTCTTGCGAAGCCGCCCTGATTCCTGTCGCGCCCCCGAAAGGTCGTCAGACCGTCGCGCCGCGGCGAAGCACCGCGAAGATCAGGCTGATGACGGCGAGCACCAGCAGGATGTGGACCCAGGCGCCCATCGCTGAACCTGACACGAGCCCGAGAACCCACAGCACGAGCAGGATCACGGTGATGGTCCAGAGCATGCTGTACCTCCTTTGCGGCAAAGGTAGGTCCCGCACCTCCGGGCGGCGAGCGTCCTGCCGGGCAGGCACACGGGCAGGCGGTCGACCGGGTGATGGCGGGGCGCACAAGCATGCCTTGCAGCGCACAGGGGCCGGCGTGGCACTGTTTTTTCGCCGTGTTGCGCCGATCGCTCCGTACATCGATGGCCGAGGGAGCGCTCGCCGAGCTGGTCGCCGCCTGCACCACCGGTGGCGTGCTCACGGCCTGGGCGCTTTATCTGAAATTGCCTCCACTGCTGATCGGCTTGCTCGGGGCGCTCCCCTTCTCGGCGCAACTGGTGCAGCTTCCCGCGTCCTGGATCACGCGCCGATTCGGCGGGCGCCGCGTGGCCCTGTGGACCATCGGGGTTGCGCGCCAGGCGGTTCTGCCGCTCGCCGTCGTGCCCTTGCTGCCCCTGCCGCTCCCGGCGAAGCAGCAGATCTTTCTCGCCTGCGCCTTCGTCACGGCCGCGCTCAACGTGATGGGAAACAACGCCTGGACCTCGTGGATGGGCGACCTCGTTCCCGGCCGCGTGCGAGGCAGGTACTTCGGGCAGCGTTCCGCGCTCTGCGCACTCGCCGCCACCTGCGCCTCGCTCGCCGCGGGATTCGCGCTGGACGCCGGCCGCAACCACGGCGAGGCCGGCGCCGCGCTCTGTCTCTTGACCCTGGCGTCGTGCGCCGCGGGGGCGGTGACCACCGCGCTGCTCGCCCGGCAACACGAGTCGGCGCAGGCCACCCCGCCGCAGGCGGCGCCGCTGCGCGAGGCCATCGCCCCGCTGCGCGATGCGCGGGCGCGCAGCCTGCTCGCGTTCCAGGTCGCCTGGAGCGCCGCCGGCGGAATCGCCGCCGCTTTCTACCCGCTGCACATGATCGGGAACCTGAGGATGGGATTCGTGCGGATGGCGCTCTACACCGCCGTCGTCGCCGTCTTCCGGATGCTGGCCGCGCCGCTCTGGGGACGGACGGTGGACCGCGGCGGCGCCCGGCGGGTGCTCGCGACCAGCGCCTTCGCGCTCTGCCTCTCTCCCCTGCTCTGGATCTTCGCCACCGAGGCCCGCCTCTGGCCGCTCGCCTTGGACGCGGCGATCAGCGGGGTGGCGAACGCGGGACTCGCGCTGGCCACGTTCTCGCTGCCGATCGCGCTCTCGCGCCCGGCCACGCGCTCGTTCTACGTCGGCACCCTTGCGGCCGCCGGCGGCCTCGCGGCTGGATTCGGGTCCGCGGCGGGCGGCGCGGCGGTGAGGTTCCTGCCGGATGCGTGGTCGTTCTTCGGGCAGCCGTTGGTGGCTGCGCACGCGCTCTTCCTGGTCGGGGCTGCGGCCCGGTTCTGCGCCGCCGGCCTCGCCCTGCGCGTCGATGGCCGCGCGCCGGCGGAAGTGGTGGAGATGCCGCGATGGGCGGCGCCGGTCCGTGCGAAGCTCTCGGCGTGATCTTCGACTGCCAGGCCTGCGGCGCCTGCTGCTGCAACACCGACGAGAACCGCGCCGAGGATTA
>JBGQLA010000320.1:0-6081 GCA_041499865.1 Deltaproteobacteria bacterium
CAATAGAGCCCTTCCGCTCCGTAGAAGCTGTGGCCGGTGAACGGTGTCCCCATCTCCGTGCCTCAATAGAGCCCTTCCGCTCCGTAGAAGCTGTGGCCGGTGAACGGTGTCCCCATCTACCGGGATTCCCGGGACAACCGCGCGATCTCCCGCGCGACCACCTCCTGCTTCCGCCAGCGCGAGAGCGGCGCGGCGACGATCTTCGCCAGCCGCTCGCGCGCTTCCCTCTGCTCCCGCAGCAGCCGCGGCCGTTCCCCCACCAGCCCGATGCGCACGTCTGCATCGTGCAGCTGCCCCAGCGAGGCCTGCAGGGTCTTGAGGTCGGCGAGGATGCGCACCGCCTTCTTCGGCAACAGATCCTCCGCGACCTCGATCAGGTAGCGCACCTGCTTCCCCGAGATCCGGGCGAGGTGGAGCGGCTTCGGCCGCGGCTGCGCGCGCGCAGCCTCCAGCCTCTCCTCCATCCGCCGCAGCCGCTTGCGCAGGACCTTCTTCACTTTGCTCCGGCGGGGCCGTCCGCGCGCGAGCGCTCGGCTCCAGCAGCGCCGGCAAACTCCGCGTGCGCCACCGCTCCAGCGCTTTGCCGAGCGCGCGCTCCGCCTTCCGCAGCCGCGCCTCACACGCTCTCGCGAGCCGGACATCGCGGCTGCGGAGCCACGCCGATTCCAGCTGCAGGTCACGGACCTCGCCCAGCGCGTCCTGCAACTCCTTCGCGTCCTGGTCCAGACCGCGCAGGCCCACGATCCGCAGCACCGCCCGCAGCCGGCGCACGCTGACGCGCATCTCATGCACCGCGTCGCCCGCCGGCAGGCCGCTCGCGTTCTGCTGCAATTCCCGCAACTGCCGGGCGATCAGCGCGGAACCCTTCATCGGCGGCGCAGACTATAACGGCGGCGGATGCGGATCAGCGTGCTCTTGCCTGCGAAGGACGCGTCGGCGACCCTTCCCGAGGCGCTCGCGGGTCTCCTCGCCCAGCGCGAAGCGCCGCCGTTCGAGGTGATCTGCGTAGACGATGCATCCGCAGACTCCACGCCGTCGCTGCTCGCGGAGGCGGCGCGCAAGGATGCGCGTATCCGCGTGCTCCGTGGCGGCGGACGCGGCCTGGTGGCGGCGCTGAACTTCGGCCTCTCGCACTGCCGCGGCGAGTGGATCGCGCGGATGGACGCCGACGACCGCGTCCACCCGGACCGCCTGCGGCTCCAGGCCGGGCTGCTCTCCGGCGATCCCTCGCTCGGCGCGGTGGGAAGCCTCGTCCACTGCATTCCCCGGCCGCTCTCCCCGGGCCTCGCGCGCCTCGAGACGTGGCTGAACCAGACCGTCAGCAAAGAGCAGTGCCGCAAAGGGCGGTTCATCGAGGCCCCGCTGGTCCATCCCAGCGCCACCTTCCGCCGCGAGGCGCTGCAAGGTGGGTGGGACGACCACGGCTGGGCGGAGGACTGGGATTTGCTCCTCCGCATGGTGGAGGGCGGCTGGGGGCTGGCCAAGGTGCCGCAGGTGCTGCTCGAGTGGCGCGACTCGCCGGGCCGGCTGACGCGCACCGGCGCCGCGTACACCGAAGAGGCGATGTTCCGCCTGCGGGCGCATTACCTGGCCCGCGGGCCGCTGCGCGGACGGCCGTTCGACATCTGGGGCGCAGGCCCGACCGGCAAGCGGCTGGCGCGCGAGCTGGAAGCGCACCAGCTTCGTCCGCGGGCCTTCTACGACGTGGACCGCGCCAAGCGCATCGCACGCGGCAGGCCGGTCCTGGGCGAGCGCGATCTGCCGCCGCCCGGCGACGCTTTGTTGCTCTGCGCGGTAGGGGCCGCGGGAGCGCGCGAGGAGATCCGCGGGGTCCTCGAAGGGCGCGGGTACCTCGAGGAGCGGGACTTTCTCTTCGCAGCCTGATCCCACCCCGAGGGCCGGCTGTGGTAATCAAGGGATTCCGTGGCATCGCTGGAGCCCATCGCGCGTCTGCTCGCGGAACGCAACACGTTGCCCGAGGCGGCGATCCACCGCGCGCAGAGCCAGTCGGCGACGATGTCCGCGTTCCTCGGCACGATCCTGGACGCGGGCGTCCCGGAGCCCGACCTCGTCGCACTGATGGCCGAGCACCTGGGAATCCCGGGTGTCGACATGTCGCGCACCTCCATCGATCTCGCGGTGCTCGACTCGGTCCCTCGCGCGGTGGCGGAATCGGACATCGTGCTGCCGCTCTCGATGGAAGGCAGCCGCCTGCACGTCGCGGTCAACGCGGCCGCCGAGAACTTCGACGTGCTCGAGGAGCTGCGGTTCATCACCGGGCAGGAAGTGTCTCCGTACGCGGCGATGCCCGCGGCGCTGGAGCAAGCCATCACCGCCGCGTACGACGCCAAGGACAGAGGGGAGTCGCATTGGCGCGGAGCGGCGGTCGAGCCCGGCGCTGCCACCTCGTTCGCCGCCGTCCTCCCCGAGCCCCGCGCCGGGGAGTACACGGAGGTGATCGCCCTCGGCGAGGTGGTGGAAGAGGGGGGAGAAGAGCTCGAGGAGCTGGAGGAGTTGCCCGAGGAAGAGAACGTCGAGCTGGAGGTGGGCGAGGACACCGACGAGGACGAGGTGCTGGAAGCCGTGGCCGTCCGCACCGGCCAAGCGCGCATCCTCGCGGTCGACGACGATCCCGACATTTTGCGGATCCTCGACCGGACGTTGAGGTCGGCGGGCTACCTCGTCGACCAGGCGCGCGACGGGAAGGAAGCGGAGCAGAAGCTGAAGAGCGGGCGCTACGACCTGGTGGTGCTCGACGCCATGCTCCCGCACGTGCACGGGTTCGAGATCTGCGCCCGCCTCAAGGCCAGCCCCCGTACGCGCGCGCTGCCGGTGATCCTGGTCAGCGCCGTGTACCGCGGCTGGCGCTACGCGCACGACGCGCGCGAGACGTTCGGCGCCGACGACTATCTGGAGAAGCCGTTCCACATCCCCGAGCTCCTGCGCAGGGTCGAGGCGCGGCTCTCCGGAGGCGCCGCCGCGGCGACGGCAGCGTCGACGGCCAAGGCGGACAAGCTGTACGAGGAAGGCCTCGAGCTCCTCGAGCGCAAGAAGCCGGCGGAGGCCCGCGCCGTCCTGGAGAAGGCGGTGAAGGAGGACGCGTTCTCCCCGCGCGCCCACTTCGCCCTGGCGCGCGCGATGCACGAGCAGGGCGAGCTCTTCCACGCCATCACCGCGTACGAGCGCGCGGTGGAGCTGCGGCCGAACCTGTTCCAGGCGCTGCGCGCGCTCGCCGGCCTCTACGAGCAGAAGGGCTTCCGCCGCAAGGCGGTGGAGGCGCTGGAGCGCGCCGTGCACGCGGCGCCGGATCCCCAGACGCGCGACAGCATGCGCCAGCGGCTGCTGCGGCTGCTCTGAGCCATGGACCCGCGCGCGGCCGCTACGCCGTCGATCCGCAACTTCGCGCAGGCCATCGACCGGCAGCGGCAGCGCCTGGAGCGGATCCCGCTGCTCGACTCGACGCGGGCTGACGTCGTCGCGGCGGCGCAGGCGCTGGACGAGGCGGAGGCGGCGGCCCTCGCGCTGGCAGGCGGGGATCTGCCTGCGCTCGCCGGCGTCGCCCGTGCGGTGGGCATTCCCCTGCTCCGCGCCGACGCGCTCGCGGAGGAGTATCGGATCTACGAATCGCGCACCGCCGGCGCTGACGCGGTCTTCCTCCGCGCCGACGCCCTGCCGCAGGAGGTGCTCGCGCGGCTGGTGCAGGCCGCGACCTCGACGCACATGGCCGCGTGCGTTGCCTGCGCCAGCGCGGACGAGGTTTCCCGCGCAGCGGCGGCGCGCGCGCCAGTGATCGCGCTCCCGCCTGCCCTCTTGCACCTGCCCGTCCCTCCGCGCACCTTGGTGCTGGCGCTGTCGTTCTCGCCGGAGGTCCGGGGCCGGGCAGACGCGGCGCTCGACTCCAGCCTGGGCGACGCCGATTCCTTTCGCCGCGCGCTGGGCGAAGAGGACAGATAATGCCGCCTCCCTTCCGCAAGCACCTCTTCGTCTGCCTCAACGAGCGGCCGCCGGACTCGCCGCGGGGCGACTGCACCCGGAAGGGGTCGCCGGCGCTCCTCAAGGCGTTCAAGGAGGCGCTGCGCGCGCGGGGGCTCGACGAGGAGATCCGCGCCAACAAGGCAGGCTGCCTGGACAATTGTGAAAACGGCTGCTCGGTCGTGGTGTACCCGGAAGGGGTCTGGTACGGCCACGTCACCCCGGCGGATGTCGAGGAGATCGTCGAAAAGCACCTGGTTTCCGGCGAGCCCGTCGAAAGGCTTCGCCTCTACAAGCGGTAGCCAGGGTTGTCGGGCGAAGTGCGTGTTAGCATCCGTATCGTGGACGGAGCAGATGCATCCCGCCGCTTGCTGAGGCGGTTCGTGGCCCAGGAGCCGATCGACTTGGCGCGCGCTTCGCTCGCGGTGGCGCGCGAGGAGTATCCGGACCTCGACGAGGCGCGGTACCTGGAGCTGCTCGACCGGCTCGCGGAAGGCGTGCAGGCCGGCCTGCCCGCGGGGGCGACCATCGAGCGCCGCGTCGGCCGGATGAACACGTATCTGTTCCACGAGCTCGGATTCAACGGGAACCACGACAACTACTACGACCCGCGCAACAGCTTCCTCAACGAGGTCCTCGACCGGCGCACCGGCATCCCGCTCACGCTCTGCATCGTCTACATGGAAGTTGGGCGGCGCTGCGGGCTGCAGGTCGAGGGCGTGGGGTTCCCCGGCCATTTCCTCTGCAAGGTGCACCTGGGCGGCGGCGAGCTGGTCATCGATCCCTTCCAGCGCGGGCAGCTGCTCGGGCTCGAGGATCTGAAGAAGCGCCTCGCCACCTCCGTCGGCGAGCACGTGAAGTTCGATCTGCGCCTGCTCCGGGCCGCGCGGCCGCGGGAGATCCTGGTCCGCATGCTGCAGAACCTCCGCTCGGTGTACCAGGGCCGCAACGACATGCCACGGGCGCTCTCCGCGGTCGATCGCCTCCTCCTGCTCGCGCCGGACAACGTGCGCGGTCTCCGCGAGCGGGCGCAGCTCTACGAGAAGCTCGGCGGCGCCTCGGCGGCGGCGGCGGATCTGGAGAAGGTTCTGCAGATCGAGCCGCGGGCCGCGGATGCGGCGACGCTGTGGGCGCGCGTGCGCAGGCTGCGCGATGCCGGGCAGTACCTGAACTGACGCTTCCTTGTGCTCGTGCGGCTGGTAGGTCCCGGCCTAGAACGCCTCGTTGATCAGGCGCTCGAAGTCCACCTGTGTGACGGGCCGCGGATTCGAGAGGTGGCAGGCGTCGGCCATCGCTTTCTCGACCAGCTGCGGAACCATCTCGCGGCGGACGCCGGCCTGGGAGAGGCGGCGCGGCAGGCCGCAGGCGCCGCGCAGGTCGTCCACCAGCTCGGCGCAGAGGTGCGCGCGCTCCTGCACGCTCATCGTCGGGTCCGCCCCCAGCGCGACGGCGGCGGTGGCGAGCCGTTCCTCCGCGGCCATGCGGTTGAAGCTCACCACGGACGGCAGCATCAGCGAATTGGCGAGGCCGTGGTGCGTGCCGGCGACGGGCGTGAGCGCGTGCGCCACCGAGTGGCAGGCGCCGAGCCCTTTCTGGAAGGCGATCGCGCCGAAGGCGCTGCCGAGGAGCATCTGCTCGCGCGCCTCGATGTCCTTGCCGTTGCGCACCGCGCGCTCGAGGTGCGCCGCGATCCGGCGGAGCCCGTCGATGGCGATGGCGTCCGCCAGCGGATGGTCGCCCTTCGCGATGTAAGCCTCGAGGTTGTGCGTCAGCGCATCCATCCCGGTCGCCGCCGTGATGAAAGGCGGCAGGCCGACGGTGAGCTCCGGATCGAGGATGGCCGCCTTCGCCATCAGCGCCGGAGAGAAGATCACCGTCTTGGTCCCGTCGATCACCAGCACGGTGCTGCGGCCGACTTCGCTGCCGGTCCCGGCGGTCGTCGGCACCTGCAGGATCGGTGGGACCTGGGCGGTGATCCGCGCGTCGCCGCCCTTCGCGTCGTCGTACTGGGCGAGGGGCGGCGGGTGGTTCACCAGCAGCGCGATGGCCTTCGCCATGTCGAGCGAGGCGCCTCCGCCGACTCCCAGCACGCTGTCGGCGCCCGCCGCG
>JBGQLA010000321.1:0-6060 GCA_041499865.1 Deltaproteobacteria bacterium
CGGCGAGGACCATTCCCGGGGATCGACCTGCTTGACGTCGTACATGAAGTACAGGCCCAGCGTCTTCGGCGCGCCGCTGTCGAGCAGGGCGAAGACGCCGGGCTTTCCCTCGGTGTCGATGCGGGTGGCGCGCTGGAAGCCCGCCTCGCGCAGGAGCGAGATCATCAGCTTGACGCCCTCTTCGCTCCCGACGCTCTCCGCCGCGATGGTGGGCTGGCGGATCCAGCGCTGGATGCGGCGAACCGACTCCTCGTGCCGCTTCCCGATCTGATCGTAGATCGGCGCCAGATCCTCGCGAGCGAACGAGGGCATCGCCATCCACGCCGCGCCCGCCAGCGCGCCCTGGAGGATGGAGCGTCGAGAGAAATCGCGCATGCGCTTCCTTCACAAGGAGGGGCGCGGGTGTCAAGCCCGACAGCGGGCGTTGGCTTGCTCGCCGAAATGAGGGCTAGGTGACAGGCGTTTCCCCGGGAGGGAGCGCCGATGGCATACCAGTTCAGGTTCTACAGGATGGGCGGCCTCGATCAGGTCGCTCTGGAGAATGGCGAGGACCTGGCGCACCTCCACGAGCTCGATCAGAAGCTGTGGGTGGCCCTGAGCTGCCCCGTCAAGGGCCTCGAGCTGGAAGAGCGGACGCTCGAGTTGCTCGATCTCGACAAGGACGGCCGGGTGCGTGCCCTGGAGATCCTCTCCGCCATCGCCTGGTGCAAGGAGCGCCTCAAGGACCTCAGCGTGCTCATCCCCGCGAAGGACGGGTTGGCTCTCTCCGCCATCGACGGGTCGAAGCCTGCGGGCAAGGCCCTGCTCGGTGCGGCGCGGCACATCCTCGTCCATGCCGGCAAGCAGGACGCGCAGGTCCTCACCGTTGCCGACGTCGCCGACGTGAGCCGCGTGTTCGAGGGGACGCGCTTCAACGGAGACGGCGTGATCCCGCCGCAGGCCGCCACGGATCCGGCGCTGGGCCAGGTGATCGCGGACGCGGTCGGCTGCGGGTTCGGGGTGCCGGACCGATCGAGGAGCAGGTGCAGAAGTTCGCCGAGGCCAAGGAGCGGGAGTCCGAGGCCCGGCTGCGCGCGGCCGCGGAGGCCGGCGTCGCGCCGCCCAAGCCGGCCGCTGCCGTGGACGTGGGCAAGATGGTGGGCATCATCGCCGCCCTCGGCGTCGGCGCCATCGGCACCCTCTTCGGCGGATTCGTCTCCGGCTTCTTGAGCCTGCAGCCCTGGTACGCCAAGCCGGTCGCGCTCCTGGGAGCGATGCTGGCGATCTCCGGCCCCTCCATCCTCCTCGCCTGGTTGAAGCTGCGGCAGCGGACGCTGGGACCGTTGCTGGAGGCGAACGGCTGGGCGGTGAACGGGCGCGTCCGCGTCAACCTCCCCTTGGGCGCGGCGCTGACCGATCTGAAGACCTTGCCCGAGGGCGCCTCGCGCTCGCTGGACGATCCCTTCGAGGATCGGAAGGCGCGCGGGCGGCGCCGGCTGTCGTGGGCCGCCCTGGTGCTGATCGCCGCGGCGTTCGCGGCCGCGAAGGTCTTCGGCGTCTGGCCTTTCGCCGCGCGGTAGACGGCTTCAGCTATAGTGCCCGCATGATCCGCTACTACGGCAAGCCCGGCTGAACCGGCTGCATGAAGGCGCGGGAGTTTCTCGCGCGCAGGAAGCACGCAGTCGAAGAGCGCAACCTGATCAAGCAGCCGCTCGGCGCGGCCGAGCTCCGCGCGCTGGCGAAGAAGGCCGGCGGCGCGGAGCAGCTCGTCGCGCCGAAGCGGCGCGCCGAGGCGGAAGGCCTCTCCGGCGAGAAGCTCATCGCCTGGCTCGCGGAGGACGGCGGCCGCGTGCGGCGTCCGATCATCGAGGTGGGCGGCGAGGTGACGCTGGGGTTCGCTGCCGACGCGCAGGAGAAGCTGACCCGGCTGCTCCCTTGAGCGGCCGGCCCGGACCCCGGCGCGCCCGGTTGTGTCCGGGCTGGGCGCGATGCATGTTGCGCGGATGCGGCTTGGAGAAGACGGGGATCGCTCGAACGTCGAGGATCGCCGCGGCCTGATCACCGGCGGCCGGCTGGGCCTGGGCGGGATCCTCGTCCTCGGCGTGCTCAGCATCGTCTTCCGGCAGAACCTCTTCGCGCTGGTCGGGGATCAGGGCGCGGCCACGCAGGCGCAGGGGCCGCAGGCCGAGCAGCGGCGGCAGGCGGAAGCGCCGCTTGAGAAGGTGGCCGTCGGCACCTTCAACGACGCCCAGGCGCTGTGGGCGAAGAAGGTCCAGGGCTATCGGGAGGCGAAGCTGGTGCTCTTCTGGGAGCAGACGCAGTCCGGATGCGGCGGCGCGGCGGCGGCGACGGGGCCCTTCTACTGTCCCGCCGACGAGCGCGTGTACATCGACCTCGGCTTCTACCAGGAGCTGGCCCGGCGCTTCGGCGCCCCCGGCGATTTCGCCCAGGCGTACGTGATCGCCCACGAGGTGGGGCATCACGTGCAGGACCTGCTGGGGATCACCGGGAAGGTGGAGCAGGCCACCCGGCGCGATCCTTCGCAGCGCAACGCGCTCTCGGTGAAGGTGGAGTTGCAGGCCGACTGCCTCGCCGGCGTCTGGGGCCATTCGGCCGCGCAGCGGCAGCTGCTCGATCCCGGCGACGTCGACGAAGGCCTGCGCGCCGCCTCCGCGGTGGGCGACGACCGCATCCAGCAGATGAGCGGACGGCGCATCTCGCCGGAGTCGTTCACCCACGGCTCCGCGAAGGACCGCGCGCGCTGGTTCCGCTCCGGCCTCGACAGCGGCTCGGTCGATTCCTGCGACACGTTCTCGCAGTGAGAGGCCAGGCCCGCGGCGCGGGTTCGCCTACAGCGCGCCAGCCGGAACCACAGCCGGGGCGGCGCGACCACACGCGCCACGATGTCCAACGAGCGCGGAAATTTCGCCCTCGCCTTCCCCCCGGCGTACGCTTCGGGAGTGGCGCTGAGCGGAAACCTGGCGGAGACCTCGTTCGCCGATCTGATCCAGTTCTACAGCATCAGCCGGCAGACGGCGGCGGTCACCGTCGTCTCTCCGGCCGGCCGCGATCACGACGTCGTGGTCTTCATCGAGAACGGGGAGATCGTCGACGCGCGCTTCGGCGCGATCAGCGGCGTCGATGCCGTGCGCCGGGCGCTGCGCCTGCGGGAAGGGGAGTTCCACGTCGACCTGAACGTGACCGCGAGCGAGCGCACCGTCTGGGACTCCTGCAACAAGCTGCTGCTCGAAGAGATGGTCCTGGACGACGAGGCGCAGAACAGCGCCTCGAACGGGAGCGCGGGGGCCGAGGAGATCCTGGTGGAGAAGACCCAGCCGCCCGCTCCTCCCCTGGAGACGCGGTCCGCGCCGCAACCGCCGAAGCTCCCGCCCCGTTCCCGGTTGCCGATCGCCGCCGCGATCGTTGCGCTGGCCGCCGCCGCCGGCGGCGGAGCGCTCTGGTGGAGCGCCCGGCAGGAGTCCGCCGCCGCCTCCGCGCAGAAGGCCGCCGCCGCCGCGCAGCACGAGGCGCCGAAGCCGGTGCGCCCGCCGGTGGCCGGCGTGAGCGACACGGAGATCGTCTTCGGGATGAGCGCGCCCTTCTCCGGTCCGGCGAAGGAGCTGGGCCGGGGGATGAAGACGGGCATCGACCTGGCGTTCGCCGCCGCCAACGAAGCCGGCGGCGTGAACGGCCGCAGGCTGCGCCTGGTCGCGCTCGACGACGGCTACGAGCCCGAGCGCACCCGCGCCGTGATGAAGGAGCTGGCGGAGGGCCGCAACGTCTTCGGCTTCATCGGCAACGTCGGCACCCCCACCGCGGAGGTGGCGGTCCCCTTCACGCTGGAGAAGAAGATGCTCTTCTTCGGCCCCTTCACCGGCGCCGGCCTGCTCCGCCGGGAGCCGCCGGACCGCTACGTCTTCAACTACCGCGCCAGCTACGCGGAGGAGACCGCCGCGACGGTGAGGTACCTGGTGGAGACGCGCCGCATCCCCGCCGACGAGATCGCCGTCTTCGCCCAGCAGGACGGCTACGGAGACGCGGGGTTCAACGGCGTGGCGAAGATGCTGCGCAAGTACAAGCGCGACCCGCAGCGGGCGCTGCGCGTCGGGTACAAGCGGAACACCAGCGACGTCGAGGCGGCGGTGGAGAAGCTGCTCCGGACCCGCAAGCGGGTGAGCGCGGTGGTGATGGTGGCGACGTACAAGGCGGCGGCGAAGTTCATCGACCGGATGAAGGCGGAGCGCGACGACATCCTCTTCTCCAACGTCTCCTTCGTAGGGAGCCAGGCGCTGGCCGACGAGCTGATGTCGTACGGCGGCAAGGTCGCCGAAGGGGTGATGGTCACCCAGGTGGTGCCGCTGCCGCTGAGCAAGGCCACCGCCGTGCTCCGGTACCAGGAGCTCTTGCCGAAGTACTCGCTGGGGGAGAAACCCGACTTCGTCTCGCTCGAGGGATACCTGGCGGCGAATCTGCTGATCGAAGGCCTGAAGCGGACGGGCCGCGACTTCACCAGCGAGTCGCTGATCGACGCGCTCGAGGCCCTGCGCGCCGTCGACCTGGGCGTCGGCACCAGCATGGGGTTCGGGATGAGCGAGCACCAGGCCTCGCACAAGGTCTGGGGCACCGTGCTGGACTCTTCCGGGAACTTCCAGACCGTGGAGATGGATTGACTCGCCGCCGCAGCCTGCAACTTGAAACGGCGGGCATCGTCCTCGACCTGCCGCACGCCGGAGGCGGCGCGCTCACGCCGCTGAAGAAGCCGGCTGCGCCTGAACGCGATTATCTGAGGACGATCCGGTTCTCCTGCCAGGGCGACTTGAACACCTTGCCCTCCCCGCGCAGGCCAGAGGAGACGAGCGCCTTCGCCGGGCCCGCCGCGCACGTCGGGGAAGTCCGCCAGGCGAGCGCCGCCGCCAGCCGCGGTTCCTGCGGATTCCCGAGCGCGAAGTTGAAGTCGTCCGTCACCTGGCAGCCGGCGAAGCTGCCGGGCGTCGTCGCGCCGGGCGTGAAGCCGTCGGCGTAATCGCCGAATCCCTTCGCGTTGACCCCCTGGAACTGGATGGAGAAGTACGTGGTGCCGCACTTGTCCTGCGGGTAGAAGCCGTATGGCTTGCCGCAGGTGGTGGCCCCGATCTGGATCACCTCGACGTCGACGCCGGAGAGGCCGTTGAGGATCGACTCGCTGGCGGAGCACGTCGACGAGCCGGTGAGCACGAAGACGCGCCCCAGGCCGAGAGTCGGCAGCGGGTTGCCCGCGTTCACAGAAAGCCCCACGCTCTGGGTGTAGAACGGCACCGGGGTCAGCGCCTGGCCCGTCACCGGGTCGGTGGTCGGGTGCTTGTCATTGAAGGTGAGCCGCTCGAACGTCTTCCCCGAGGTCCGGGCGGGGCCCGCGATCATGAACGCGAGCTCGTCGGCGATGGCGAGGTAACCGCCGCCGTTGTAGCGGATGTCGAGGACCAGGTCAGTGATCGCCGCCGACTTGAGCTGGTTGACGGCGTCGATCAGCGCCTTCTCCGCGGTGGCGAGGTGATCGTTGAACAGCATGTACCCGACCTTGCCGGTCGGCGTGTCGAGGGCGGCGACGCTCTGCACCGGCGCGCTGGTCACGTTCTGCGAGGTCATGGTGACCGGGCGGGTAGCGCCGCCCGGATCGCGGACCGTGAAGGTGTGGGCTTCGCCTGTCTTGGCCGGAAACAGGCCGGCGTTGAGCTTGTCCACCGAGGCCTGGTCACTCGCGTTCACCAGATCCACGCCGTCGACCGTGAGGACCTCCACGCCGCGGGTGACGAGGTTCGCCGCCGCCGGCGAGTTCGGCTCGTTGTACGCCGCCACGGCCTGGCGCGGGGGCGTTCGCGCGAGCAGCGCCCAGCTCACCCCGTACCCCGCCTGCACGCCGGTCTGCGAGAGGGCCTGCCAATCCGCGGTGCTCATGGAGAAATGGAACTGGTCCTTGTCCTTGCCCGTCGCGGTTTTCAGGGGCGTCTTCAGCTGGTCGAAGTAGTCGACGGGATTGGGGTATTTCGCGGGATCCAGCGCGGGGACCTCGCGGTACCAGAGGTACAGATCGTCGGTCCAGGA
>JBGQLA010000322.1:0-6041 GCA_041499865.1 Deltaproteobacteria bacterium
AGCCCGTACAGCGCCTCGAAGGCCGCGGCGGATCTGCTGGCCCTCGCCTACGCGCATACCTTCGGGATGGACGTGGTGGTGACCCGCTGCTCGAACAACTACGGCCCGTACCAGTTCCCGGAGAAGCTGATCCCGCTGATGATCGCCAACGCGCTGGAGGGCAGGAAGCTGCCGGTCTACGGCGACGGCATGCAGGTGCGGGACTGGATCCACGTCGAGGATCACTGCCGCGCGCTGCTCCTGGCCCTGGAGCGGGGGAAAGGCGGCGAGATCTACAACCTCGGCTCCGACAACGAGTGGCCCAATCTGCAGATCGTCGGCCGTCTGCTGGAGATCCTCGGCAAGGGCAGCGAGCTGATCGAGCACGTGAAGGATCGCCCCGGCCACGACCGCCGGTACGCCATCGACGCCCGCAAGGCGCGCGCCGACCTCGGCTGGGCGCCGCAGACCGGGTTCGCCGAGGGGCTGAAGAGCACCGTCGCCTGGTACGTGGCGAACCGCGGCTGGTGGGAACGCGTGCGCACCGGCGAGTACCGGACGTACTACGAGCGCAACTACGGGGCGCGATGAGCATCGTCGTCGCCGGCGCGAACGGACTGGTCGGCAGCCGCATCGTCGCGCGGCTGGCCGAAAGGGGGGAGAAGGTGATCGCGGTGGGCCGCGGTCCGCAGCGCGTCGCCGCCGCAGTCGAGTACCGGGAGGCCGACCTGTTCCGGGACCCGGCGAAGCTGGCGCAGATCATCGCCTCCACCCGGCCCGCCGGGGTGATCAATGCCGCGGCGATGACCGACGTCGACGGCTGCGAGACGAATCCGGACGGGGCGTGGACGCTGAACGTGGAAGTGGTGGAGCTCGCCGCGAGAGCGGCCGCGGAGCGGGGCGCGCGGTTCACCACCTTGTCCACCGACTACGTCTTCGACGGAATGAAGGGCAGCTACTCGGAGGAGGATCCGCCCAACCCGCGGAGCGTGTACGGGCGGACGAAGAGGGTGGGCGAAGAGGCCGCGCTGCTGGTTGGCAAGGACGCGGCCGTCTGCCGCGTGGCGGTCGTGTACAGCGGGCAGAGCGGGGCGAAGACCACGTTCGCGGTCAGCGCCGCCGACGCGTTGCGCGCGGGGAAGCCGGTGAAGGCGTTCACCGACCAGGTGGTCTCCCCGACGCTCGCGGACAACGCCGCGGAGATGGTGATCGGCGTGCACCGCTCCGGCGAACCGGGGTTGTTCCACTGCGCCGGCGCCACCGAGATCTCGCGCATCGAGTTCTGCCGGGCCATCGCCCGCAAGCTGGGGGCGGACGAGTCGCTGGTCGTCCCCGTCCAGCTCGCCGATCTCCGCCTCCCCGCGCCGCGGCCGCTTCGCTGCGGGCTGCGCGTCGGCAAGGTGAAGCGGCTGCTCGGCGAGCAGGTGCCGCTCCCCCTCGACGCCGCGCTCGACCGCTTCTTCGCGGAGCGCGCCCGATGAGCGAGCTGGCCGAGACCGCTTCCGCCCCGGCGCGGGCGCCGCCGGCCCGCCGGACGGGGCTCGCCGAGCTGATCCACTACCGGCAGCTGATCGCGCTGCTGGTCGTCCGCGAGCTGAAGGTCCGCTACAAGCGCAGCATCTTCGGGTTGCTCTGGACCATGCTCAACCCGCTCCTCTTGATGGTGGTCTACACGGTGGTGTTCGCCACCATCATGAAGGCGCCGCAGCGGAACTTCGCCATCTTCCTCCTCTCCGGGCTCCTCCCCTGGCTGTTCTTCAGCATCTCGGTGCTGCAGGGGCTCAACTCCATCCTCGCCAACCAGGAGCTGATCCGGAAGGTGCGCGTCCCCCAGGCGGTGTTCCCGCTCTCCGTCGTGGGATCGAACCTGGTCAATTTCACCCTCTCCCTGGTCCCGCTGGTGCTGCTGATGGCGGTGCTCCGGCAGCCCTTCACGCCGGCGCTGCTCTTCCTCCCGGTGGGCATCCTGATCCTCACCGTCTTCACCAGCGGGGTGACGCTGCTCTTCGCCACCTTCACCGTCTTCTTCCGCGACGTGCGCCACCTGGCGGAGGTTGCGCTGCAGATGCTGATGTATCTCTCCCCCGTCTTCTACGACCTGCAGATGCTCGGCCAGCGCGACGCCTGGTGGTTCCACGCCTTCCGCTTCCTCCTGAAAGTGAATCCCCTCTGGTACCTGCTCGACCTGATCCGGTCGCCCGTGTACTACGGCCGGCTGCCGTCCCTGCAGACCACGGGCATCGCCTGCGCGGCGGCGCTGGCCGCTCTCGCCCTCGGGTACTTCGTCTTCCAGCGCCTCTCGCCGCGCCACATCCACTACCTGTGAGAAACGGCGAGATCCGCATCCGCGACGCCGGCGTCTCCTACCGGCTGTACCGCGAGAAGGTGAGCACGCTGAAGGAGGCGGTGGTGAACCGCTTCCGCCACCTGCGCTCCGCCGAGATCTTCTGGGCCCTGCGGCACGTGTCGCTCTCCATCGAGCCCGGGGAGGCGATCGCGCTGGTCGGCCACAACGGGAGCGGCAAGAGCACCTTGCTCAAGACCATCGCCGGCGTGCTGCAGCCGGACGAAGGCGAAGTGGTGACGCAGGGCCGGATCAGCCCGATGATCGAGCTCGGCGCCGGCTTCGATCCGGAGCTCTCCGGCCGCGACAACGTCTTCCTCAACGGCGCGCTGCTCGGGTTCTCCCGCAAGCAGATGGAGGCGAAGTTCGACCGGATCGTCGCCTTCGCCGAGCTGGGCGACTTCATGGACATGCCGATCAAGAACTACAGCTCGGGGATGTACGCGCGCCTCGGCTTCGCCATCGCCCAGGACGTGGAGCCGGACATCCTCATCGTCGACGAGGTGCTGGCGGTGGGCGACGAGCGGTTCCAGGAGAAGTGCAAGGCGCGGATCGGCGACTTCCGGGCAGCCGGCGTCACCTTCTGCTACGTCTCGCACAGCCTGGAGGCCGCGAAGGAGCTGTGCCCGCGCGCGGCCGTGTTGCACCACGGCCGCCTGGCGTTCGACGGTCCGATCGAGCCGGCCTGGGCCCGGTACCGCGAGCTGGAGCGCGGTCCCGCGCCGGGGCCGCAGATCGAAACCGGCTGATCGCGCGGCGCGGCACGTTCCTTCGGGGTCCTGGTGACAGCGCGATGACAGTGACGCGCTATCTGTACAGGCCACTCCGGAGGATCTGTTGGTCTACGTCTTCTTCGCTTCCCACTGGCTCTTGAGCGTGCTGTTCCAGAGCCTGTTCCAGCATCGCTACGCCGCCCACAAGATGTACACCCTGGGTGCGCGCAGGGAGCGGGTGCTTCATTTCCTCACCTTCCTGGTGCAGGGCAGCTCGTACCTCGATCCGCGCGCGTACGCGATCCTCCACCGCGAGCACCACGCGTTCAGCGACACCGAGCGCGATCCGCACACGCCCTGGCAGCACAGCAATGCGTTCTCGATGATGTGGAAGACGAAGAAGCGCTATTCGGACTACGCCCACCGGCGCGTCGCGCCCGAGGCGCGCTTCGACGGCGACGTTCCGGAGTGGCCGTGGCTGGAGCGGTTCGCCGACGCCTGGCCGACGCGCATCGCCTTCGGCGCGGCCTACGTGCTGTTCTACGTCGCCTTCGCCACCCACTGGTGGCAGTTCGTCTTCATGCTGCCGTTCCACTTCGTCCTCGGGCCGGTGCACGGGGCGATCGTGAACTGGGCGGGGCACAAGTACGGCTACCAGAACTTCGACAACGGCGACAAAAGCCGCAACACGCTGCCCTTCGACTTCCTCACCATGGGCGAGCTGTTCCAGAACAACCACCACAAGTGGGGCGCGAGCCCGGATTTCGCCGCCCGCTGGTTCGAGGTCGATCCCGGCTGGCAGGTCCTCCGGCTGCTGGCGGCGGCGCGCATCGTCACCATCCGCACGCCGCAGCGCGCGATGTTCCCGGAGCCGCTGGCCAAGGCGGCGTGATAAGTACGCGGCGTGACCGAGTCGTGGGGACGGTACCCGCAGGCCACGCACGTTGCTGAAATCCGACTGAGCTGGCTTTCCGGCCTGGCGCTGCCGGTGCTCGGCCCGCTGCTCGCGTACGGGCAGGGGCGCAGCTACGGCGACTCCTGCCTGAACGACGGCGGGAAGCTGCTGCGCACCGCGGGCCTCGACCGGTTCATCTCCCTGGACCCCGGTTCGGGCGTGCTGCGGTGCGAAGCCGGGGTGACGCTCGGCGAGATCCTGCGCCTGGCCGCCCCGCGCGGCCTTTTCCTCCCCGTCCTTCCCGGCACCAAGCACGTCTCCGTGGGCGGCGCGATCGCCAACGACATCCACGGCAAGAACCATCACCGGGCGGGCACCTTCGGCCGGCACGTCCTGCGGATGGAGCTGCTGCGTTCCGACGCCGGGCGCGTGGAGGTGGGCCCGCAGGACGAGCTGTTCCGCGCCACGGTGGGCGGCCTGGGCCTCACCGGCCTGATCACCTGGGCCGAGATCGCCCTGCGGCCGATCCCGGTCGCGGCCATCCGCACCGAGGCGATCCCCTTTCACGGCCTGGACGAGTTCGTCGCCCTCTCCGACGACAGCGACGCGCGCTTCGAGTACACGGTGGCCTGGCTCGACGTGCTCGCCCGCTCGCAGCGGGGGATCTTCTTTCGCGGGGAGCATGCGGAAGGGGCGGTGCGGGCGCCGCGCGCGCGCGGGGCGGTGCCGGTCGATCTCCCGCTGGTGAACGCGGTCACGGTGCGCGCGTTCAACGCCGCGTACTACGCGGCGCAGAAGGTCGCCGGGCAGTCGCGGCTGCAGCACTGGGACGCGTTCTTCTTTCCCCTCGACGGCGTCGGCCGCTGGAACCGCCTCTACGGGCGGCGCGGGCTGCTCCAGTTCCAGTGCGTGGTCCCGACCGCCGAGGCGCTCCGCGAATTGCTCCGCAATGCGCCTCCCTCGCCGCTGACGGTGCTCAAGCGCTTCGGCCCGCTGCAGTCGCCGGGGATGCTCTCGTTTCCCCGGCCGGGCTTCACCCTCGCCATGGATCTGCCGAACCGCGGCGAGCAGACGTTCGCGCAGTTCGCCCGCCTGGAAGCGATCGCGATGGAAGCGGGCGGCGCCCTCTATCCGGCCAAGGACGCGCGCATGTCGAGCGAGACGTTCACGCGCTCGTATCCGCGCCGGGCGGAGTTCGCCCGGCAGATGGATCCGGCGTTCTCCTCCTCGTTCTGGCGCCGGGTGGCGCGGTGAAGGTGCTGGTCCTCGGCGCCACCTCCGCCATCGCCCAGGCCACCGCGCGCCTCTGGGCGGAGCGGGGGGACGAGCTGCTGCTGGTGGCGCGCGACCCGGCGAAGCTGGCCGCGGTCGCGGACGATCTCCGGACCCGGGGCGGGACGGTGACGACCTTGGTGCAGGACCTCAACCAGGACCAGCAGGCGGTGGTCGACGCGGCCGGCGACCCGGAGGTGATCCTCTTCGCCCAGGGGATCCTCGGCGACGCGCACCGGCGCGACAGCGATCCGGACACAGCCGAGCTGGTGCTGGCGACGAATCTGGTGGCGCCCGTGCGCTTGATGACGCTGCTCGCGCCGCGGCTCCAGCGCGGCGCCTGCATCGCCGCGCTCTCGTCGGTCGCCGGCGATCGCGGCCGGGCGAAGGTCGGGGTCTACGGCGCCTCGAAGGCGGGGCTCGACTCGTTCCTCTCCGCCCTCCGCCAGCGGCTCGCGCCCGCCGGCATCCGCGTGCTGGCGCTCAAGCCCGGATTCGTGGACACCCCGATGACCGCCGGGATGCCGAAGACGCCGCTTTTCGCCAGCGCCGCGCAGATCGCGCGCGGCGTCGTCCGCGCCGTGGACTCGGGCCGCGACGGGGTCGTTTACTTGCCCTGGTGGTGGCGGCTGATCATGCTGGCGATCAAGGCGCTCCCGGAGCGCGTCTTCAAGCGCCTCAAGTTCTGAGCGATGACCCTTCCCCCGCTGCTCGAGGCGATGCGCCCGCGCCAGTGGAGCAAGAACGTCTTCGTCTTCGCCGGCATCGTCTTCTCCGGACGGCTCTTCGAGCGCGACGCGCAGATCCGCGTCTTCGCCTGCTTCGCGATCTTCTGCGC
>JBGQLA010000323.1:0-6038 GCA_041499865.1 Deltaproteobacteria bacterium
AATTCTTCATAATATTTTCTGAGACCTTTCAGAATGGCTAGGGTCTCGGCTGGTGTGGCTTCCGGGACCTGAATCGGCTGGAAGCGACGCTCGAGCGCGGCGTCTTTCTCGACGTGCTTGCGGTATTCGTCGAGCGTCGTGGCGCCCACCACGTGCAGCTCGCCGCGAGCCAGCAACGGTTTCAGCATGTTGGCCGCGTCCATCGCGCCCTCGGCCGCGCCCGCGCCGACGATGGTGTGCAGCTCGTCGATGAAGAGGATCACCCGGCCCTCGGAGGCGGTGACTTCCTTGAGCACCGCCTTCAGGCGCTCCTCGAACTCGCCGCGGAACTTGGTGCCCGCGATCAACTGGCCCATGTCGAGCGCGACGATGCGCTTCTCCTTCAGTCCTTCGGGCACGTCGCCGTCGACCACCCGGCGGGCGAGCCCCTCGACGATCGCGGTCTTGCCCACGCCCGGGTCGCCGATCAGCACGGGGTTGTTCTTGGTGCGCCGCGAGAGCACCTGGATGACGCGCCGGATCTCCTCGTCGCGCCCGATCACCGGGTCGAGCTTGCCCTTGCGGGCGCGGTCGGTGAGGTCGATGGCGTACTTCTCCAGCGCCCGGTACTGCGACTCCGGATCGTTGGAGGTGATCCGCTGCGAGCCACGCATGGCGGTGAGCGCCTGCGCAATGCGGTCGCGCGTCGCCCCCACGCTCTTGAGCGCCTCCGCCGCGGCCCCGCGCTTCTCGGAAGCGAGCGCGAGCAGGATGTGCTCGGTGGAGACGTATTCGTCCTTCATCTTGCCGGCCTCTTCTTCGGCCGCGTCCAGCACCTTCAACGTGCGCTGCGCCAGATGGCCGCCTTCGCCGCCGTGGACCTGGGGCACCTTCTTCAGCTCGTCCTCGAGGCGCTGCTCGACGAGGCGCGGCTCGGCGCCGACGCGCTGGAGCAGGGGCGGGACCAGCCCGTCCTGCTGCTGGAGCAAGGCGGCGAGGAGGTGCTCGGGCAGGATTTCCTGATGGTCGCGCTTGCGCGCCAGCGCCTGCGACTCCTGCAGCGCCTCCTGCGCCTTGACGGTAAACTTGTCGAGTTTCATGGCCGCAACGTAATGCAGCGAGGCCGCTTGGCAAGCGGCATGCCAAGGCCGTGATATTGCCGCTGCATGGATGATCTCGCGCCGGTTCTGGCGCAGGCGCGCGCCGCCCTGAAGTCGGGCGAAGTCCGGGCGGCCGTCCGCCTGTACCAGCGCGCGCAGGAGCTCTCGCCGCGCGATCCGGAGATCCCCCACGAGCGCGGCCTGGCGCTGCTGGAGACCGGCGAGATCGGGCTGGCGGCGCTGGCGCAGCGCGAAGCCTTGGCGCTCGATCCGGAGCACGTCGGCGCCCGCGCGCAATGCGCTGCCGCGCTGGAGGCGCTCGGCGACGACCTGGGAGCGGCGGAGCAGCTGCGCCAGCTCCTCGCCCGGATCGGGCCGCAGCTCGCGCTCTCCGCCCGGCTCTCTTCGCTGGAACAGGCCGCAGCGCGCGCGAGGTCGCGCCGGCTGCTCGGCGCATCCCCAGGCCGTCTCGTCGCCAGCCCGCTGATCGGCTCCGCGCTCGCGCGCGACCTCGCCGATCCGCTGAAGTTCCGCGCGCCCTTCGGAGAGCTGACCGCGCAAGTGCGGGAGGGCGCCGTCGAGCGCCTCCAGCTGGTGTTCGAGTCGATGGACAAGTCGCTCGGCCGCAACGACCTGAGCTACGGCGGGACCACCGAGGACGAGCACGGCCGCCGCGTCCCGCTCGACGAGTTCACCGCGGCCGGCGTCGTCTTTCTCGCCGAAGCCCTGGGGATCGAGACGATCCGCGCCCGCCGGATGCTCTCGTTCCTGCTCGCGCCCGAATGCGGCCTCGGCCCGCACCGCTTCGCGGGGGCAGGGATCGGGTGGAGCATCAGCGGTGCGAACGGCAGTCGGCGCTACGGCCTCGTCGCCAGCCTCTGATTTCAGCGGAACGCGGCCTTTGCCCCGAGCTTCTTCGGGCGTGCCTACTCTTTCTTCGGCGCGTCCTGCCGCTTCGAGACCTGCAGGTAGAGCATGCGCAGATCGAAGAGCATGTTCTCCAGGAAGCGCGCCTCCTCCGGGGTGAGGTTTCCCCGCGTCTTCTCCTGGAGCATGCCGAGCAGGTCGATGCTCTGCTGGGCCATGGTGAACTCGGGCTTCTCTCGCTTCTGCCCGCTGACCGGATCCGGCGCTTCCCCGAGGTGCACGATCACGCTCGACCCCAGGGAGAGGACGAGCGCGTTGAAGTCGAGAACGTACTCCTGCTTGGTCTCTTCGGAGGAAGCCATCGGTCACCCCAGGTCGAAGGCGAACTCCTGCAGCCGGTAGCCGCGCTGCACGAGGAGCGCCGCGCGGCCGCTCTTGCGCGCCTGAGAGAGCGCCTTCTCGAAGTCCTTCATCGTATCCACCTCCGCGCTGTTCACCGAGAGCACCAGGTCGCCGCGCCGCAGCCCCACCCGCGCCGCGGCGGAGTTGCGGGCCACTTCCCGCACCGAGAGCACCGGCTTCTGCACGTCGTAGCCGGCGGCGCGCGCGTCCTTGACCGACAGCTCGGCCACCTTCAGCCCGCTGCGAGACTCGAAGAGGCCCAGCGCGCGCTCCGCCGTGAGGGGCGCCGCCGTGATCGGCACCTCCACCGTCTCCTTCCCGCGCAGGACGCCGAGGGTGACCCTGCTGCCCACCGGGAAGTCGCGGAGGAGGAAGCGCAGCTCGTCGGCATCGCCGACCGGCGTTCCCTCGGCGCGCACGATCGCGTCCCCGCGCCGCAGATCCGCGGCCGCGGCGGGTGAGCGGTCCTCGATGGCCGTGACCAGGGCCCCGCTCTTCGCCCCGAGCGCCGCCGCACCCTCCTTGTCCAGGCTCTCGGCGTCGAATCCCCACCAGGCGTCCGCCAGCGCGCCGCTCTTCTGCAGCTCGCGGGCGACCCGCAGGGCGCGGTCGATGGGGATGGCGAAGCCGATCCCTTGTCCGCTGGCCAGCACGGCCGAGCACACGCCGATCACGTTGCCGTCGGCGTTGAGCAGCGGCCCGCCCGAGTTGCCGGGATTGATCGAGGCGTCGGTCTGGATGAAGTCGTAGTAGCTGCGGTCCTCGGCGTGCACCGGCCGGTGCAGCGCCGAGACCACGCCCAGGCTCACGCTCTGGTTGAGCCCGAACGGGTTGCCGATGGCGATGGCGGGCTCGCCGAGCATCAGATCGGAGGAGATGCCGAGCGGCGCGGCAGGGAACTTCCGGTCCGCCTGGATCCGGAGAACGGCGAGATCGCCGCCCGGGTCGGTGCCTACCACCCGGGCGATGTAGTCCGAGCCGTCGGCGAAGCTGACCTGGATGCGGCTCCCGCGCGCCACCACGTGGTAGTTGGTGAGCACGAAGCCCTGCTCGTCGAAGACGAACCCGGAGCCCAGCGACGTGCGCACCTGGTCGCGCACCCTCCCGCCTCCGAAGAACAGCTGCCAGGGATCGTTCGCCGCGGCCGCCCGGACCACTTCCTGGGCGTTGATGTTCACCACCGCCGGACGTGCGCGCTCCACCGCGAGGACCAGCGGCGTCCTCCGGGCGGCGCCCGGCCCCGCGGTGAGGGTGGCGACGAGGAGGAGCGGAAGCACTCAGCGCGTGGGGCCGAGCTCGCCCAGCGAAGTGAACTCCGTCTCGACGCTGCCGGCGTTCCCCGAAAGATCGTCGAGGGCCTTCAGGCGGCGCTGGTACTCCTTCTCGTCCAGCAGCCCCTTCTTGATGTAGCGCTCGACCACGCGTCGATCGAGGTACCTGAGCGGGATCTCATCCTTCTTTTCGGCCACTGGCTCAGCTCCTTTGGAGGGCGCGCCTTGTAGCACACCCTTCGGTTATTGTCAGCCCGATGCCTTCGCTGCCTTCAGGCCTGTACGCCATCGTGGATGGCTCGGCTGCCCGGCCGCCGCTCGACCTGGTCGGTGCTTTCGTCCGCGGCGGCGCCGCCGTCATCCAGTTGCGGCTGAAGCAGGTGGGCGCGGGAGAGCTTGTAAGGCTGGGGCGGCAGGCGCGCAACCTCTGTGCAGGCAAGGCGCTGCTGCTGATCAACGACCGCCCGGACGTGGCCCGGCTGGCGGAGGCGGACGGAGTGCACCTCGGCCAGGAAGATCTGCCCTGCGACGCGGCACGGGCCATCCTCGGGCCGGGCGCGCTGATCGGCGTCAGCACCCACTCCGACGCGGAGATCGACGGCGGACAATCCGCCGACTACATCGGCTTCGGACCCGTCTTCGCCACGGCCTCGAAACCCGGATCGTCGTTGCCGGAGCCGCACGGGATCGAGGGCCTAGGGCGCGCGGTCCGGCGGTCGAGGGTGCCGGTGGTGGCGATCGGCGGGATCACCGCCGCGAACGCGCAACTCGTTGCGGAGGCGGGCGCACGCTGCGCCTCGGCCATCGCGTACCTCTGCAACGCCGAGGACCCCGAAGGCGCCGCGCGCGCGATGGCCCGGGCGTTCGCGCGATGAGGCCCGTCATCGGCATCACGCCCGACGCCGGCGAGAGCAGCCCGCGGCCGGGACGCCCCGCGCTGCCGCGGTACGAGCTGAAGCAGGCCTACGTGGACGCGGTGCTCGCGGCCGGCGGACTGCCGATCGTGCTGCCCTACACCGACGATCCGACGGCGCCGGAAGAGGCGCTGAAGCTGTGCGCGGGCCTGGTGATCACGGGGGGCGCGTTCGACATCCCGCCCGAGGCGTACGGCGCGAAGGCGGGCGGTCGCCTCGGGCCGCTCAAGCGGGGGCGCACCGCGTACGAGCAGCGCGTGCTGCGCGCGGCGCTCGCCGCCGGTGTGCCGGTGCTGGGGATCTGCGGGGGCATGCAGCTCCTCGCGGTCGAGCTGGGCGGCACGCTCTACCAGGACATCGCCGCCGAGGTCCCGGGCGCCCTCGATCACGAGCAGAAGAACGATCCGCGGGAGCCCGGCCACGCCGCCAACGTGGTCGCCGGCTCGGCGCTGGAAGCCATCGTGGGACCGGGCCAGGTTCAGGTGAACTCGACGCACCACCAGGCGGTGAAGGACCCCGGCCGCGCGAAGGTCTCCGCGGTGGCGCCGGATGGGATTGTCGAGGCGATCGAGCTGCCGGGAACGTTCGCCCTCGGCGTCGAGTGGCATCCGGAGTTGCTCGCGGCCCCGGCGCATCTCGCCCTCTACCGAGCGCTGGTGGATCGGGCGCGCCGATGAGCGCGCCGTGCGTGCTGGTGCTGGCCGGGCTCGATCCGAGCGGCGGCGCGGGCCTGCTCGCGGATGCGGAAGCGATCCGGGCGCTGGGCGCGACCCCGCTCTGCGTCGCGACCGCGCTCACCGTCCAGACCCGGCGCGCGGTGCGCCGCTACGAAGCGGTCGACGCCCGGTTGATCGCGGACAGCGTCCGCGCGCTCCTGGAGGAGGAGGATGTCCGCGCAATCAAGATCGGGATGGTCGGCAACGCGGCGAACGCGCGCGCCATCCGGGCGCTGCTGCCCGCCGGCATTCCGGTGGTGGTGGATCCAGTCCTCGCCTCGTCGAGCGGGGCGCCGCTGTTCGACGGGCCGCCGCGCCTGCTGCTCGAGCTGGCGAGTGGCGCCCTCCTGACACCTAACATACTGGAAGCACGGACTTTCTGCGGTGGGACCGCGGATGCCACACGACTGCTGCGCGAGGGTCCCGACGCGGTCTTGATGAAGGGCGGCCATCTCGACGGGACACCGATCGACGTGCTCGCCACGCGCGCGGGGACCGAGTCGTTCGAGGCCCCGCGAATCGCCGCCCGGGCCCGAGGCACCGGCTGCCGGCTGGCGAGCGCGGTCGCCGCCGGCCTCGCGCGCGGCCTTCCGCTGCGCGACGCGGTGATTGCTGCGCGGGCGCTGGTCCGCGATTACCTCCAAGCGCACCTTTCGGTTTAACGGCGCACAGCAGGGCGCGTGTTAGACTGCTGCGGCGGGAGGAAGCTCAATGCGGATGCGCAAGTACGCCCCGTTTCTCATCCTGGCGCTCGCCGCCGGTTGCGGCCCCTGCGGCTACAACCGGATC
>JBGQLA010000324.1:0-5972 GCA_041499865.1 Deltaproteobacteria bacterium
CTCAACGCCGCGGGCGAGAAGAAGATCAACGTCATCAAGGAGGTCCGCACCATCACGGGACTCGGCCTGAAGGAGGCCAAGGACCTCGTCGAAGGTGCGCCCAAGACGGTGAAAGAGGGCCTCTCAAAGGAGGACGTGAACAAGTTCGCCGAAATGCTCAAGGCAGCGGGCGCCACGGTCGAGATCAAATAGACCGGCGCCCCTTGAACCAGACCGGCTCGGCGCGGATCGAGAAGATCTGCGCCGCTGCCGGAGTTTTCGCTTCGTAGAACCTTTGTCCTGTCCGGGATGTCCGACTCAGTCCGAGGAGCGCTCGCTCAAATGGCGACCACGATCCAGAACAACTTCCGTATCCGGCGAAACTTCGCAAAGATCCCGAAAATCATCGACATCCCGAACCTGATCGACATCCAGAAGCACAGCTACGACAAGTTCCTCCAGGCCGACAGATCCGCCGAGCAGCGGGAGGACACGGGGCTGCAGGGTGTCTTCAAGTCCGTCTTCCCCATCAAGGACTTCAACGAGACCAGCTCGCTGGAGTTCGTCAGCTACCACCTGGAGAAGCCGAAGTACGACGTCGACGAGTGCCACCAGCGCGGCATGACGTTCTCCGCGCCGATCAAGGTGGTGGTGCGGCTGGTGGTCTGGGACAAGGACCCCGACACCGGCGCCCAGTCGATCCGCGACGTGAAGGAGCAGGAGGTCTACTTCGGCGAGATCCCGCTGATGACCGAGAACGGCACCTTCATCATCAACGGCACCGAGCGCGTGGTGGTCTCGCAGCTCCACCGCTCCCCGGGCGCCTTTTTCGACCACGACAAGGGCAAGAGCCACAGCTCGGGCAAGCTGCTCTACAACGCCCGGATCATCCCCTACCGCGGCTCGTGGATCGACTTCGAGTTCGACCACAAGGACATCCTCTACGTGCGCATCGATCGCCGGCGGAAGCTGCCGGCGACGGTGCTCCTGCGCGCGCTCGGCGCGGTGCCCGACACCGCCAAGAAGAACGCCCTGGAGTTCAAGGGCACGCCCGAGGAGATCCTCAACTACTTCTACGCCACCGAGACCATCACCATCGGCGAGAAGGGCAAGTACGAGAAGTCGGTGGAGCTGGAGCTGCTCCCCGGCCAGCGCGCCACCCGCGACATCAAGCACCCGAAGACGGGTGAGGTGATCGTCAAGAAGAACCGCAAGTTCACCCGCGCGGCGATCAAGAAGCTGGAGCAGGCGAAGATCCGCACCCTCCCGCTCGACGCCGAGGAGCTGGTCACCAAGATCAGCGCCCACGACGTGGTCGACGAGGCCACCGGCGAGGTGCTGCTCGAGGTGAACGAGGAAGTCTCCGAGGAGAAGGTCGAGGCGCTGCGCGAGCGCGGGATCAACGAGTTCAAGGTCCTCTTCATCGACAACCTGAACGTCGGCCCGTTCCTCCGCGACACCCTCAACGCGGACAAGATCTCCTCGCCGGAAGAGGCGATCATGGAGATCTACCGCCGCCTGCGCCCCGGCGATCCGCCGACGCTGGAGACGGCCACCAACCTCTTCATCAACCTGTTCTTCAACCCCGAGCGCTACGACCTGAGCAAGGTCGGGCGGCTGAAGCTGAATTATAAATTTGGCATCGACGAGCCGTTGGAACAGGCCGTGGTCACGAAGAAGGATATTTTGGAGGTCGTCCGCTACCTGATCGATCTGAAGAACGGCAAGGGCCAGATCGACGACATCGACCACCTCGGCAACCGCCGCGTCCGCGCGGTGGGCGAGCTGCTCGAGAACCAGTACCGCATCGGGCTGGTGCGCATGGAGCGGGCGATCAAGGAGCGGATGTCGCTCCAGGAGATCGAGACGCTGATGCCGCACGACCTGATCAACGCCAAGCCGGTCACGGCGGTGATCAAGGAGTTCTTCGGCTCCAGCCAGCTCTCGCAGTTCATGGACCAGACGAACCCGCTCAGCGAGGTGACCCACAAGCGGCGCCTCTCCGCGCTCGGACCGGGCGGACTGACGCGCGAGCGCGCCGGCTTCGAGGTGCGCGACGTGCACCCGACGCACTACGGCCGCATCTGCCCGATCGAGACGCCGGAAGGCCCGAACATCGGCCTGATCGCCTCGCTCTCCACCTTCGCCCGGGTGAACGAGTACGGCTTCGTCGAGACCCCCTACCGCCAGGTGGCGGAAGGCAGGGTCACCGACGAGGTGAAGTTCTACTCGGCGCTGGAGGAGGAGAAGCACGTCATCGCCCAGGCGAACGCGGCCTTCGACAAGAAGGGCCACTTCCTCACCCCGCTGGTCTCCTGCCGCAAGGCGGGCGAGTTCCCCCAGGCGCGGCCCGAGGACATCAGCCTGATGGACGTCTCGCCGAACCAGCTGGTCTCGGTGGCGGCCTCGCTCATCCCCTTCCTGGAGAACGACGACGCGAACCGCGCGCTGATGGGCTCCAACATGCAGCGCCAGGCGGTGCCTTTGCTGCGGACGCAGGCGCCGCTGGTGGGCACCGGCATCGAGGGCACCGTGGCCCGCGACTCCGGCGTGTGCACGGTCACCCGCCGCGACGGCGTGGTCGACCAGGTGGACGCCAGCCGCATCGTGGTGCGCGCCGACACCAAGGAGTCGTCGCTGGACGTGGCCAGCGAGGTCGACATCTACAACCTCACCAAGTACCAGCGCTCGAACCAGAACACCTGCATCAACCAGAAGCCCATCGTGAAGGCGGGCGACCGGGTGAAGAAGGGCGACGTGATCGCCGACGGTCCGGCCACCGAGACCGGCGAGCTGGCGCTCGGCCAGAACGTGATCGTCGCCTTCATGCCCTGGCAGGGGTACAACTTCGAGGACTCGATCCTCGTCTCCGAGCGCATCCTCCGCGACGACGTGTTCACCTCGATCCACATCGAGGAGTTCGAGTGCATCGCGCGCGACACCAAGCTGGGGAAGGAAGAGATCACCCGCGACATCCCCAACGTCGGTGAGGAGGCCCTCAAGGACCTCGACGACTCGGGCATCATCCGCATCGGCGCGGAGGTGGGCCCCGGCTCCATCCTGGTGGGCAAGATCACTCCGAAGGGCGAGACCCAGCTCTCGCCGGAAGAGAAGCTGCTGCGCGCGATCTTCGGCGAGAAGGCCGGCGACGTGCGCGACAGCTCGCTGCGGGTGCCGCCCGGCGTCACCGGCACGGTGATCAACGCCAAGGTCTTCTCCCGCAAGGGCGTGGACAAGGACGAGCGCGCCAAGGACATCGAGAACCAGGAGGAGGCGAAGCTCCTCAAGGACCAGAACGACGAGATCAAGATCCTCAAGGACTCGTCCTACAAGCGGATCAAGCGGCTCTTGCACGGCAAGCAGACCACCGCGAAGCTGGTCGACGACAAGGGCCACGTGCTGCTCAACAAGGGCCAGGACGTGACCGACACGCTGCTCGACGAGATCCCGGAGAAGTACTGGCCGGAGATCGCCGCCGGCGGGCCGGAGGAGAAGGTCGCCCGGATCCTGGAGAACTTCAACGAGCAGAAGGAGCTGGTGAAGCTGGTCTTCGGGGAGAAGATCTCCCGCCTGAAGAAGGGCGACGAGCTGCCGCCGGGCGTGATCAAGATGGTCAAGGTGTACGTGGCCATCAAGCGCAAGCTGGCGGTGGGCGACAAGATGGCCGGACGCCACGGCAACAAGGGCGTGGTCTCGCGCGTGCTCGCGGCCGAGGACATGCCGTACCTCGAGGACGGGCGGCCGGTGGACCTGGTGCTCAACCCGCTGGGCGTTCCCAGCCGCATGAACATCGGCCAGATCCTGGAGACGCACCTGGGCTGGGCGGCGCGCGGCCTGGGCGAGCAGATCCAGCAGATGATCGACGAGAAGTGGAACGCCGATGCCATCCGCAAGGATCTGAAGAAGATCTACGACACCAAGGAGCTCTCGGAGTTCCTCGACGCGCTCCCGGAGAAGGAGATCTTCAAGCTGGCGCAGAAGCTGCGCTCGGGCGTGCACTTCGCCTCGCCGGTGTTCGACGGGGCGCGGGAGACGGAGATCCTCTCCCAGCTCGAGCACGCCGGTCTGCCCCGGTCGGGCCAGATGATCCTCTTCGACGGGCGCACCGGCGAGGCCTTCGACCAGGACGTCACCGTGGGCATCATGTACATGCTCAAGCTGCACCACCTGGTGGACGAGAAGATCCACGCGCGCAGCATCGGGCCGTACTCGCTGGTCACCCAGCAGCCGCTGGGCGGCAAGGCGCAGTTCGGCGGCCAGCGCCTCGGCGAGATGGAAGTCTGGGCGATGGAGGCCTACGGCGCGGCGTACTCGCTGCAGGAGTTCCTCACCGTCAAGTCGGACGACGTGGTCGGCCGCACCCGGATGTACGAGAGCATCGTCAAGGGCGAGTACTCGCTCGAGTCGGGGCTGCCGGAGTCGTTCAACGTGCTGATCAAGGAGCTCCAGTCGCTCGGACTGGACGTCGAGCTGATGGAGAAGGCGCCGGCGGTCGAGGCGGCGGAACCGAAGAAGCCCGGTACGGCCGCAGCGTGAGCAGTGACGGGGACACCAGGAGACGACGTGACGGGGACACCATGAGACTGAACGCCGTCAGGCGTCCGGAACAACGAGCATGGTGTCCCCAGGCCGAATCTGACGAAACAGAAAAAGAAATAGAAACAGAAAAAGCAGCAAGAGAAAAGGCGGAGAAAACGTGAAGGACATTTTCAATTTCTTCGAGAAGCCGAAGGATCCGCTCTCCTTCAACGCCATCCGCATCTCGCTGGCGTCGCCGGAGAAGATCCGCCAGTGGTCGCACGGCGAGGTGAAGAAGCCGGAGACGATCAACTACCGCACCTTCAAGCCGGAGCGGGACGGCCTCTTCTGCGCGAAGATCTTCGGGCCGGTGAAGGACTACGAGTGCAACTGCGGCAAGTACAAGCGCATGAAGCACCGCGGGGTGGTGTGCGAGAAGTGCGGCGTGGAGGTGATCCAGTCCAAGGTGCGCCGTGAGCGCCTGGGGCACATCAACCTGGCCACGCCGGTGGCGCACATCTGGTTCCTCAAGAGCCTGCCCTCGCGCATCGGCAACCTGCTGGACATCACCCTGAAGGACCTGGAGAAGGTCCTCTACTGCGAGAGCTACGTGGTGGTGGACCCGAAGGAGTCGCCCTTCGTTCGCGGCGAGCTCCTCTCCGAGGACAAGTACCACAAGGCCCTGGAAGAGCTGGGCGAGGACTCCTTCACCGCCGGGATGGGCGGCGAGGCGGTGGTGCAGCTGCTCAAGCAGATCGACATCAACCAGCTCTCCGAGCAGCTCCGCAAGGAGATGAAGGAGGCGACCAGCGACGCCAAGCGGAAGAAGCTGGCGAAGCGCCTGAAGGTGGTCGACTCCTTCCTCGAGAGCGGCAACTCGCCGGCGTGGATGATGCTGGACGTGATCCCGGTGATTCCGCCGGATCTGCGCCCGCTCGTTCCCCTGGACGGCGGCCGGTTCGCCACCTCCGACCTGAACGACCTCTACCGGCGCGTGATCAACCGCAACAACCGCCTGAAGCGGCTGCAGGAGCTCAACGCTCCGGACATCATCATCCGGAACGAGAAGCGCATGCTGCAGGAGGCGGTCGACGCGCTCTTCGACAACGGCCGCCGCGGCAAGACCATCACCGGCCCCAACAAGCGGCCGCTGAAGAGCCTCTCCGACATGCTGAAGGGCAAGCAGGGCCGGTTCCGTCAGAATCTTCTGGGCAAGCGCGTCGACTACTCCGGCCGCTCGGTGATCGTGGTCGGCCCCGAGCTGAAGCTGCACCAGTGCGGCCTGCCGAAGATCATGGCCCTCGAGCTGTTCAAGCCGTTCATCTACAACAAGCTCGAGGAGCGGGGGCACGTCACCACCATCAAGAGCGCGAAGAAGATGGTGGAGAAGGAGCGCCCGGAGGTCTGGGACATCCTCGAGGAAGTGATCCGCGAGCATCCCGTGCTGCTGAACCGTGCGCCGACCCTGCATCGCC
>JBGQLA010000325.1:0-5967 GCA_041499865.1 Deltaproteobacteria bacterium
GCGAGTTGTAGTTGGCGGAGCCGACGAAGAAGCCCGAGAGCCGCACGCCGCCGGTTTCGGGCAGCAGGATCTCGCGCTCCTCGCCGGCCGGCGCCGGCTGCGCGCCGGCGGAGCGCACGCCGGAGACGGCAATGACAAGAAACAAGAACGATCGGCACATGAGCCGGCACTCCACGGTCGAGGAGAAAGGAATCCGCGGGCACGCGCCGCGGCAAGGCTGACGGATGGCGAATCAGCCGCGCGCGAGTGGCGGCGGCGTCGGCACATCCACCGCGGGCTCCGGGGGCGGCAGGACGACGAGAGGCGCGGCGGCGGCGAAGGACGAAGGCAGCATCCGGCCGGTGCGCGGTGAAAGCACGGCTGCCTCCGGTGCGGCGATCGCGGCTGCTTGCGGGGTCGACCCGCACGTCTCGATCAGCGGCTGGCCGGAGTTCAGCATTCGCTGGTGCGCGCACACGGGACAGCTGCAGATGTCTTCCGCCGTCCGGTGCGGACAGCAGCACGTTGCCGCTTCCGCGCTCAGCAGCAGAGGAAGCCGGGGGGATTGCACGGCGAGGGCGCAAACCCCGAGGAGGGCCGCGGCGCGGGTGCAGCGCATCCGCAGCGAGCGCCCGAGGATGCCGCGCAAGGCCATGGGGCTCGCCTCTACTTTGGGAACGTGCTTGCAGTCAAGTGAGCACCGGATCACGAACGCGGTCCCACCCAGACCGCGGCGTCAGCGGGACCCTCGGCCGCGCGCTCCCAGCCAGAGAGGCGTTGCCCGAGAAGCGTCACCACCAGCTCCGAGGCGCCCTCGAGCGCGAACGCCGGGCGATCGGGAGCGATCGCGCGCGCCGCCGCCAGCAGATCGGTGGCGCGCTTCGAGGCTGGCGACGCGACCGCCGGTCGCCCGTTCACGTCCTCGAAGACGACGCCGTCCCCGGCGCAGACTGCGGCGCGCACGATCACGCCCTGGTCGAGGGCGCTGCGCGCGATCTCCTGTGCGAACCGCGCCGCGCTGAACAGCGCCGCCTCCAACCCGGCGCGCGCGTGCGGCCGCTCGAAAGCGACCACCGAGAGCAGCGGACCCGTCTGGGTCGCCGCCGACGCATACGCCTCGAGAAAAGCGCGCGCGCGGTGGGCGACGAATCCGAGCAGCTCGTGCGCCTCCCGGACTGTGAGGTGCCTGCCTGCGTCCGCGACCTCGCCGGCATAGAACACGGCGCGCACCGGCGGCCGCGAGGTCGCCTGCAGGCCGGCGTCCCGCATGGCGCGCTCGAGCAGCGGCCGCGGGGGATCGAGCGAGAACCAGGTCTGGAGCAGGCGCAGCTCCGCCGCGGTGCGCGGACCACGGGCGGCGATCTCGCCCAGCCGCTCTCCCTCTCCGCCTGCGGCTGGCTCGGGCGGCACCTCCGGCCGGGTGGCGCGCACCGTCCAGAAGGGCAGCGACCCCGCCGCGGCCTGGATGGGCTGCAGCGTCTCCGCGGCGACGAAGTCGGAGTCCCGCAGCTCGCCCGGCCCGATGAAGCGGACCGTGCGATGCGTCCCGTCGTCGGTCGGGCGCGAGAGCACGACCAGCGAGACCCGGAGGCATTCCTTCAGGCGATCGGCGAGGCGGCGATCGTCGAGCCGCGCGGCCTCGGGGCGCAGCCGGTTCTTCGCGCGGCACTCCGCGGCGATCTCGCGCATCTCGTCGGTGAGCAGGCGGAAGACGTCGAACATCGAGCTGAGCCGCTCGCTCTCCTGTTGCGCCACCCGCACCACCGTCCGCAGCCGGGTGCGCAGCTCGCCGAGGAACTGGGGCGCGATCAGCTCCTCGAGCCCTTCGAACTGCAGCCGCGCGACGTCCTCAGCCGAGAGCGCGCGCAGGCAGCTGCGGATGCTCACCGACGTGGTGCCTTCCACGAGCCACGCATCGGGCACCGCGCGCAGCTGCGCAGGCAGCAGCACCCAGAGGAGCCGCGCCTTGGCTTCCCAGGCGGCGGAGACGGGGAACGAGGAAGCCGTCTGCTCGCGCCGCTGGCGAGGAGGCCGGTGCTGCTGGTGGCCGCCGCGCAGCAAGGTGCAGACGATGTGCGAGAGCGGGCCGCCGACCGAGGTGGTGAACGCCAGGGCGCCGTCCTCGCGGAAGCCCTGGCGGGACTCGGCCTCGAGCAGGTAGCGGCGATCGACGCAGAACAGGTGGTGCGCCTTGTTCACCTGCACCAGCCCGCTGGCGCCGAGGGCGTGGCCGAAGGTGAGCAAGCCGCCGACGGGGTTGGACCAGCCCTCGGCCATCCGCTCCGCGCTGCGGTCCCAGCCGAGGCCGAGCGCGAGCAGGAACGACAGCTCGATGCTGGCGAAGGCATCGTGGACCACGCCGAAGGAGCAGGAGGTGAAGGTGGAAGCGGGGACCTGCGCGTCGTCGGCGCAGCCCGCGAGGGCGCCGTACACCGCCGGCGCGAAGAGCAGCGGGGTCTTGCGGTGGAGCAGGTCCGGATTCGCCGAGCCGTCGCCCAGCCCCAGCACCTCGGTGAGCGGGGCGGTGCGGAAGCGCGGGTTCCGGATGGCGGTGATCGCCTCGATCAGCGCGTCGTCGGAGGTGACGATGGTGGCGGCCGCGCCGCAGCAGGGCACCGCGATGTCGCTGGCGTCGAACCAGGGCGTCCTGCGGGTGTCCCGGCGGAACGGCTTGCCCGCGTTGATCCCGGCGGGGTAGTTGGCGCCGACCTGCGCCTTGCGCGCCGCCACCCGGGTGAGGAACGCTTCCAGCTCCGCCGGCGGCAGATCGAAGCTGCGCCGCATCACGTCCATCACCAGATCGCCGATCGCGAGCATGTCCAGGCCGCGCGCCTGGTCGTCCTCGCCGAGCACGCTGCGGATCTGGTACTGCGACACGTACCCGCCGGGGATGATCTGTCCGGCGAGCACCAGGATGGTGGCCGGGCGCTCCGCATTCCGCGCCACGCGCACCGCTTCGGCGAACGCCTGGGCGCCGCTGTCGGAGGTCCCGACCACGAACTGTGCCCGCGCCCGCGGCGAGAGCCCGAGCTGCACCTGCAGCGCCTGTGGCACCAGCCCGATGTTCACGCGCTCGTTGGGATCGAGCCCGGGCATGGCGGTGACCAGCATGTCCGTGATCGATTCGCAGGTGCGGCGCCAGTCGGCGCCGGTGAGCGTGTGCAGCGTGGTCAGGGCCCGGTGCGCCGCAGAGGCGAGCAGGTCCGGCAGCACGATCGGCTCGCGGATGCCGAACGCCTTCTGCCACTCCTCGGGCTTGGTGCGACCGTCGTCGCTGCGGTTCGGATAGCGGAAGAAGAGGTGCGAGGATTCGGCCGGTCCGAGCTCCGGATGCGGCCCGCCAAAAAAGTCGCGGCGCCGGCGCTCCGGCGGAAGATCCCGCGGGCTCGCGCTGTATTCGGCGGCCACGACGAACACCCTGCGGCGCGTCATTCCTCAGTCAAACACGCCGGCGCGGCGGAGGGAAGCCCGCTTTTTCCGCTCTGCAAACGGTCACTTCTTCGTCCAGCGGCCGCGGCCCCGGCGGTCCGCGCGGCAGGTCAGCGTCGCTCCCTTGCTGTCGGTGGAGGTGGTCCCCACCGCGGCTTTCGAGCAGTAACCGCCCGCATGCGGGCCCTTGCGCGACGTCCTGACGCGGGCGAGCGCGGGCGCTGCGAGCAGGGAGAGCGCCAGGGCGGCGGCGAGCTTGCGCATGCGGGTTCCTCCGTCGGGCCCCGCATTCTATGCGATGGGGAAAGATGGCGGAACAGACGGCGCCGCCCGTACCGGCGAGGTGGGCGATCAGGTCGTCTGGCTCGCGGTTGGCGCGGCGCTCCTGTGCGGCGCGATGGCGCTCCTGTAGACTCCCGCCGCAATGCCCGACGACATTTCGGCGCGGATCGACCGGCTGGAGCTGCCGTTCGATGCGCGTGGCGTGGACGACTACGGCGTCTCCAAGTGGCACCTGGGCGTCGCCTTCCGCGCGCTCGCGTTTCTCTACCGCAACTACTTCCACGTGAAGTGCACCGGCCTCGAGCACATCCCGGCGCGCGGCCGCGCCATGCTGGTCGGCAACCATTCGGGCGGCATCGCGCTCGACGCGGCGATGGTGATCGCCTCGTGCTTCCTGGAGCTCGATCCGCCTCGCCTCGCCCAGGGAATGGCGGAGAAGTTCATCAACCGGCTCCCGTTCGCCTCCACCTGGGCCTCCCGCTGCGGCCAGCTCACCGGCTTGCCGCAGCACGCGCAGCGGCTGCTCGAGTCCGACCGTCTGTTGATGGTCTTTCCGGAAGGCGCCCGGGGCACCGCCAAGCTGTGGAAGGAGCGGAACTCGCTCGTCGACTTCGGAACCGGGTTTCTCCGCCTGGCGCTGCGCACGAAGAGCCCGATCGTGCCGTTCGCCTTCCTCGGCGGCGGCGACGCCATTCCCACCGTGAGCAACTTCTACAAGCTCGGGAAGATGATCGGCGTTCCCTACCTGCCGGTGACACCGTGGCTGTTGCCCTTGCCGCGCCCGGTCCCGCTCTCCATCCAGTATGGGGAGCCGCTGCGCTTCGAGGGCACGGGGTCCGAGGACGACGACACCACGCAGCGCCAGGTCGAGGACGTGAAAGCACGGATCGCGGCGTTGATCGAACGGGGTCCGCAGTGAAGGTGCTGATTCCCGGCATCGCAGGCCTGCTGGCCCGGAAGGTGGCGATGCGCCTGCTCGCCACCGGGCACGAGGTGATCGGGATCGATCCGCGCGGCTGGCCGGGAGTGCCCGACGGGATCGAGCTGCACGCGCTGGACATCCGCAAGCGGGCCGCCGAGGACGTCTTCCGCCGGCGGCGGCCGGACGCGGTGATCCACATGGCGACCATCTCCGCGCTGCTCGCGGACGCCGAGGAGCGGTACCGCATCAACCTGGGCGGGACGCGCGCCGTTTTCGAGCATTGCGCGAACTACGGAGTCCGCCAGATGGTGTTCGTGGGCCGCCACACCTACTACGGCGCCGGGCCCGACACGCCGCTGTACCACGGCGAGTCCGAGCCGCCGCAGGAGCTGGGAAGCTATCCGGAGCTTGCGGATCTGGTCGCCGCGGACCTGTACGCGGCGAACGCGCTCTGGCGGCTTCCTTCCCTGGAGACCGCGGTGCTTCGCGTCTGCTACACGCTTGGGCCTTCCGCCCACGGGACGCTCGCCGGATTCCTCAAGGGCCGATTCGTCCCGATGGTGCTGGGGTTCGATCCGCTCTTCCAGTTCATCCACGAGGACGACGCCGCGGCCGCCATCGTCACCGCGCTCTCCGCCGGACTGCGCGGCATCTACAACGTCGCGGGGCCGCAGCCGTTGCCGCTGAGCATGATCGCGCAGGAAGCCGGGCGGCGGGTGCTGCCGCTCCCGGAGACGCTGCTGGCGATGCTGGTCGGGCGCGCCGGGCTGCCGCGGCTTTCGCGGGGAGCGCTCGCGCACATCAAGTACCCGATCGTCATCGATGCCAGCCTGTTCCGGCGCGAGACGGGGTTCACGCACCGATTCGACGAGCTGACCACCGTGCACACCTTCTCGGACGCGTTTCCCGCCGGCGGGCGATCGAGCCCGGTCCCGATGCCGGGGTGAGCGGTGCTGCGCCTCGGACCGCTGCGGCTGCACTGGAGCCTCCTTCTCGGCGCCGCGCTGTTCTGCGCCCTGCAGCCCCGCCCGCTGCTGCTGGTCGGGTACGCCGCCGTCCTGCTCGCGCACGTCCTCGGGCACGCGCTGGCGGTCGCCGGCACGCGCCTGCGCGTCGGGGGCGTGCTGCTGCATGGGCTCGGGGGAGAGTTGCTCGGAGAGGGCGAAGTGGCGGCGGTGCGCCGGTCGCTGATCGCGCTTGGCGGCGTTGCCGGACAGGCCGCGCTGCTGGTGGTGGCGTTGGTCGTGGCCATGCCGGTCGACCTGCACGACGCGCTCACCCGGCGCAACGCCGTCGTGCTCCTGATGAACCTGATCCCGGTGAAGCCGCTGGACGGCGCGCTGGCGTGGAAGCTA
>JBGQLA010000326.1:0-5963 GCA_041499865.1 Deltaproteobacteria bacterium
CGGACAGCGGCCGCGACCCCGCGGCCTGCTAGCCCGCTTCGGCGCGCGGACCACCGCGGCGCCGGCCGGACAGCGGCCGCGACCCCGCGGCCTGCTAGCGGGCGGCGGCGGCGGGGCGGCCCGTGTCCGACTTCTTCGGCTTCGGCTGCGCCGCCTCGATCGCCCTGCGCTGCTCGGCGTGCTGCTCGAGCCAGATGGTCATCGGGCTGGCGATGTACCAGGTGGAGTACGTGCCGGAGACGATGCCGACCAGCATCGCGGCGGAGAAGTCCCAGATGGTGCCCACCCCGTAGAGGAGCAGCCCGACCAGCGAGAGAGCGGTCGCGCCGGAGGTGAGGATGGTGCGCCCGAGCATCTCGTTGATGGAGAGGTTGACGATGTCGCGCAGCGGCCGGCCCTTGTGCTTCTTCACGTTCTCGCGGATGCGGTCGTAGATGACGATGGTGTCGTTCACCGAGTAGCCCACCACCGTGAGGATCACCGTCACCGAGGTGAGGTTGAACTCGTGCCGGCTCACCAGGAAGAAGCCGAGGGTGATGATGGCGTCATGGACCAGGGCGATGATCACGCCGGGCGAGAAGCGGAAGTCGAAGCGGAACCCGACGTACACCAGGATCATCCCCATCGCGTAGACCACCGCCAGGATGCCGTCGATGCGCAGTTGCTTTCCCACCTGCGGCCCGACGTAGTCGGTGCGGACCACCTCCACCTGGCCCTCCCCGTACTTCTCGCGCAGCGCGGAGCCGATCTTGTCGGCGGTGCCCTGGGTGATGATGGTGTACTCGCGCTCCGCCCCCTCGCGCGAGATCAGCGCGCGGATGTCCTTCACCGGCGTGCCCTGCTTCTCCACCGCGGCGCGCAGGGCGGCCTCGTCCACCGGCTGCTTGAAGAAGAAGTCCAGCTTGTCGCCCACCTCGGGATCGAAGCGGAAGCTCTGCATGCCCGGAACGGCCTGGGAGACGGCAGCCTTGATGGCGTCGGCCTTCTCCGGCGTGAGCAGCGCGATGCGCTCGACGCGGATGAGGAACTGGTTGTCGTCCTTGCTCCCGTACTCCTGCACCGTGGGCTCGCCGAAGCCTTGCTTGCTCACCAGATCGCGGACGTCGCCGGCCTCCACCCGCTGCTTGAACTGCACCTGCAGCTCGGTGCCGCCGGCGAAGTCGACGCCGTAGTTGAGGCCGGGCCAGATCAGCACGCCGGCGAGCACCAGCGCGTTCACGATCAAGGACACCACCACCGCCAGACGGCGGTACTTGACGAAGTCGTGGGTGGTGCCGGGCTTGATCAGATCGAAATACTTCATCTCCATGCGGCGGCTCCTAGAAGGTCACGGCCTTGTGGAGGCGGCCATGGGACACGAACCACTCGACGATCGCGCGGGTGACCACGATGGAGGTGAACATCGAGGCGAGCAGCCCGATGATCAGCGTGGTGGCGAAGCCGCGGACCGGGCCGGACCCGTAGGCGCGGATGACGAAGCCCGCCACCAGGGCGGTGACGTGGCCGTCGAAGATGGTCCAGAACACCTTTTCGTAGCCGGTCCTCACCGCGGCGGCCACGCTGCGCCCCGTCTTCAGCTCCTCGCGGATGCGCTCGTTGATCAGCACGTTCGCGTCCACCGCCATGCCCAGGGTGAGTACGAAACCGGCGATGCCCGGCAAGGTGAGGGTGGAATTGATCGCCGCCATGATCGCCAGCACCACCAGGCCGTTGAGGACCAGGGCGACGTCCGCCACCAGGCCCGAGAACCGGTAGTACGCCACCATGAAGAGCAGCACGGCGATCACCCCGATCAGCGCCGCCAGCGATCCGCGCCGGATCAGCTCCGGCCCCAGCGACGCGCCCACGCTGCGCTCCTCGAGGATGCGCACCGGCGCCGGGAGCGCGCCGGACTTGAGCACCAGCGCCAGGTCCTTCGCCTCGTCGGCGATCTCGTTGATTGGCTTCAGCCCGCCGAGGTGGATGGAGCAGATCCCGCCGGGGATCTCGGTCTGGATGATGGGCGCGGAGTCCACGGTGTCGTCGAGCACGATCGCCATCCGGCGCTTGACGTTCTCCTTGGTCAGCTTTCCGAACAGGTCCGCGCCGGTCTTGTTGAAGCTCACCTGGACGTAGGGCCGGTTGCCCTCGCCGGGCGCGTTGTCGAAGGCGACGCGGGCGTCGGTGATGTACTCGCCGGTCATCCCCTGCTTCTGATCCAGCAGCCAGGAGCGGTAGGTGGTCTCGGCGCGCGTGCGGCCCTCCAGCTTGCCGATGGCGATGACGTGGGCGGGAGGCGCCTTGTCCTTCAGGTACTGCGCGAGCTGCGCGCGATCCTTGCTCTCCAGATACGGAGAGGAGACCGTCGCGTCCCCGGCTCCCGAATAGCGATCCCAGTTCAGGGCGATGCCCGGCGGCAGATCGGTGAGCTTGGAGAACGAGGTGTCGGTGTCGTCGACGATCTTGAACTCCAGCTGCGCGGTCTTCCCGATCAGCTCCTTCGCCTTCTCCGGATTGGAATACCCGGGGAGCTGCACCAGGATCGACGCATCACCCCGCTTGGCGATGGTGGGCTCGGAGACGCCCCACTTGTCGACGCGGTTGCGGATCGCCTTCACCGCCTGGTCCACCGCGCTTTCCTTGAGCTGCTTGACGGCGTCGTCCTTCATCGCCAGCTCGACGGTGTTGCCGGTGGTGCGCCGCACGTACATGTCCGTGAACTCGGCGAGGACGTCCTTGGCCTTGGCCACGTCGGGAACGGTGACGCTGACGATCCCGGTGTCCGGGTCGCCGCGGACGTCCGCGTCCTTGATCCCCTTGCGATCCATCTCCGCGGCCAGCTCCTCGGCCCGGCGGACCGCCTTCTCGCGCACGGCGCGGTCCACCTCCACCCCCATCACCAGGTGGATTCCGCCCTGCAGGTCGAGCCCCAGGTTCAAATGCTTGGCGGGCGCCCACTTCGGCCGCGCCTTCTCGAAGGCGCTGGCCTCGTTCCTCTCGCTGGCCGGGAGGCGGAAATACGTCACGCTGGGCACCAGCGCCCAGATCGCCACCAGCGTCACGGCCACGATGAAGCCGGCCTTCCAGTACCACCCGCGATCCATCAGCTCTCCATCATTTCTTCGCCGCCTCTTCCACCGGCTTCTCTTCCACCGACCGGTAGGGGCCCGAGATCTGCGCCTTGAGCACGCGCAGCTTGACGTTGTTGGCCACTTCGACGAACACCAGGTCGCCCGAGACGCGATCCACCTTCCCCACCACGCCGCCCGAGGTGATCACCTCGTCGCCCTTCCCCAGCTTCTCCAGGAACGACTTGTGCTGGTTCTGCTGCCGCGCCTGCGGCCTCATCACGATGAAATAGAAGATGACGAAGAACAGCGCGGCCGGCACCAGCAATCCGAACGCGCCGAAGGGCGAATTCTGCTGGTCGGCGGCGGCTTGGGCGAGCAAGGCGAGCACGGCGGAAATCTCCTGTTTCGCCCCGGAAAATCGGGGCCGGACTTTCTAGCACCCGCGCCGGGGATGGGCAACGCGACTCTCTTCGTCGAGCCTGCGCATGCCCTCGAGCAGCAGCTCCGTCGCGGAGGCGCTCTCGGCCTCGGGCAGGACGCCGTCGGGGGCCCGGAGGAAGGTGAACTGGCCGTTCTGCAGGCGGACCATCCCGAACGCGACCTCGCGGAAGTTCCGCTCCTCGGTGGACGAGGACGCCGCCCAGGTCACGTTCCCCCGGACCACGCCGAGCGCTCGCTCGCTCGCGTCCTGGCCGCGCACCAGCAAGAGGCCCGTGCGCTGCCCGTGGCCGAGTACATTGAGTAGATCACTGAGCGGGAGGCCGGACAGCTCGCCCCAGAGCACGGGCGTGAAGCCCGCGACGCCATCCACCAGCTCGTGGACGGCGGCGAGATGGAAGCTGCGGTGATCCACGCGGCTGAAACCTCCAAGGCCGCTCTCTTACTCCCCGGTGGCGAAGCTTTCCAGCATCCGGCCGGCGTAGCCCTGCGCCTCGCCGCGCTCGATGGCCTTTCGCAGGCCCGCCATCAGATCCAGATAGAAGGTGAGGTTGTGCAGGCTGTTCAGCCGGAAGGCGAGCAGCTCCTGCGCGGCGAAGAGGTGGCGGAGGTACGCGCGGGAAAAGGTGCGGCAGGTGTAGCAGCCGCACTCGGGATCGGCGGGGCCGGGATCCCTCGCGTAGCGCGCGGCCTTGATCTGCAGCCTCCCGCGGCGGGTGAAGAGCAGCCCGTTGCGGGCGACGCGGGTGGGCAGCACGCAGTCGAACAGGTCGATCCCCGAGAGCGCGCAGCGCAGCAGATCCTCCGGGGTGCCGACGCCCATCAGATACCGCGGCCGCGACGCGGGCAGGAGCGGCGCCGCTGCCTCCACGCCCTGCCACATCGCCTGCGGCGACTCGCCCACGGAGAAGCCGCCCAGCGCGTTCCCGGGGAATTCCAGCTCCGCGATCTCCTGCGCGTGGCGCACCCGCAGGTCCTCGTGCAGGCCGCCTTGCACGATCCCGAAGAGGGCGTGCGCGCGCGCCGGGTCCGCCGTCAGCCACGTCTCCTTGCACCGCCGCGCCCAGCGCGTGGTGCGGCCGAGGGATTCTTCGTGGTAGGCGCGCGGGCTCTGCGACGGCGGGCACTCGTCGAAGGCCATCAGGATGTCGCTGCCGAGCTGGAGCTGGATCCGCGTCGCCCGCTCCGGCGTCAGCTCCTGCCGGCTGCCGTCGAGATGGCTGCGGAAGACGGCGCCCTCCTCGGTGATCCTGCGCTGCTCGGCGAGCGAGTAGACCTGGAACCCGCCGGAGTCGGTCAACACGTTCCGCTCCCAGGACATGAAGCGGTGCAGGCCGCCCAGCTCCGCCACCAGCTCGGGTCCGGGCCGCAGCAGCAGATGGTAGGTGTTGGCGAGGACGATCTGCGCGCCCGCCGCCCGCAGATCGTCGGGCGCGACCGCCTTCACCGAGGCGACGGTGCCCACCGGCATGAACTGCGGCGTGTCGATCTCGCCGTGCGGCAGCGTGAGCTTGCCCCGCCGCGCCTTGCCGTCGGTGTGCGTGACGGTGAAGTTCATGCGATCAGCATCGCGTCGCCGTAGGAGAAGAAGCGGTACCGCTCCGCGATCGCCTCGCGGTACGCCGCCCGGATCCGATCGAGCCCGGCGAAGGCGGCGACCAGCATGAGAAGAGTGCTCTTCGGCAGGTGGAAGTTGGTGAAGAGCGCGTCGACCACCTGGAAGTCGTATCCCGGCGTGATGAACAGATCGGTCGCCCCGGGGCCGGGCCGGCCCGCGGAAGCCTCCAGCGTGCGCAGCGCGGTGGTCCCCACCGCCACCACGCGCCCTGCCCGCGCGACCGCCCGCGCCGTCTCCTCGGGCACGAAGTAACGCTCGCGGTGCATGCGGTGATCCTCCACCCGCAGCGTCCGGACGGGAAGGAAGGTGCCCGGGCCGACGTGCAGCGTGATCCGCGCGACCGCGATCCCGCGCGCGCCGAGCGCCTCGATCAGCGCCGGGGTGAAGTGCAGGCCGGCGGTGGGCGCCGCAACCGCGCCGCGCTCGCGGGCGAAGACGGTCTGGTAGCGCTCGCGGTCGGTTTCTCCCGGCGCATGCCGGATGTACGGCGGCAGGGGGACCTCCCCGGCGCGATCGAGGAAGCTCCACAGCTCATCGCCCGCGACGGGCAGCCGGACCACCAGCTCGCCTCCTTCGCGCACCTGCACGATCTCGATCGCGCTCCCCAGCACCTCCACGCGCGCGCCTTCGCGCAAGGGCTTCGACGCCTGCCCGAGCGCGAGCCAGTCGCCGCCCGCGAGCGGCTCGACGAGGAGCAGCTCCACTTTTCCCCCGGTGCCTTCCTTGCGCCCGTGCAGGCGGGCCGGGATCACGCGCGCGTCGTTCACCACCAGCACGTCGCCGGCGCGCAGCAGATCGGGCAGGTCGCGCACCCGCGCGTGCCGGACCGGTCCCGATCGCCGCGGCAGCACCAGGAG
>JBGQLA010000327.1:0-5953 GCA_041499865.1 Deltaproteobacteria bacterium
CCGCCCCGAGCCACGCGCCGAACAAGAAGCCGGACTGAAGCGCGCTACGAGAGCATCGCCTGCTCGCCGATCTCGGACTCCGCCCGGAGCCGCGCGGCGAGCTGCATCGCGCGATCGACCGCCAGTCCCCGCCGGTCGTGCCTGAGGAAGGCGTACACGTCGATCCCGCGGCGTGCGAGCGCGCCGAGCCGCTCCGCCCAGGCATCGATCGCCGCTTCGTCATCGGCCTCGCCGCGGAGGCGCACGTACGTGAACCCGGCGGTCAGCTCCAGCGGGGAAGCGCCGTCGCCGTCGTCGGTGATCACCAGCGCCGCGTCGTGCGCGGAGAGCAGGCGGAGGATCGCGTCCTCGCGCCAGGAGGGATGCTTGAACTCGAACGCCACGCGCAGGCCGTCGGGCAATCCCTCGAGGAATGACGCCAGCGCGCGCCGATCCGCCCGGCGCGAGCCCGGGATCTGGATGAGCACCGGGCCGAGCGCGGCGCCGAGCCCGACGGCGGCTTCGAGAAAGGTGCCCATCGCCCGGGAGACGCCCTTCCCCGCGGCGAGATCCGCCGCCACCCGGTTCGGCGCCCTGAGGGCGAACTGGAATCCCGGAGGGACGGCGGCAGCCCACGCGGCGGCAACGTCGAGCGGAAAGTTCGGGATCTCGACGCCGGACAACCGCTCCGCGTACATCGGGAGCAGCTGGTGCGGAGCGGCCTCGGGCGAATAGACGCGCCCGACCCACTCCTGATACGCAAAGCCGCTCGTCCCCACCCACGCTTCTGCCAGCATGGCGCGAAAGATAGGCACCCGCCGGAAACCGCGCTCCGGGTGGCCGGGCGAGCGCCTGCCCGCCCGCCGCCCTGCCCGGCCCGTGGCCAGCCGGCGAAGCTCGTATCGTGTCCCCGAATTACGAGGCGGGGGCCTCTGCCGGCGGGCGCGGAGGCGGCGGGAGCGGCGGGTTCTTTCTCACGTGGGCCGGCTTCGGGGGGAGCGGCTTGCCGCCGTTGGCCTTCACGGCTTCCTTGATGCGCTTCTGCCGCTGTCTCCACTTCTTGCGCCGCTGCATGATCGTGCGGACGTGCTTGCTCTTCGAACGCGCCATTTCTTCTCCACGGCCCCGGAACGGGCGGCGCACCTTCTAGCACGCATCAGGAACCGGTGCCCGGCTCTTTCGGGAGGGGCACCGTCATCATTCCCTCGGCGCCCCGGGCGGCGCTGGGAGGCGCCTCCGAGACGCGCGGCGCCTCGGGCGGGGGCTGCGGAGACGACCTGGACGGCGCCGGCGGCTGGGGACGCTGGCGCGCCTTCAACGCCGAGCGCTGCACGATCTCCTTCACCTCGTCGAGCGGCAGCGCCGGGGCGGTGTTTCCGTTCACGCCCTCCATCTCGCGCGCCGCGCACAGCGAATTGAGGATCGCCTCCTCGGTGGCCTCGATCGCGGCCTCGTAGAGCGGGTTCAGGCGCTGATCGAGGAGGATCTTCATGTGGTAGATCATCTTCTGGGTGGTGCGCGGGATCTTGTTCGCGGTGGAGAACGCGAGGATGATCTCGCCCGAGCCGTGCGCGGCGATGCTGCCGGCGCGCCCGATTCCCAGCGCGACGTGCTTGGAGACGCGCCCCAGCTGGTGGCTGGAGAGCGGCGCATCGGTGGCGAACACGGCGATGATGCTGCCGTAGCTCAAGGCGCGCTTGTGCAGGTGTTGGTAGCGCGGCTCGAAGAGCGGGCCCACCGGCATCCCCCCGACGCGCAGGTCGCGGACGTGCCCGAAGTTGCTCATCACCAGCACGCCCGCCGTATACCCGCCCAGCGCCGGGCTCAGCTTGCGCGAGGAGGTGCCGATCCCCGCCTTGAAGTCGCAGCAGATCATCCCGGTTCCGCCGCCCACCGAGCCTTCCGGGACCGGGCCGCTGCTGGCGGTCTCCAGGGCCTCGCGGACGTTCTCCGCCTTCACGTGCCGGCCGGCGACGTCGTTCAGCCAGGAATCGTCGCACTCGCCGACCAGCGGGATGAGGACGTCGTGCTCGTCGCCGATGCCGGGGAACTGCTCCACCATCCACTGCACGGCCGCGTCGCTGACCGCGCCGACGCTGAGGGTGTTGGTGAGGAAGATCGGGGTCTCCACCAGCCCCCACTCCATCAGCTGGGTGAGCCCGGAGACCTCGCCGGCGCCGTTGAGCACGAACCCGCCGCCGGTCACCCGCTGCTCGAAGATGTTCTTCTCGTTGGGCAGGATGGCGGTGACACCGGTGCGCACGGGGCCGCGCCCGCGGCGGAGCGGGCCCGCGCCGCGGATGATGGTGGAATGCCCCACCATCACGCCTTCCACGTCCGTGATGGCGTTCCACTTCCCCGGTTTGAAACGCCCGAGCGGGATGCCCAGCTCTCGCGCGCGCTGACGCTGCTCCACGTCCGTGCTCTACCCCGAGTCGTGCGCGAATGCCATCCGGAAGGTCTGCGGTCAGAACCTGAAGGCGAACCGCGCCAGCAGGTAGGCGACGGTGGTGGAGACGGAGACGCCGATCAGCCCGGGGATCATGAAGCTGTGGTTGAACAAGTACTTGCCGATGTGCGTAGTCCCCGTCCGGTCCATGTTGATGGCCGCCAGATCGCTCGGGTAGAAGCAGAAGAAGAAATAGGCGTAGCTCGCGGGCATCAGCCCGAGCATCAGCGTCGCCGGCAGGCCGAGCGCGATGCCGAACGGCAACATCACCGTCAAGGTCGCCGCCTGGCTCTTCACGAAGGCCGAGACGCAGAACATGGCGATGGCGAAGGTCCAGGGAGCCGCGTGAACCATCGCGCGGATGTTGGAGATGAGGAACGCCTGGTTGGAGGTGACGAAGGTGTCGCTCATCCAGGCGATGCCGAAGATCGAGACCACCGCGATCATTCCCGCGCGGAACACGCTGGCGTTGGCCACCTCCGGCGCCTTGACGTTCGCGGCGAAGAGGATCAAGGCGCCGAATCCGAGCATGACGAACTGCACCACGGTGGTCATGGGCACGGGCTTGCCATTCACCAGGGGGAGGAAGTGCGGCAGGTGGTAGCCGGCGTTCGCGAAGGTGTCGCGCAGCGCCAGCAGCACGATGAAGAGCACTCCCGAGAAGAAGATCACCACCGAGAGCTTGGCCGTCCGCGGCAGCTTCTTGTCCAGCGTGGTCACGGAAAGGTCGAGCTGCGCGCGAAAGGCCGGGTCCTGCAGCCTTCGCTGGAACTCCGGATCCTCATCCAGATCCTTGCCGCGCTTCAGGCTCCAGAACGCGGCCACCAGCACGCCGACGATGCCCGCCGGCAGCGTGATCTTCACGATGTCGAAGATGGTGACCGGCGTCCCCATCTTCGCCGAGTACCCGAGAAAGGTGGTGACCGCCGCCGCCACCGGGCTGGCGGTGATGCCCATCTGGGAGGCGACGCTGGAGACCGCCATCGGGCGCTCCGGACGGATGCGCGTCTTCAGCGCCACATCGGCGATTACCGGGAACAGGGCGTAGACGGCGTGTCCGGTGCCGACGCAGACGGTGAGGAAGAAGGTGCAGAGCGGCGCCAGCAGCGTGACCCGATTCGGGTGCGCGCGCAGGAGCCGCTCGGTGAGCTGGACCAGCCAGTCGAGACCGCCGGCGATCTGCAGCGTGGCCGAGGCCGTCACCACCGCGAGGATGATCAACATCACGGCGACCGGCGGCTCGGACGGAGGCGCCCGGAAGAAGAAGACGAGGATGCAGACGCCGAGGCCACCGATCAGGCCGAGGGCGATGCCGCCGCGGCGGATCCCGAGCAGGATCGCCGTGAGAACGAGAGCGAGTTCGATCCAGAAGATCATGCAGCCTCCGGCGGCCGGCAAAGGTACGCCGCGGCGCCGGGTAAAGCGACTGCCCCCGGGCCTGCTCAGCGGGCGGCGGCGGCCTCGCCCGCGGCGCCGTTGGAGGGGGCCGCCCCGTTGGCGGCGGAGCGAATGGTCTCCTTGCGCTCGCGCTCGCGCTCCTTGTAGCGGCGGACGGCGCCGGAGAGGATCTCGGCGATCAGCGCGTTGTACTCGATGCCCGCCGCCTGGGCGATCAGCACCAGATCGCTCCAGCCGGGCGTCAGCCCCGGCAAGGGATTGCACTCCAGGAAGTAGATCTTCCCCTGCTCGTCCATCCGGAAGTCCACCCGGGCGACGTCGCGGCAGCCGAGGGCGATGAAGCACTCGCGCGCCGCGCGCTCCAGCGCCTTGAGCTGCGCGGGCTCCAATTTCGCCGGCACGTCGTAGCGGATCTTCGAGGACCAGTCCTGCTTGAAGGCGAACGAGTACACCGGCCGCGTCTCGCTGTCGTCGAGGAACACCACCTCCATCGGCGGCAGCACCTTGGGCCTGCGCTCGCCGAGCATGCCGACGGTGAACTCGCGTCCCCCGATGTAGTCCTCGACGAGGGCGGGCTGGTCGTACTTGGCGATCATCTCCCGCGCCGCCTCGCGCAGCTCGGCCTCGTTCTCCACCACGCTGGTGGCGTGCACGCCCTTCGAGCTGCCCTCGGCGATCGGCTTGGCGATCAGGGGGAAGCGGAGGTCTTTCGGCAGACGCTCCTTGCCGGTGTTCATGGTGAAGAAGTTGGGGGTGGGGATGCCGTGCTGGCGGACGATCTTCTTCGCCAGCGCCTTGTCCAGCGCGATGTTGAGGGCGGCGGGATCGGACCCGCTGTAGGGGATGTCCAGGAGCTCGAGCAGGGACGGCACCTGCGATTCCCGGCTCCGGCCCTTGATCCCCTCCGCCATGTTGAACACCAGATCCGGCCTGGCGGTCTCGATCAGCGCCGGGAGATCGGCGGTGGCTTCCAGATCGATCACTTCGTGGCCGGCGGCGGCGATCGCCTCGCGCACCGCCTGGACGGTGGCCGGCGCGTCGTACTCCGCCTCCTCGTCGCGGGTGCCGTCCAGCGCGGGCTTCACCCGCTTGACGTTGTAGGTGAACCCGACCCGCAGCGGGCCGCGGCGGGGCGGACGGCTGGCGGACCTGCGCGGGTCCTTGAGGCCCCAGCGGGCGACCGCGCTCTCCACCACCTTGCCCAGCACCGCGTCGGTGTGCAGCCCTTCCAGCGCGGCGGCCGCGTAGATCCCGGCGCCGGGCTCCAGCGAAGGGAGCGCGTTGATCTCGATGAAGTAGACCTGGCCGTCGTCGGCGACGCGGAAGTCGATGCGGCCGAGGTCGCGCACCCCGAGCGCCTTGTACGCCTTGCGCGCCATGTCCTGCGCCCGCTCCAGCACCCAGGCCGGGACCTGGGCCGGGCAGCGGACCTGCACCGCGTCGAAGTGCACCGCCTTGAGATCGTAGTCGTAGATCCGGTAGCGGCGCTTCGACAGCTCCGTCTCCGCGATCTCGTACTCCACCGGCGTGAGCACGCCGCCGCGCTCCGGCGCGGTCCTTTCCAGGAAAGGAACGGTCAGGTCCTTTCCCGGGATGTACTCCTCGACCAGCACCCCCGCCGGGACCCGCGCGAGCTGCTTCTCCACCTGCGCCCGCAGCTTCTGCCGGTCCTCCACCACCGAGTCCTGGGTGATGCCCTTGGAGCTTCCCTCGAAGTTCGGCTTCACGATCAGCGGGAAGCGCCAGCCCTCGAGCTTCAGCTCCGGGGCGTCCTCGATGAACTGGCCCTTGGGGGAGACCACGCCGTGCTCGCGCAGAACCAGCTTGGTGAGCGCCTTGTCCAGCGTCACCGCCAGCACCCAGGCGTCCGAACCGGTGTAGGGAAAGCCCAACTCGTCGAAGAGCGCCGGATAGAACGCCTCGCGGAAGCGGCCCCGGCGCCCTTCCGCGGTGTTGAACACCAGGTCCGGCGCGTACGCTTCCAGTCGCGCCGCGGTCCGGCTGGCGGGCCCGCTCACCTCGATGCGCTCGACCCGGTGGCCGAGCCGCTCCAGGGCGCTGCAGAGCGCGTCGATGGTCTCGCGGGAATCGAACTCCGCCTCGTCTTCCGAATCGGTGAGGCGCAGG
>JBGQLA010000328.1:0-5928 GCA_041499865.1 Deltaproteobacteria bacterium
ACGTCCGCGCGCAGCCGCTCCAGCGTCTGCGCCACCGCCTGGCGCGCGGCGGAGAGCTCGTGGGCGCCGAGGAACTTCTCCACCTCGTCGAGGTGCCTCCGCTCCGGCAGGCTCCCTAGCGCCTCCACCAGCCGGCGGAGGATCATCGGGGAGTCGCCCTTCTTCCGCACCTCCTCCCACCGGTGCTGCACCAGCCGCCAGGCGGCCTCGCGCGTGGCGCGGTTGGCGAGGAGCGTCCCCAGGTAGCTGGCGAAGTCCTGCATCTGCACGAACGGGTCGAGGGCGAGATCGACCGCGCCCTGCACCAGCGCCGGCTGCTCGACCATGGCGAGGGCGTGGAGGTAGCGTCGCTTGGCCGCCGGATCCAGCTCGCTGGCCGCGTGCTGGCGAAGCTCGTCGAACCGCTTCTCGTCCGCGCCGCGCGCCGCCGCGGCGACCACGATGTCGAGGAGATTCGGATCCAGCGCCTGCGCGTGCCTGGCCACGTGCCGCTGGTACCGCTCGACGGCGTCGGCGGCGACCGCGGGATCGCGAGCGACAAGGACCAGCGCACGCAGCACCGCCGCGCGCCGCAGCCGGCGCTCGTCGTCCTCGCCCGCCGCCGGTTCCCAACCCAGGTCTGCGCCCGAGCGCGCGAAGAGCGAGCGGATCCACCGGTGCAACGCCGGGCGTGCGTCGTCGTCGGCCGCCCGGTGCTCCAGCCAGGAGAGGCGGCCCACCACCTCGTCGAGCACGGTGTGATCCTGCTCGTCCCGCAGGCCCGAGAGCAGTTGCAGGAACGGCTCGAGCTTCACCGCGCCCGCCCGCACCAGCGCCCATTGATCCGAGACCAGCGCCATCCGCTCCTCGGGGCGCAGCTGCGGAAGAGCGGTGATCAGGCTCCGCAGCAACGCCGGGTCGTAGGCGGCGCGGTAGAAACCGCGGGCGTCGGCGTTGGCGAGGACCCAGCCCGCCTTGCCGCCGGCGTCGATGGTTTCTTCCGCCGCGCGCAGCAGGACGCGCCGCTCGCGGCCATCGACGCGCAGGACCAGGGGCACGAGCCACTGCGTCGCCTCGGGGACGGCGTCCGGGTCGGAGAAGAACCGGCGCTGCGTCAACCGGATCTTTCCCTCCCGCTCCGAGAGCGTGACCAGCGGGTACCCCGTCTGCCGGATCCAGCCGTTCGCCAGCTCGAGGATGGGCTGCCCCGAGGCCTCCGCGAGGGCTCCCCAGAGATCGTCGGCGGTGGCGTTCGCTTCGCGGTGCCTCCGCATGTACAGGCGGATCCCCTCGCGGAACTTCTCCTCGCCGAGGTACCCCTCGATCATCCGGAGGATGGCGCCGCCCTTCTCGTAGGTGATGGCGTCGAAGCTCTCGCCGGCCTCCTCGGCGTTGCGGATCTCGGCCCGGATGGGATGGCTGGACTTGAGCGCGTCGAGGTGCAGCGCGGCGCCCTTGCCCACCTCGAAGTCCATCCATACCCGCCAGCGAGGGCGCCACTGGTCGACGATCTTGTAGGCCATCCAGGTGGCGAACGCCTCGTTCAGCCAGAGGTCGTCCCACCACACCATGGTGACCAGGTTGCCGAACCACTGGTGCGAGAGCTCGTGGGTGATCACCTCGGCGACGCGCTTCTGGATGTTCAGGGGCGCGGTCTTCGGATCGAGCAGCAGCGCCACCTCGCGGTAGGTGATGCACCCCGCGTTCTCCATCGCGCCGGCCTCGAAGTCGGGGACGCCGATCTGATCGAGCTTGCCGTAGGCATACGGCTGGCCGAAGTAGTCCTCGAGCAGCGGCAGCACCGCGCAGGCCACTTCCTGCGCGAACGCGGTCAGCGCCTGCTTCTGCGGCACCGCCCAGGTGCGCACGGGAACTTCGCGCGCCTTCTGCTCCGGGCTCGAGCCCAGCTCTCCGATGCAGAGGGCGATCAGGTAGCTGCTCAGCTTCGGCGTCTCGGCGAACTGGACGGTCCGGCCGCCGCCGGGCTCCTTCTGGTCCTTGACGACCGGGCCGTTGGAGATGGCGGCGGCGCCTTCGGGAAGCCCCACCAGCTGCAGGTTCCAGCGGGCCTTGAAGGCGGGCTCGTCGAAGCAGGGAAACACCCGGCGCGCATCGGCGGCCTCGAACTGCGTCACCGCCACCGGGCCGGCTCGGTAGAGCCCGCGCAGCCCCGGGCTGAACTTGCCGCTCCAGGCCAGGTCCAGCATCGCGCGGCCGGCCGGCAGCTCTTCCTCGAAACGCAGGGTGATGGTCTCGCTCTCCGCGTCGGTGCTCACGGCCGCCTTCAGCGTGCGATCCTGCACCCTCGCTCGCGCGCGGGACACCTCGAGGCCGACGCCGTGGAGGAAGACCTCGCGGCGCGGAGCATCGAGCTGGATCTCCAGCTCCATCCGCCCTTCGAAGGCGCCCGCTTTCAGGTCGGGGGCGAGGTGTGCGCTGTAGCGGACGGGCTTGCAGCCGGTCGGGAGGCGGAAGTTCTTGCCGAGAGCCACGTGGGACCTCCGTTGGGAGGCCGTTTCTACCCACAGACGGGGATGCGCGTCACCCGCGAAAACCGGGCGATGTATCCTGCGCCGGCATGATCGTCATCCAGCACGAGCCGGGGGAGGGGCCGGGAACGCTAGCTCCCTTCCTCCGCGATGCGCGGTTCGTCCGCACCTTTGCCGGCGACGCGGTGCCGCAGGAGGCGGACGCCCTGGTGGTGCTGGGCGGGGGAATGGGTGTCTACGAGCAGGACCGCCTCCCCCATCTGCGCGACGAGATCCGCCTGCTGCGCCGTTGCGTGGAGCAGGACCGGCCGGTGCTGGGCATCTGCCTGGGCAGCCAGCTGCTCGCCAAAGCGCTCGGCGCCGAGGTGGCGAAGGTGCCGCAGAAGGAGATCGGGTTCTATCGCGTGCGCCTCACCGCCGAGGCGCGCGAGGATCCGCTGTTCGCCGGCGCGCCAGAGAGCTTCGTGGCGTTTCACTGGCACGGCGATGCCTTTACGCTGCCACGCGACGCGGTGCCGCTCGCCTCGACGACGCTGACTCCGGTGCAGGCGTTCCGCTTCGGCGCGCGCGCCTTCGGCGTGCAGTTCCACCTGGAGACCGACGAGGAGGTGCTCTCCGCGATGATGGAAGGCGAGGCGGAACTGGTCGAGGCAGGGGTGGAACCCGGGCACCTGCGCGCGCAGGCCGCACGCGAGCTGCCGCGCCTGCGCGAGATCGCGCGTCCGATCTTCTCCCGTTTCGCCGCGCTCCTGTGAGGGAACCAATGCCCGACTTCGACGCGCGCGCGGTGCTCGATCTGATCGCCGACCCGGTGATCGCCGCGGATGGACAAGGACAGATCGTCTATGTGAATTCCGCGGCGGAGCGGCTGTTCTTCTGGCCCGCCGCCGATCTGCGCGGGCAGCCGCTGGAGATCCTGCTCCCGGAGCGCCTGCGCGGACAGCAGCCGTCGTTCTTCCGCGCCCTCGCCAAACGTGCGGCCGGGCCGGTGCGGGTCCATGCGCTGCGACGAGACGGGGTCGAGTTGGACGCCGAGGTTTCGCTCGACGAGGCCGGACCGCTGCTGGTCGCAAGCATCCGCCCTGTCCACGAGGAGCCGCGCACCCCGGCGGACGAGCGCTACCGGCTGGTCTTCGACAACGCCCCGATGGGGCTGCTGCACTGGGACTCCCACGGCGTGGTCACCGACTGCAACGCGGCGATGGCGGAGATCCTCGGCTCCCGCAAGCAGGTGCTGGTCGGCCTCAACATGCTCACCCTGCATGGGGATCCCAGCCGGGAAAAGATCGTGAAGAGCGTCCGCCGCACGCTGCGCGGCAAGTCGGCGCGGTACGAGGGCCCCTACACCTCGACCGCGGGGAAGACGACGCACGTTCAATCCCTGTTCATTCCCCTCCATGGGCCGGCGGGGGTGATCGGAGGCGTCGCGATCGTCGAGGACAACACCGAGCGAAAACGCATCGAAGCGGGCCTTGCCCGCGCCGACCGGATGGTCTCCATCGGAACGCTGGCCGCCGGCGTGGCGCACGAGATCAACAACCCGCTGGTCTACGTCACCCTCGGGCTGGAGCTGATCGGGAGGGAGCTGGAGAAGTTCCGCTCCGGAGCGCAGCCGCCCGGCGACGAGGAATGGGCGCGGGTGCGGAGCCTGTGCGGCGATGCGCTGGAGGGGGCGGAACGCGTCCGCTCCATCGTCCGCGACCTGAACACCTTCTCTCGCGGCGAGGAGGAGCGGACCGGACCCGTCGACGTGGAGAAGGTGCTGGACTCGTCGATCAACGTGGCGATGAGCCACATCCGGCCGCGCGCCAGGCTGGTGCGCGACTACCAGCCGCTGCTGGCGGTGCTCGCCGACGAGAGCCGCATCGGCCAGGTGTTCCTCAATCTCCTGGTCAATGCCGCGCAGGCGATCCCCGAAGGAGCGCCGGACAAGAACAGCATCGTGGTGCGCACGCGGCAAGGCCCGGAACGCGAGGCCATCGTCGAGGTGGAGGACACGGGCATCGGCATCGAGGCGGGAAAGATGAAGTCGATCTTCGAGCCGTTCTGGACCGACAAGCCCATCGGCGTGGGCACCGGGCTGGGGCTCTCCATCGTCCACAACATCGTCTCGGCCCTCGGCGGCGACATCCAGGTGCGAAGCCAGCCCGGCCACGGAAGCACGTTCCGGGTCACGCTGCCGGTCCAGAGCAAACCGCCGCCCGTGGGCGAGCGCCCCGCGCCTCCCCTGCACGTCCAGACCGGGCGGCGGCCCCGGATGCTGCTGGTCGATGACGAAGCGCACCTCGGCATCACCTTGGCGGTGGGGTTGCGGGACCAGGCCGACGTGGTCACGGTGCGCAGCGGGCGCGAGGCCGTCCGGACCTTGATGACGGATGACTCATTCGATCTCGTCCTCTGCGACCTGATGATGCCGGACCTCACCGGGATGGACGTCTTCGAGCAGGTCGGCGCCCAGCGCCCGGCGCTCCGCGCCCGCTTCGTCTTCATGACCGGCGGCGCCGTCACCGAGCGGGCGCGCAAGTTCCTCGAGCAGATCCCCGCCCAGCGCCTCGACAAGCCCTTCCGCCTGGAACAGGTCGAGGCCCTGCTCCGCCGGGCCGCCTGAACCCGGGTCTATTTCCGCAGGGGGGCGTCGCCGAAGGCCTGGTCGATCAGGATCTGCTGCTCGTACTTGTGGCTCTTCTCGCTTCCGGTGGCGGGGCTGGCGCTCTCGGCGCGGGCGACCGGGACGAGCCTTCCCTTCCCGACCACCTCCGGCCAGCGCGCTCGTACGTGGTACCAGGCGCCCATGTTGAAGGGCTCCTCCTGGACCCAGATCAGCTCGGCTCCCTTGAACGGCTTGACGGTCTCTGCCAGGAGGGAGTCCGAGAGCGGATAGAGCTGCTCGAAGCGCACGATGGCGACGTCGTCCCGCTTCTTCGTTTCGCGCGCCGTGATCAGATCATAATAGATCTTGCCGCTGCAGAGCAGCACGCGCTTCGCGGGCTTCGGCGCCGCGTCGACGATGATCCGCTGGAAGGATCCCTCGGAGAGATCGCGCAGCGTGGAGACCGCGTGCTTGTGGCGCAAGAGGCTCTTCGGGGTCATCACCACCAGCGGCTTGCGCCACCCGCGGCGCACCTGGCGGCGGAGCAGGTGGAAGATCTGCGCGGGCGTGGTGGGATAGCACACTTGCATGTTGTCCTCGGCGCAGAGCTGGAGGAAGCGCTCCAGCCGCGCCGAGCTGTGCTCCGGCCCCTGCCCCTCGAATCCGTGGGGGAGCAGCAGGACGATCCCCGAGAGGCGGTTCCACTTGTCCTCGGCGGAAGAGATGAATTGATCGATCACCACCTGCGCGCTGTTCGCGAAATCGCCGAACTGCGCCTCCCAGCAGCAGAGCGCCTCCGGCATGTCCAGCGACCAGCCATAGTCGAAGCCCATCACCCCGGCCTCGCTCAGCGGAGAATCGAAGATGTCG
>JBGQLA010000329.1:0-5905 GCA_041499865.1 Deltaproteobacteria bacterium
ACTTGAGCGGCTTGTCCTCTCCCTCGGTCACCGAGAGCGCGACGACGTTCGCCGCCTGGCCCAGGTCGTAGATGGCGGGGCAGACGAGGTTGCCGACGTTCTCGATGAAGAAGACGTCCAGCTCGGACATGGAGAACCCGTGCAGCGCCTTGTGCACCAGCTCGGCATCCAGATGGCACCCGGTGCCGGTGGTGATCGAGCGCGCCGGAATCCCTGCCTTGGTCAGGCGCCTGGCGTCGTTGTCGGTCTCGAGATCGCCGCTCACCGCGGCGATCCGCAGCCGCCCGGAGGACCAGCGCGCCATCGCTTCCAGCAGGGCCGTCTTTCCCGACCCGGGCGAGCCCATCAGATTGATCGCCAGCACACCGCTCTCTTCAAAGTGCTCGCGGTTGTGCCCGGCGGTGCGATCGTTCGCCTCCAGCAGCCGCGACTGGACCTCGACGGAAACCAGCTGGTGGTCGCCGCAACCACAGTCCTGGCACATGGGTCACCTGCCTTCCGGCTGGGAAATGGCCGGCGCGGGCGCCGGCCGGTTCAGCGGCACGAAGCGGAACCCGTGGCCACCCGCCTCGGCGACGATCGAGTCCACCAGCGCGGGAAGGGCCTGCTCGACGCAGCGCGACCTGCGCAGGCCGACCCCAGTCTTCTCCGGGACGATTCCCAGCAGCGAGAGACGCCTGGGCAGCGCCAGATCGCCGGCCTCCTGCAGGCCGAGGCGCTCGGCCTCCGCATAGAGCACTTCCGCGCGCCCGGTGAGACGCGCCAGGGTTCCGGGAGGCTCGTCGATGTACACCGCGTCCACCACGATCAGCGCGTTCGCCTGCGCAACCCAGGGGAGGAGCTTCGCACCCAGCGTCCCGCCGTCGAGGACGCGCACGCCGGGCGGCGCGCGCCAGCGGCGGCTGAGCAACGACAGCGCCGCCGGGCCCAGCCCGTCGTCGCGGTGCAGCGGATTGCCGACTCCGAGCACCAGCAGTGGAATGCCTGCGAGCCGCGCGCTCATGGAACCTCCAGCTCGAGCTGTTCGAGCACCAGGTCGTCGCCCTGCACGAGCTGCGCCGGGCCGCCACAGCACTGCAGGCGTTCGCCGGCCACGATCTCCCGGCGGCATTGCGGGCACGACCAGCGCGCCGGCACCCGGGTGAGCTCCAGCGTGGCCTCGGCGCAGACGGTGTGCGGCCGGAAGGTGTCGTAGGCGGTGGCGAGCAGCTCCGGATCGACGCCGGAGAGCGCGCCGAGGCGCACCCGCACCCGCCGCACCGCTCCGGCGCGGCCGCGCAGGTGGCGCTCGACGTCATCGATCAGCGCCTGGACCAGCGAGTACTCGTGCATCAGCGCCCCCGGAATGCCGGCGCCCGCCGGGCGAAGAAGGCGTCCAGGCCTTCGCGGAAGTCCTCGCTGTCGGCGCTGCGGGCGAGGTTCTCCAGCTCCTGGTCGAGATGGAAATCGAGGCGATCGATCCCCGCGGCCTGGTTGAGCAGCATCTTGGTGACGCCGAACGATCCCGTCGGTCCCGCGGCGACCCTTTCCGCGATTGCCCGGACCTCTTTGTCGAAGGACTCGGGGGGAAACACCCGGTTCACCAGGCCCGCGTCACACGCGGCCTGCGCGTCGAGCCGCGGATTGAGCAGCGCCAGCTCCATCGCCTTCCGGAACCCGAGCAGGCGGGTGATCATGAACGTGCTGCTCTCCGCCCCGGTCAGCGCCGTCTTGCCGTAGGCCCACTCGAAGCTCGCGCGCGACGAGGCGAGCACCAAATCGCAGCACATGGCGATGCCGAATCCCCCGGCCGCGGCGACGCCGTCGACGGCGGCGATCCAGGGCTTGGGACTGCGGCGGATCTCCGAGATGGTGGAGTGCAGGTACTCGAGGATCTGCTTGAAGACCTCGCCGTACCCCTGGGGTAGGTTGCGCGCCAGCGGCGAGAGGTAGCCGAGCCCCTTCGGGTCGCCGCCCGCCCGGATGTACTTGAGGTCCGCGCCGCTGCAGAACACGCCGGGGTAGCCGCGCAGCACCACCGCGCGGATCTCCGGGTCGCGCGCCAGCTGCAGACCCGCCTTGCGGAAGTCGCGGGCCATCTCGCAATCCATGGCGTTGAAGCGCTCGCGGCGCTCCATCACCAGGGTCCCGACGGCGCCTTCGCGCTCGATGCGGATGAAGTCCATCAGCAGATCCGCGGCATGGGCTCGCCCTCGATCTCGGCGACGAGCCGCTTTCCGAACCCGGTGTCCAGGATGACCTTGCCCTTCCAGTCGGCGAGGCAGGTGCCCACGATGGCGGCCTCCCGGCCGAGCGGGTGCTCGCGGATGGCGCCGAGCACGCGGTCCGCGAACTCCGGACGAACCCCGACGATGGCTTTGCCTTCGTTCGCCACCTGCAGCGGATCGATGCCGAGCAGCTCCGCCGCCGCGCGGACCTCGCCGTGCACCGGCAGCGCGGACTCCTCGAGGAGGATGCCCACCCCGCTCTTCGCGGCCAGCTCGTGCAGCGTGCTCGCCACGCCCCCGCGGGTGGGATCCTTGAGCGCGCACACCCCGCCGGCCCTCAGCGCCAGGCGCACCACGCCGTTGATCGGGGCCACGTCGCTGCGCAGGTCTCCCTGCAGATCGAGCTTGTGGCGAGCCGCCAGCACCGCGAAGCCGTGGTCGCCGAGGGAGCCGGTGACGATGATCCGGTCGCCGGGCCGCAAGTCGCAGTCGCGCACCAGCGTCTTCGTCAGGGCCACGCCGGTGGTGTTGAGGATGATCCCGTCCACCTCGCCCTTGCGCATCACCTTGGTGTCGCCGGTGACGATGCGCGCGCCCGCCTCCGCGGCGGTGGCCTTCATCGAGTCGCGGATCCGCTCCAGCTCGGCGAAGGGGAATCCCTCCTCCAGCACCACCGCGCAGGTGAGGCCGAGCGGTTCGGTAGCGCCCATCATCGCCAGGTCGTTGACCGTGCCCGAGACCGAGAGCCGCCCGATGTCGCCGCCGGGGAAGAAGCGCGGCTGCACCACGTGCGAGTCGGTGGTGACGATCAGCCACTGGTCGCCGACGCGGAGCGCCGCGCCGTCGTCCATCGCGGCCAGGCCTACGCCGTCCACCTCCGCGGCCAGCCCTTCGACGAACACGCTCTCGATCAACATGCGCATCGCGCGGCCGCCCGCGCCGTGCTTGAGAGCGACCCGGTCGCCGAGCAGCGCGTTCATGCGTTCACCTCGCGCAGGTTGGGGATTCCCCCGTACTGGTGCCAGATGCGGCAGCTCCCTTCCGTCGAGACCATGCAGGCGCCGACGGGGTTTTCCGGCGTGCACTGCTTGCCGTAGAGGTCGCAGTCGCCCGGCGCGTGGATGCCGGACATGATCTCGCCGCAGATGCACTGCTGCGAGAGGGCGGAAGGGGCGTAGTCCCAGAGCTTGTGCAGCTCGATCTTGAACCGGCGCCGCGCGTCGATGTGCGCGAACTCGTCGCGCAGGCGGAGGTTGCCGTTCGGGACGTGCGCGATGCCGCGCCAGCGCCCGCCGAGGGGCCGGAAGACCTTCCACAGCACCTCCTGCGCGGGAAGGTTCCCTTCCTTGGTGACGCAGCGCGGGAACATGTTCACCACTTCGGGGCTGCCGTTCCGCACCAGCTCGACCAGCTTGACCAGCGCGGCGAGGATGTCGAGCGGCTCGAACCCGGCGACCACCACCGGAAGCCGGTGGCGCGCCGCGAACGGCTCGAACACGCCCCAGCCGGTGATCGACGCCGCATGTCCGGCGGCGAGGAAGCCTTCGACCTTGTTCTCCGGCATCTCGGCGACGATCTCCATCACCGGGGGGATGTACTTGTGCGCGGAGAGCACCGAGAAGTTCGCAGGCACGCCGGCGAGGATCTCCGCCGCGGTGGCCACCGCGGTGGTCTCGAACCCGGTGGCGAAGAAGCACACCTCTTCCTGGACCGAGCGCGCGAGCTGCACCGCCTGCGCGATGCTGTAGACCACGTCGATCCTCGCGCCCTCGGCCTGCGCGTGCGCCAGCGACTTCACCGTGCCCGGCACCCGGAGCATGTCGCCGTAGGTGGCGATGCGGACGCCCTGCAGGGCGAGGGCGACGCCCTCGTCCACCTCGGGCACGTCGGTGATGCAGACCGGGCAGCCGGGGCCCATGATCACGTTCAGGTCCCTGGGGAACACGGCGCGCAGGCCGAACCGCGCGATCGCCTGCTCGTGGCTCCCGCAGACGTGCATCACGCTCGCGGGCCTTCCGACGTCCAGGACGGCGCGCTGGAGCGCGGCGGTCAGGCGGCGGGCCCGCTCCGGATCGCGGAACTTCAGCTCGGCGATCCCGGGGTCATTTCCGGCTCGCATCGGTGGCCTCGATCTCGTTGCGCACGTCGGCCGCCATCAGATCCTGGGGCTGGGCCTCGCGCAGGATGGTGTCGAAGAGCGCCAGCGTCTCGCCGATCTCGTCCTCGGGGATGCGGTGGATGGCGAACCCGACGTGGTTGAGCACGTAATCGCCGGGCCCTACGGGCACGTCGACGATGTCCAGGCGCACCTGCCGGCGCACGCCGAAGAAATCGACGGTGGCGGTGAGCCCGTCCACGGAAAGGACCTTGCCGGGAACGCCGAGGCACATGCCCGCAGCACTTGCAGTCTTCGCGCCGGAAACGCGCGCCCCATTTCAGGCAGCCGGACGTTCCCACCAGAGGTCCGGCTCCCGGCGCGACGCGCGCGGCGCAACCCTTGCGCCGAGGCGCAGAAGCTCGCGCAGGACGTGCTGCTCGATGGCCGGCACCGTGGCGCGGACCCGGGGGGAAAGGCCGGTCCCGGTCTTCACCACGTCGGGGATGGCCCCCACCAAAAAGACGTCGCTGGGTCCGTTGCCGACCAGCGCCATCCTCATCAGCGCCTCGCGCAGCGTCGGCTCGTGGGGGCTCAGGGTGATGGGCAGCGCTCCTTCCAGGAGCTGCGCGCCGGTATAGGTCTTCACCTCGCCGGGAGCGCCCTGGCCCTTCAGCGCGTCGACGACGATCAGCGCGTCGAACTCGATGAGGAACAGGGTGAGGTCGAGCCCGGGCGTCCCGGCGTCGAAGACGGTCACCTCCGGCGGGAGATCGTATTTCGCCTTCAGCGACTCCAGCACGTACGGCCCGAGGGCGTCGTCGTGCATCAGCACGTTGCCGACGCCCATCAGGCAGATCGATTTCACAGCACCTTCACCCGCGCGATCTCGCGCCCTTCCGCATCCACCGTGTGCACGGCGCACGCCAGGCAAGGATCGAAGGAGTGGATGGTGCGCAGGGCCTCCAGCGGCTTCTGGGGGTCGGCGACCGGGTTGCCGATCAGCGAGGCCTCGTACGGTCCGGGCTGACCCTTGCCGTCGCGGGGGCCGGCGTTCCAGGTGGACGGGACCACCGCCTGGTAGTTCTTGATCTTGCCGTCGGCGATCACCGCCCAGTGCGAGAGCGTCCCGCGCGGCGCCTCGTGGAAGCCGAATCCGCGGATCTCGCCCTTGGGGAAATGTGGCGCGTTGAAGATCGCGGTGTCGCCGCGGCCGATGTTGTCCACCAGCAGCTGCCAGTGCTTGAGCGCCAGCTCCGCGAGGACCGCGCAGCGCACCGCGCGGGCCGCGTGGCGGCCGAGCGTGCTCTCCAGCACCGCCGGCGTCAGCTTCACCTTGGCGATGCTGCCTGCGGTGTCCAGCACCTTGGTGGCCCAGCGCTTCGTCGGCTCGTGCCCCTGCGCGAACGCGACCAGCACCTCGGCGGAGGGCCCCACCTGCATGGGCTTGCCCTGGAAGCGGGGCGACTTGCACCAGCTGTACTTCCCGCGCGCGTCGAAGTCCGTGTACTGCGGCTTCGTCTCGCCCTCGTACGGGTGCAGCTCGCCCGAGCCCTCGTACCAGGCGTGCGCCACGCTCTCCGCCACGTTGTCGCGGAAGTAT
>JBGQLA010000330.1:0-5891 GCA_041499865.1 Deltaproteobacteria bacterium
CCGGCTTCGGCAGGGAGGCCCCTCGTGCTTCGGGCCCAGAAACCTGGTGGGTCTGGAGCGCGTCATGATCGCCGGCGACGACCTGGACCTCAGCCTGGACGAAGGCAACCTCCTCGACCGGGACCACACCTTCCACCTCCATGTCGCCGATCGCCGCGCGGGCGCGGCGCGGGCCTGGGTGGAACGGGTCCGTTACCGGCCCGACGGCGTCGAGGTCCTGCCCGGAAGCGAAGGAGGCGCGGAGGTTCGCGCGACGTACCGTGCCGGGACGCCTCGCTCGATCGTCCGCGCGGTGGCGAGGGCGCTGGCGGAGATCGAGCAAGCGCACTCCTGAACGGCGCCGGCGGTCCGGACTGCCCGCGCTCACCAGCGATGAAACGCCGGGTGCCCCTCCTTCACCGCCACGAACGTGCCGGTGCAGGTCGCGCACACCTTTCCGTTCGCCTCCAGCGTCGCCTCGATCACCGCCCGGTCCTCGCCGATCTCCGTCGCGCGCGCCCGGAACTCGAGCAGGGCGTCGCTGGGCGTCGGCCGGCGAAGGAAGACGTGGAAGTCCGAAGTCACCGTGCACGGCGGCACCTGCGCGCCGGACTTGCGCATCAGCGCCCAGGTCGCCGTCCAGTTGCAATGGCAGTCGAACAGCGCGCCGATGATGCCGCCGTTCACCACGCCGGGAAACGCCTCGTGGTGTTTCTCCACCCGGTATTCGGCGACGCACTCCTCCCCTTGCGGGAAGCTCTTGATCCGCAGGCCCTTCGAATTCGCCGGGCCGCACCCGAAGCAGATGATGTCCGGCCCGTAAGTGTCCTGGAGGCTCTTCATCCTCACCTTTATAGTCGGCCGCGGTGAAGGAGTCCCTCCCCATCGACGCAGCGCTGCCCGCCGTCGTCGACGCGCTGCGGGCGGGCCCCGCCGTGGTGCTGCAGGCGCCGCCCGGCGCGGGAAAGACGACCCGCGTTCCCCCGGCGCTGCTCGACCTCGTCGAGGGAGAGGTGGTGGTGCTCGAGCCGCGCAGGCTGGCGGCGCGAGCCGCCGCCCGGCGGGTCGCGCAGGAGCTTGCGGACCCCGGCCTCGTCGGATGGCAGGTCCGCTTCGAGCAGTCCGGCACGCCTCGGACGCGCCTCTGGTACCTGACCGAAGGCATCCTTGCCCGGCGGATCCTGGCCGATCCGGAGCTGCGCGGCGTGGGCGCGGTGGTGCTCGACGAGTTCCACGAGCGCCACCTGCCGGGCGATCTCGCGCTCGCCCTCGCCCAGCGGCTGCTGCCGCGCATAAGGCTGGTGGTGATGTCCGCGACGCTCGACGCCGCACCGCTCGCCGCCCACCTGAACGCCCCGGTGGTGCAGAGCGAAGGACGTCGCTTCCCGGTCGACATCGAGCACCTGGAAAAGCCCGACGAACGCCGCCTCGAGGAGCAGGTGTCCGCGGCGGTGCGGCGCCTGACCGCGCCGGGCAGCGAAGGCGACGTGCTCGTGTTCCTCCCCGGGGCGGCGGAGATCCGCCGTGCCGCCGACGCTTGCGCCGAGCTGGCTCGCCATCGCGGCCTCCTCATCGTTCCGCTGCACGGCGATCTTCCCCCCGCCGATCAGGACCTCGCGCTCGCCCCGGCGCGGCAGCGCAAGCTGATCCTCAGCACCAACGTGGCGGAGACCAGCGTCACCGTTCCCGGCGTCAACGCGGTGATCGACAGCGGCCTCGCCCGCATCGCCGGGCATTCGCCCTGGTCGGGGCTCCCCTCCCTGACGGTGGCGAAGATCAGCCGCGCTTCCGCCGCGCAGCGCGCCGGGCGCGCGGGCCGCCTCGGACCCGGGCGCGCGCTGCGCCTGTACACGCGGCACGATTTCGAGTCCCGTCCCGAGCACCACCTGCCCGAGATCGAGCGGCTGGATCTCGCCGGGACGGTGCTCGATCTCCGCGCCGCCGGCATCGACCCGGAGTCGCTGCCCTGGCTCGATCCGCCTCCGCAGGCGGCCCTCCAGCTCGCATCGGAGCTTCTGCGCAGGATCGGCGCCCTCGACGCGCAGGGCGCGACCGAGGTGGGGCGCGCCTGCGCCCGCATGCCCCTGCACCCGCGGCTTTCCCGCCTGGTAGTCGAAGCGGCCCGTCGCGGCCATCGCGGCGACGGCTGCACTGCCGCCGCGCTGTTGAACGAAGGCCCACTCTCGCGCGAGGCGGTCGCGCCGACCGGCCCTTCCGACGTGCTCGATCTGATCGACGCTTTCGACCCGCGGCATTCCCGCCGCATCGCCCAGGCGCGATCCCAGCTGCTGCGCCTTGCCCCCGCCGACGGGCCGCGCGGAGGCTCCCGCGACGAGGCGATCCTCGTCTCGGTGCTGGCCGGATTCCCCGATCGCGTCGCGAAGCGCCGGGGCGCCGAAGTGCTGCTTGCCGCCGGCGGCGCCGCGCAGCTCTCGCCGCAGAGCGCCGTGCGCGACGCGGATCTGCTGGTGGCGGTGGAGGCCGAGGAGCGCCGCCAGCGCGGGCGCTCCCGGGTGATCGTTCGCGTCGCCAGCGCCATCGAGCCGGAGTGGCTGCTCGACCTGCACGCCGCTTCCCTGCACGAGGAGACGGAGCTGGTCTGGGAGCCCGGGCGCGAGCGCGTGGAAGTGATTTCCCGGCTGCTCTACGACCATCTGGTGCTCGAGGAATCCCGCCGCCTGCCGAACGAGGCCGAATCCGCCGCCGCCACCCGGATCCTGCTCGACCACGCGCACGGCGTTCCCGATCCGGAGGAGCTCGCGCGGCTGCAGGCGCGCATCGCCCTGGTCGCCGCCCGCTGCCCCGAGCAGGGCATCGAGCCGCTCCAGGCGGAGCGCGTCCGCGCGCGGCTGGAGGAGGCGGCGCGGGGGATGACGTCGCTGCGCGAGCTCGCCGGCGCCGACGTCCTCTCGAGACTGGCGCCCGGGCAGCTCGACCAGCTCGCGCCCGAGCACGTCGTCCTCCCCGGCGGCCGCAGGGTGCGGGTGGAGTACGCGGAGGGGCAGCCGCCGGCGATCCGCTCCCGGCTGCAGGACTTCTTCGGCATGGCGCGCGGGCCCTCGATCTGCGCCGGCCGCGTCCCCCTCACCCTGCACCTGCTCGCTCCCAGCGGCCGCGCGCAGCAGGTCACGCAGGATCTCGCCGGATTCTGGGAACGCCACTATCCTGCCGTCCGCCGGGAGCTGATGCGCCGCTATCCGAAGCACGCCTGGCCGGAGAACGGCGCCGCCGCCTCTCCGCCGTCAGTGAATCGCCGGCCGTAGCGGCAGGGTGCGAATCAGCCGCGCCTCCCCCGTCAGCATCTCCGCCATGCGCCGCTCGAATCCGTCGCTCTTGCGGGCGAGGCGCAGGAACAGCTCCCCATGACCCTTCTCCGCGTCCGCGAGGCGGCCGTAGAACTCGCGCAGCCCCGGATCCAGCAAGTGCCGCGCGAGCAGGCGCAGCCGCTCTTCGCTCCGGGCTTCGATCACCGCCGAGACCAGAAGGCGATCCAGCAGCCGCTCGGCGGCCGGCTGGCGGACCATCGCCTGCAGGCCCTGCGCGTAGGGATCCCCGGTGTCGCGGCCGAGCGAAAGGCCGCGCTTCTCCATCAGCGCGAGCACCGAGGCGAGGTGTCCCGCTTCCTCGCGCGCGAGCCGCGCCATCGCGCGGGCCAGCCCGGGCACTCCCGGAAATGCCGAGAGAATCGAGAGCGCCTGCGCGGCGGCCTTCTTCTCGCAGTGCGCATGATCGACGAGCACCTCGTCGAAGCGCTCGATCGCCAGTTGCACCCAGGCCGGCGAGGTCTGGCAGAGAAGCTGCATCGGCGCCTTATACTTCAGGGATGCGCATCGGCGTCATCTCCGATACCCACGGGCTGCTCCGCCCCGAAGTGCTGGAGGTCTTCCGCGGAGTCGACCACATCCTCCACGCCGGGGACATCGGCGGCGAGGAGGTGCTCGCGTCGCTGGGCGCGATCGCGCCGGTGACCGCCTGCGCCGGAAACAACGACGGCTGGCGGTGCGGTCCCGCGGGGAAGACGGCGCGCATCGAGCTGGGCGGGCTGAAGTTCCTGCTCGTCCACCTCCGCGACGACGCACGGGCGCTGCTGCGCCGCGAGCCCGCCGACGTGGTGGTGTTCGGGCACAGCCACAAGCCGGTGGACGAGCGGGACCCGGACGCCTGGTGGTTCAATCCGGGCAGCGCCGGCCCGCGCCGCTTCTCCCTGCCGGTCTGCGTGGGGCTGATCGAGCGCGCGCGCGGCAACTGGACCGCGCGCCACATCCCCCTTCAGTAGTAGACCACCGACATCTGCAGCCCGAGGGTCTGGATCTGCGTGTCCGAACCGCGCGCCGACAGATTCGTGTTCCGGTAGAAGATCTCCGGCGCGAGGAAGAGGTTCGGCGCCACGCGGATCTCCACGCCGATTCCTCCCGCTTCGGCGAGCCCCGCCGCGGTCATCCCGGGGAAGACGTCGGTGGAGAGGCCGACGCCGATGCCGGCGCGGGCGTACACCATCACCGCCGGCCTGACGAGCAGGTGGTACTGCAGGAACGCCGCGATCTGCTCGGTGTGGATGGAGTTCCCGGAGAAGCTGGCGACGTCCATCGCCCCCGACAGGTAGAGCTGCAGCATCGGGTTGAAGCTGTAGCCGAGGCGCGCCTCGCCGTCGTATCCGAAGGCGTTGTCGCCGGGCTCGAAGAGCAGCCCGCCGCCGCCGCCGACGGCGGCATAGAGCCCCTCGAGGCTCGACTGCTGCGGGTCCCAGGCGTCGACCGGACGCGAGGCGAGGCCGGCGGAGAGCGCGGGAGCGGAAGCGAGCAGGAGCGCCGCGAGCAAGACACGGTTCATCCCCGAACCATATCCCAACGAGACGAAGCCGCTACAGGACGTGGAACAGGTCCGGCAGCAGCTCTCCCGCCTTGCCGAGCCGGCACTCGTCGAAGGAGTGCGTGTTCTCGGGGCGCTCCATCCCGATGTAGACGCAGCGGGCGAAGTTGCCGCGGGGGCCGGGATTGTGCCGCAGGTGCGAGACGAATCCGGCCGCGGGATAAACCGCGCCGGAGCTCCCGACGGTGACGAACAGGTCGCACCCGCTCAGCTCCTCGAAGATGCGATCCATCCCGAACGGCACCTCGCCGAACCAGACCACGTGCGGGCGCAGCCGTTCGCCGCAGCGATCGCAGCGCGCTTCGTCCTCGAGATATTCGCCCGGGTCCTCGAACGGCGCCCGATCGCAGGAGAGGCAGCGCGTCTTCAGCAGCTCGCCGTGCATGTGGTGGACCTCGCGCGATCCGGCGCGCTCGTGCAGCGGGTCCACGTTCTGCGTGCAGAGGAAGAGCCGGTCGCCGATCTGTTGCTGCAGCCGCGCCAGCGCGAGGTGCGCCGGGTTCGGCCGCACGCTTTGCACCTGGCGGCGCCGCTGGGAGTAGAAGCGCCAGACCAGCCGCGGGTCGCGGGCGAATCCCTCCGGCGTGGCGACGTCCTCGATGCGGTGCTCTTCCCAGAGGCCGCCCGCGTCGCGGAACGTCTTCACCCCGCTCTCGGCGCTGATGCCGGCGCCGGTGAGCACGAAGACGCGGTCGCGCGGGCGCACCTCCAGCCTCTGGAAGTCCTTTCCCGGACCGATCTTCGGCAGCGGCACCATCTCCGGAGAGAGAGAGTTGCGCGACGTGCGCCCGCAGGCAAGGATCTTCGGCATGGCGGTTGCCGAGTTGCGGCGCAAGCTGTCGCGCAGGATGTACGTCCGCTCCCGCGTGGCGCGCGCCGCGGCGGTCCGCATCGCCTATCTGGCGTATTCGCGGGCGCTGCTGCGCTGGGACGACCCGTCCTCCCCCGCGGCCGCCGCCTCCCTGCGCCGCCGCCTGGAGGCGCTGTTCGAGGAGGACTACAGCGACGCGGAGGCCGGCTACTACCCGCGCGAGCTGATCGAG
>JBGQLA010000331.1:0-5824 GCA_041499865.1 Deltaproteobacteria bacterium
GAGTTGATCGACGCGACGCTCGACGTCAACGGATCCGTCCGGTGCTCGATCACCTGCTCGGCGGCGTTTCCGGCCGGGTCGATGAGACGCGCCTTCTCGACCACGGAAGCGAACTCGATCATACGCACCCCTTTTCGCGAACCTGTACCGCCTGCGATCTCCGCGGGGAAGGACTACAGTAGGCATCGCCGGCCTTCAATGCGGAGGAGCGATGGAACTTCGGGGAACGGCGAAGCGGATCCGCATCTACCTGAAGGAGAGCGACGTCATCGGTCACAAGCGTGCGCCCTATGCGCTGCTGGACTGGTTGCGGCGCGAAGGCGCCGCGGGCGTGACGCTGATCCGCGGCACCGCCGGCGTGGGCTCCTCCGGGCACGTGAACGTCGATCTGACGCCGGAGTTGGGACCGCACCTTCCCGTGATCGTCGAGTGGGTCGACGCTCCCGATCGGGTCGAACGGCTGCTCCCGAAGCTCAAGGAGCTCGTCGCCCGCGGGCTGATCACCTCCGAGGACACCGAGATCGTGCTGTACAAGCCGCACGGACTGCGCGACCTGCCGGACACCGTGACCGCCGCCGAGGTCATGTCACGCGACGTGGCCTGCGTGCCGCGGGATGCGCCCTTGCGCCAGGTGGTCGAGCTCGTCGAAGGCAAGGTCTACCGGGCGGTCCCGGTGGTCGACGACGGCCGGCCCGTCGGGATGATCACCAATCTCGACCTGGTCGAGCGCGGCGGCTTGCTCGCGCGCATCGAGCTTCTGGGCAGCCTGACGCACGCGGAGCGCGCCTCCGCCCTGGAGCAGCTCGATCGCGAAGGCAAGAAAGCGCGCGACATCATGACTCCGGTTCCGGTCACCGTCGTCGAAGGCGCGTCCGTCGCCGCCGTTGCCGATGTGATGGCGCGCAAGCGGCTGAAGCGGCTGCCGGTCGTCGACGCCTCCGGCAGGCTGGTGGGCATCGTCAGCCGGCTCGATCTGTTGCGCACCGTGGCCGAGGCATTCCAGGCCAGCCCTGAAGAGGAACGGCCAGCGGGCCTCCAGGGCGATCTGCCGCTGTCCCGGGTGATGCGCAAGGACGTCCCCACCGTGCATCCGGACACGCCGCTGAACGAGGTCCTGCAGGCCGTCGTCTCCACGCGCCTGAACCGCGCGCTGGTCGTCGACGCCGAGCGCCGCGTGGTGGGCATCGTGACCGATGAAGAATTGCTCGATCGCGTGACGCCCGCGCTGCGAGCTAGCGCGCTCATGTCGTTGATGCACCGGTTGCCTTTCTCGCACGGCGGCAAGGCGGGGCTGGAGGTGGAGCAGCACGCCCGCGCGAAGAAGGCCGCCGACCTGATGGTCACGGACGTAGCGATCGCCCGCGGCGACAAGCTGCTGCGCGATGCCATCGCCCCGATGATGAAAGCGCCGCACAAGCTGGTGGCGGTGGTCGACGGCGATGGCAGGCTCGTCGGCGCGCTGGATCGCGCGGACATCCTCCGCGGGTTGATCCAGGAGTGATCCGGGTCAGCGTCGGGGCGACCAGGCCGGCGCGGGCGCCGTTGGTGCCGATCTGCAAGAGGTCCTGGTTCGCGGTGCAAGACCAGTTCGCCGCTCTCTTCAGGTCGCCTTTCCCCGAGTAGCGGGCCTGCGCCGGGAACGGGCAGAGCGGCATGGTGCGCAGCACCGGCTGCGTCCGATCGTCCTTCGTGTAGCGCCTCGTCGATCAGCTCGGTGCCTGTGAGCGTCACCAGCGGCAGGGCAGCGGCGTCGCGCAGATCGAGCCCCTCGGGCACCGGCGCGATCGCATCCACCCGCGCGACCACCTGCTCCGCGTAGGCATGCTGGGCGAGGCCCAGCACCTTGTCGCCGCGCTTGAACGCGGACACGCCGGGGCCGGCCTCCACGACCTCGCCGGAGACGTCGCGACCGAGCACGGCCGGGAGCTGGAGCGACATCATCTGTCTCGCGGCGCCGCTGCGGATCTTCCAGTCGATCGGATTGACGCTGGTGGCGGCGGCCTTGATCTTCACCTCGCCCGGGCCCGGCCTGGGATCGGGAACGTCGCGCAGCTCGAGCTTGTCCACGTCTCCGTAGTCCGTCAGCACGACCGCCCTCATGACTGCCTCCGCTCTGGGTTGCCGCATTCCGCACCGCGACCGCCGCACTACCACCGGCGCGGGCGACTTGCCATGCGTCGAAACCCCGCGATTCCGGCTTTGGGCTTCGGCAGGAGCACGGCCCTTCCTCCGCTCCTCGAGCAGGCACTGCCGATCGAGTGGCTGCTGTGAGCGTCTGAGAATCGAAGTGCTATCCTTCCACTGAGCGGACGCATCGCGCGGAGGACGCCGTGCCCCAGAAGCGCAAGCGTGGTTCCGGCAAGACAAGTCGCAAAGCCGTCGGCAGAGGAGCTGGTCGGGGCAGCAAAGTGCGGCCAAAAAAGACGGCTGCGAGGAAAGCGCCGGCGAAGAAGGCGCCCGCCCGCAAGCGCAGGCCGGCTGCCGCACAGCCTGCCTCGCGCGCTCGCGCCGCGAAGATCAGGGAATCACCGGACCGCGATCGCCGCGAGCCGGTTCGCGAGCGCGAAGACGCGGAGATGCTGATCCCGGGCGCCCGCGAAGACGACCTGGCCGAGGAGCTCGGCGAAGAATCGGTGGAGGCTGCGACCTCCGGCGAGGCGCCTGGCGAGGACAACCTCAACCAGGAGGTGCCCGAGGAGACGGGCGGCCCGTTCGTCGAAACCACGATCGAGGCCGAGACTGGCTACGGCAGCGACCGCCGGCGAGACAAATAGGGCGGAGGCGACCATGGCAAACGTCGTCGTCTTCGGAGCGGCAGGCAGAGCAGGCGCACGCATCATGGCGGAGGCTGCGCGCCGGGGCCACCAGGTGACCGCGGTGGCTCGTGAGCCTGCCAGGATCGGCGGGCTGCCCGCCGGAGTGCGCGCCGTGACAGGCGACGCCACCTCGCAGGCGTCGATTGCCGAGCGGGCAAAGGGAGCGGATGCGATCGTGATCTCCGTGGGTGGCCCCGACAAATCGGCGTACGCCAAGGCGGCGCGGGCGGCGGTGGCCGCGCTCGCCCCGCTCGGAGACGGAGGGCCGCGCGTCATCCACATGGGGGGAGGCGGAAGCCTGCTCAACGCTGATGGCGTGCCCTTCTTCACCAATCCCAAGATCCCCGCGAACCTCCTCGCCGAAATGAAGGGCCAGGCCGCAGCGCTCGACGTGTACCGCGGCTCGACGGGCGTCCGGTGGACCTACGTCTCGCCACCGCCCGGCAACTTCGCTCCCGGCGAACGCAAGGCCCATTACCGCACCGGGCTGGAGCATCCCGTCGTCGCCGCGGACGGGAGCATGGCGATCTCCTACGAGGACTTCGCCATGGCCATCGTCGACGAGATCGAGCGTCCGCGCTTCATCGGCAAACGCTTCACCGTAGGGTATTAGCAGCGCCCGCGAGACGGTACCGCCCGGGCGCCATCTTCAGCAGCACCATCGCGCCGCCGAGCGCCGCCGCCAGCAGGGCAGAAAGCAGGATGCCGAATCGGTTGGCGCGCCGTTCCACCCGACCACCAGGTGCTCGCTGCTTCGCCGTACCCGGAACAGCGCTCCGGATCTGGGGCGCGCTACGCTTTCAGGCGCAGGCGTCTGCGCGCCATCCGGGTCGGCGCGCCTCAGAAGTAAGCGCCCGCGCTTGCCTGCGCGGTCCAGTCGTTTCGACTCCAACTCGCGCTGGTCCGGAGTTGCCACCGCGCGCCCAGGTTGAACGCCTGCTCCGCCGTCAGCAGCGGGCGGACGGTGTCGCTGGGATCCCACAGCGCCGCGCCCTCGAACCGAAGGCGGAAGAGGTCCGATGGCCTGAGCACGAAGCCCGCCGTGGGTTGCAGCCGGACCCGCGCCGCATCGGCGAAGTCGGGACCAAGCGCGATCTGCGTTTCGGCGACGGCGTAGACGAGCTGCCCCCAGGGTTCGTACGCGAGGGCGGGCCCGCCCCGCAGCTCCCACATGCGCAGCTCGGGACCGCCGAGGCGCTCGCGCACGAATCCCGTTCCGAAACGCCAGGCGATCCGCGGCGTCCAGGCGTCGAACGGGTCCAGGCTCTCGATGCGCAGGAGCCGGAACTCCCAGATCGAGAGCGAGGGAGCGCCGAGCGGCAGGCGCAACTCGAGCCGCATCATCTCCATTTGCTGGTTCGGCATCTCGCCAGCCACGGCGCTGACGAGATCATGGAGCACGCCGCGCAGGAGGATCGATGCGAACGCCGCGCCGGACCGGGACCCGCCGCCGAGGAGCGCCAAGGCGCCGGGATGTGCGGCGTCCGGAGAGAACGGAGATTCGATGCGCGGGTCCGCGGAGGGCAGCAGGATGCTGCCTCGGAGCTGCACGAGCCGCAGTTGCATGGCCGCCGCCACCTGCTCGTCCGCTGCGGCCTCGCCGAGCTGCAACTGCGCGAGATCCAGCGCCGTGTCGATCACCGCCGCCTGCCGCACGGGCGGCAGCGCCGCGAGCGGTGTGGATACGGCAGCAGCGTCCGTCTCCGCCAGCTCATGCGCCAGGCGCGCCTCGGGCTTGCTCAACGCTTGCCGCCGCGCCTTCAGGCGCGTATCCAGCGACGGCCGCCGGCGCACCTCGCCCAGCAGCCCCGGGACGGCGCGGAGCGCCTTCAGTGTATCGACGGGAAGCGTCCAGAGGGGAAACGTCTCCCGCAGATGTGTTCCGGGGACCGCGACCTCGATCAGCGAGAGCAGGTGGTAGGAGCAGTTCTCGTCCAGGAACCAGTAGTCGAACCACGTCGACCCGAGCTCCCAGATGTGCCGGAGCATCTGGTCGACCTGCTCCTGGGTGAGGTTGAGCGGGTACTCCCAGAGGTCGCGGGACTCGAGATCCGCGTACTCCTTCACCTTGAGGTAGTACGGCAGCAGCGAGAAGAAGCCGCGGAAGCGCCCGGTGAGGCCGCCGAGGGCATAGAGCACGCCGTTCGAGGTGGTCGGCACCGCGGAGAAGTTCACCGCGTACCCGAGCAGCGGCAGCCCGGGCGCGCTGCGCCGGTCGAGGCGCAGCAAGGTATGACCGAACGCCGAAGCGGGATGGTTCACGTAGGCGGCGGCGAAGATGAGGGTCGCGCCACCCGGGTCGACGCGGCGGCGGAACTCCTGGAACCGCGGGCACGGCTGCTCCGGGAGCCGTTGACCGTCGATCGTGAGAGCGATTTTTAGGTAAGCGTAGCGCGCCGGAAAGCGGCATTGCGGGTGCTGCGTTCCGACGCGCGTTCGCGTGTCACCCGGCACCGCCTGCGGGTCGTCCTCCACCACCGGCGGCCCGGCGAATGCGCGCAGCGTCGCCTCCAGCTCGGCGTCGGGGTCGATCTTCCCTTGCGGGGCGAAAAAGAAATCCGGACCGTCGGCCTCGCTCTGTGCGGCGCGCAGCGGCAGCTTGCGCAGGTGCAACAGCGAGGACCACTCGGCCGACCGCGAAAGGCCCAGGACGCGCTGCCGCTGGATCAGCTCGTCCGCATAGCCGTCCGGGGACCCCACCGATTCAGTCCCGAACGCGCTCGATCCTGCCGCCGTTTCCGCACCTGTCGCGGGAACCGGGCCCGCGATCAGGACGCAGATCGAGACTGCCGCGTGGAGTTGCATGCGATGTGCACAGACGCGAGGACGCCGGAGCCGACCCGCTCCGGCGTCCCCCGGATTCGCGCCCCGTTCGCTATCCGTGGCAGAGCGCCGCGGTGGCCGGATTGGCCGCCATCACCGCGCGGAAGTTCGCCACCACCTGCGCCGCGTTGGTCTTCTCGTCGACGAAGATCTGGCTTCGCGCAGCCTGCGCCCGGCTGAACACC
>JBGQLA010000332.1:0-5807 GCA_041499865.1 Deltaproteobacteria bacterium
ACGCGCTCGGCGCGCGGCTGCTCACCCAGATGGTCGGATGGACACCGGCCACCCTGCTGTCGCTCGCTTCGCGCCTCCCCTGGCGGGACCTGCCCTTCAACATGATCGTGACGAACGTCCCCGGGCCGCAGCGGCCGGTCTACCTGCTCGGCGCGAAGATGATCACCGACTACGGTCTGGTTCCCATCGCCGAGTATGTCGGGCTGGGCATCACCCTCGTCAGCTACGAAGGGAAGCTCAGCTGGGGCTTCAACGCCGACTGGGACGTCGTGCCCGACCTCGGCGTGTTCACGGGATACATCGAGACGGCATTCGCAGAGCTGCGCGATCTGGCGATGGCGCATCGGGACACGGCCGCCGCCGAAGCAAGGCCGCACGCATGATCCCGTCCGCTAGTCCCACGGCAGCGCGCGGACCACCGCGGCGCTGCGGGACAGCCGGCGCGACCCCGCGCCGAGCTAGCGGCGGACGAGCTTGCGGCTGACGAGGACGTCCGCGTCGCGGCCCGCGCGGCGGATGCGCAGCGCAACCGTCGTACCCTCGGGACCGCGGATCGCGGCGATGGCCCCCTCGAATCCGAGCCCGGTGACCGGCGACCCGTCGATGAGAACGATCTCGTCACCCCGCGCGAGGCCGGCGTCCGCGGCGCCGGCGCCCGGAACGATCTGCTGGATCTCGAGCGCCGTGCCGCGCGCGCGGAGGACGGCGCCGATGCCGGTGAGCTCCAGGCGGGCGCCGTCGCCGCCGTCACGCGGAGTGAGGGCGATCGCGAGAAGGGGTGAATCCCCTTCCTGCGGCAGCGCGCCGAGCGAGACCAGGCGCACCAGATAGCCCGCCTTCCCGGCGCGGAGGCTGATCGCGTCGGGCGGGACGTGCTCGAGCACGAACCGGCCGTCGGCTCCGCTCTCGGCTTCCGGGGAGAGCGGGGCGTCGGGCAGGTCCGGCGCGTCCCCGCGGCGCCCCTCGAGCGAAAGCACGACGCCCGCGATCGGCTGCTTCGTCGCGTCGTCCCTGACGATGCCCTGGATGCGCGCGCCGGCACGGAGGCCGAAATTCGCCTCGATAGGCGAGTCGGCCACCTGCACGACCGCGTAGCTCGACCAGGCGTACCCGGCGGCCATCGCCGCTGCCTCGTACGTGCCCGGCGGCAGCCCGGAGATTTCGTACGCTCCGAAAGGATCGATGAACGATGCCGGCGCGAGCATGGTGGAGACCGCGATTCCGTTGCGCCGCCAGAGCGCGACGGCGAAGGCGGCGACCGGCGCTCCCGTGCGGGCGTCGAAGACGCGGCCGCGCAGCGACCCGGTCGCCGCCGGGGCGCTGCGGTTGCCGGCGTCTGCTTCCTCCTCCTCCCTGCGACGCCCGCGATGCGCCGCGATGGCCTTGCTCTCCGGTGCCAGGCGCAACACCACGCCCGCGACGTCCTTGCCCGCGGTGCTCGTGAACGACACCGGGCTGCGGCCGAACTCGCCCTCGAAGGACGCGTATCCTCTCGCGTCGACGGCGACGAGGCGGTACGTGCCAGTCGCGCCCGGCGCGAAGCGGAACGCTCCGCCGGCTCCGCTCGTCGTCGAGTAAGCGCCCTCGTCGTGCGAGAACGTCAGCTCCGCGCCGGCGATGCCTTTGTCCGTCTCGGCGTCGACGGCGACGCCTTCGAGGGCGCCGGGCGCAATGGGCCTCACGGGGCGGACGTCGACGGGCTTCGTCAGCTCGATCGATGGTCCTGGCAGGGGCCGCGTGGCCGCCACCGGTGCATCGAGCGCGGGGGCCGGCGCGACGGCGACGGGCGGCGCGGGTGCCGGTGTCGACGTGGGCTTTCCGCGAAGCCACCACGCCAGCAATGCGACGAAGGCGACCGCGACGATCGGGAGAACGATCCGGCGCTGCTGCATGGCCTGCGCCTAACAGTGACGCACCGCATCCCATTCCGGGACAAGGCCGGTCCAGGCCGTGTCGATCTGGTGGACCCTGGTTCGTCGTCACGATAGAGCGAGGGCCAACCCCCTCCGAACCAGGGAGACGTCAATGCGATTCATGGTGATCGTGAAGGCGAGCAAGGAGTCCGAGGCGGGCGTCCTCCCGGACGAGAAAATCCTCAACGAGATGGGCAAGTACAACGAGCAGCTGGTCAAGGCGGGCGTGATGCTGGCCGGCGAAGGCCTTCACTCCAGCAAGGACGGCGCGCGCGTGCGCTTCGACGGCAAGAGGCGGACCGTGACCGACGGCCCGTTCGCCGAGACGAAGGAGCTGATCGCCGGCTTCTGGCTCTGGCAGTGCAAGTCGAGGGAAGAGGCCATCGAGTGGCTCAAGCGCGCCCCTTTCGACGGAGGGACCGAGGTCGAGATCCGCCAGGTCTTCGAGACGGTGGAGTTCGCCGAGAGCGACCCCAGCGGCGAGATCCGGCGCAAGGAGATCGAGCTGCGCAAGATCGTCGAGTCGCGCAAGTAGCCCTCTTGAGCGCCGGCGGAAGGAGCCTCCGATCCGCCGGCGCCGGTTACGGCTTCACGAACTTGAGGGCGAACCGATCCTGTGTGTGCGTCTTGTTCACCCCGGAATCGGCGTTCCAGTCTCGCGGATCGTCGGGATTGCGCAGGAACCGGTCCTCGGCCACGAACCTGAATCCCGCCCGCCGCACCTCGTCGCGCACGAACTGCTCGTCGATGCGATGCAGGCGCTCCACGTCGGCGGCTCCGCTGCCCTGCTTCGCGCTGTTGTCGATGATCGCGTACGTGCCGCCGTGCTTCAGCGCGGCGAACACGGCCTGGTTCATCTTCGCGGAGTCCTGCTTCTCCGCGATCGCGTCGTGGTACACGGCCACGGAGTAGACGGCGTCGAGATCGGTCGCCTCGGGCGGGAGCGGATCGTCCCACTGGCGGAGGAAGTGCTTCGTGTTCTGCAGGGCCGGCCGCGCCAGCCGCACCTCCCAGGCTTTTTGCAAACCCGGTCCATCCCAGTTCGGCGTGTCCTGGGCGTAGACGACGCCGCGCGGCCCGACCGCCCTCGCGAACAGCTCGGTCGAGTAGCCGCCTCCTGCTCCCAACTCGGCGACGCGCATCCCCGGCGCGACCTCGAAGAAGGCGAGCATCGGGACCGGCTTGCGGTGCGCATCCATGGACCGGTCGCGCTCGGTCCGGTCCGGGGCGGCGACCACCTCTTCCGCGAGGCCGGAACGCGCTGGCGAAGTGCCGGCCGACGGCGTGCGCCCGGCGCAAGCGGCGAGAATGACAAGGCAGATTACGGCAACGCGACCTGATGGCATGGGGCTCCCTCCGCTTCCCGGTCTGACAACGCGCATTCCGGCGCCGTATTCCGCGCGGACCGGCATGCTGCAGCGCGGATTGACTTCCATCGTTCCCACACCGGATTGCAGCAAAGAAGAGCCCCGTTCCGCCAATCAGGAAATCGAGCAGAGGAGCCGATGCCATGAGCCGCACGAGAGCTTGTGGACCAACGCAGCGTCCGCGACATGGTGGTGGTCGTCGCGATCGTGGTGGTCGTCGCGGTCGTGGTCGGCGGCGGCCAAGGTGGAAATGCACAGGACGGCGGGCAAGACCAGGGCGATGATTCAGTTGGCGCGAGACGGCGCTGAACATGGGCTTCCCGCAGAACGAGTGGCCGGAGTTCCGCCTGCAGATCGACCCGAACGACTTCATGGTGCCGCAGGTCTTCAACCCCGGCGACGAGCGCTGGGCCAAGTCGCGCGAGGCGGAAGCCAGGGTCCATTCGCAGTGCCGCTGAGTTGAAATGCGCGTGCGGCGGCGGCCCGCAGCGGCCGCCGCACGCCGCCGCGGCGCGCTAGATCTCCAGCAGATCCTTGCCGACCATCACCCGCCCCTTGAAGCGCACGCTGGCGGCGTCGACCTACATCCGATCGGTGATCGCCGGATCGTCGTGCCGGAGGCTCGTCAGCGGCACGCCCGCGAAGACCAGCTGTCTGGCGACGCCGTTCCCGCAATCGATCCCGTATGCGCTGCCCTTCGCGACGATGACCTGGGCGGAGGCCGAGCTGGCTCGTCGCGGCCGTGGACCGCCGCCGGTGCCGAGGAGGATCAGCCTCGTCTTCCCGTTCTGCGCTCCCGCGCGGTCCGGCAACCAGGCGCCCGCTGCGAGCAGGGCGCCGCGAGCGAGAAAGGCACGTCGATCGAGGAAGGGACGCATCTACGCCTGTCTCGCGCTCACACTATCCCGGGGCTGCCTCTTGGACGCCGCCGCCGCCGTGACGCGTCGCGTCCCGCCCGGGGACGAGCTCACGTCGCCGCAGGCCTTGCGCGTGCAGCGGCCGCTTTGCGCAGGCGCTGCGCACTGCGCCGGCGTCGCGCTCACTGTGCGTGCCGCTGGTCCCGGACTGGTACGGCCCATGCTCCTGCGATCTGATTCAATCTCAAGGAGCAGCGCGATGATCTCTTCCTACTCGCACGGCACGAGCCTCGTTCCATTGCTGGGAGAGACGGTCGGCGAGAACCTCCGCCGGACCGTCGAGCGCTTCGGCGCCCGCGACGCCTTGATCGTCCGCTCGCAGCGCGTCCGGTGGACCTATGGCGAGCTGTACGATCGCGTGCGGCTCGCCGCCCGCGGCCTGATGGCGCACGGGGTCCAGAAAGGCGATCGCGTCGGCATCTGGGCGCCGAACCGCAGCGAGTGGGTGGTGCTGCAGTACGCCAGCGCGATGGCGGGCGCGGTGCTGGTGAACATCAACCCCGCCTACAAGACGACCGAGCTGGAGTATGCGCTTCGCCAGTCGTCCGTCAGCCTGCTGGTGCTCGCGCGCCAGTTCCGGCAATCCGACTTCGCCGCCATGGTCAAGGAGGTCCAGCCGAAGCTGCCCGACCTGCGCGAGACGATCGTCTTCGAGGACTACGGCTGGCCGCAGATGCTCGAGGACGCCCGCAAGGTGAGCGAGCCGGAGCTGCTCAAGCGCATGTCGCTCTGCCAGCCCGACGATCCCATCAACATCCAGTACACCTCGGGGACCACCGGGTTCCCCAAGGGCGCGACGCTTTCGCACCACAACATCGTCAACAACGGTTTCTTCATCGGCGAGGGACAGCGGCTGACGGAAAACGACCGCGTCTGCATCCCGGTGCCGTTCTACCACTGCTTCGGGATGGTCCTGGGCAACCTCGCCTGCAGCACCCACGGGTCGTGCATGGTCATCCCCGCGGAGTCGTTCGAACCGCTGGCGGTGCTGGAGACCGTGGCGCAGGAGCGCTGCACCGCGCTGTACGGCGTGCCGACGATGTTCATCGCCATCCTCGACCATCCGCTGTTCAGGGAGTACCAGCCGCGCATGGCTTCGCTGCGCACCGGGATCATGGCCGGCTCTCCCTGCCCGGTGGAAGTGATGAAGAAGGTGCAGACGATCCTGCACATGCCCGAGGTGACCATCTGCTACGGGATGACGGAGACCTCGCCGGTTTCCACCCAGAGCGCCTGGGACGATCCCTTCGACAAGCGGGTCGGCACCGTGGGGCGCGTCCACCCCCACGTCGAGGTGAAGATCGTCGATCCCGCGACGGGCGCCCTGCAGCCGCGCGGCGAACCCGGCGAGCTCTGCACTCGCGGGTACAGCGTCATGCTGGGCTACTGGGGCAATCCCGGCGAGACGGCGAAAGCGATCGACCCCGCCCGCTGGATGCACACCGGCGACCTGGCGACGATGGACGAGCAGGGCTACGTGAACATCGTCGGACGCATCAAGGACATGATCATCCGCGGGGGCGAGAACATCTTCCCGCGAGAGATCGAGGAGTACCTGTACTCGAACCCCGAGGTGAGCGACGTGCAGGTGATCGGCGTGCCCAGCGTCA
>JBGQLA010000333.1:0-5786 GCA_041499865.1 Deltaproteobacteria bacterium
CAGCTCCCAGGAGCTCACGTCGACCTCCGTCTGGTCGGCCATGCCCAGCGCGCGGGTGATCACGTTCTTGTGCTGGAAGTTCTCGATCTCCTCTTCCGAGAGCCGCCCGGTGCGGATCATCTCGTTGAGCAGCGAGTGGTCCGTGGTGGTGGGGTGCAGCTCGCCCCGGCGCCAGACGTACCCGCGGGAGTCCCCCACCCACCCGAACCACGCCTTGTTTTCCCGCAAGAGGCAGCCTACGAAGGTGGTGCCCATCCCCCGCTTGCCGGCGGGCGCGTTCCCGCCGTCTCCCGCCTCGCGGATACGCTGGTTCGCCCACTGCGCGGCCACCGAGAGCAGGTTCGAACCCTCGTCCTTGCTCCGGTCGTAGCGGAAGGGCCAGGTCGCCTCGGGATTGACGGTGAGCTCGAAGAAGCGCTTCACCGTTTCCACGCCGATCCCGGACGCCACCTCGCCCGCCTCGTGTCCGCCCATGCCGTCGCAGACCACCGCGAGGCTGTGCTCGGGCATCACCAGCAAGGCATCCTCGTTGTGATCGCGCTTGCGGCCGACGTCGGTTGCGGCTGCGAACTCCAAGGGCATGGCGCGAGTGTAGCCCATCCTCCCCGGCCGGACCGAACCCTTCCCCCGGGCCTGCCGCGTTGCGCCAAGCATCTACAGTTCCTAGATTTTTCCCGCACAGGAGGGACTCAGTGGCCAAGCAGACGGGCAAGGGCAGCCGCTACCAGCGGCGCGCTTCGGCGATCGAGCGGAAGGCGACCAAACACCAGCAATTCGTCGGCGACGCGAACCCCGACCGCGCGGAAGCCGAGTTCCGCAAGCACGAGCGCCTGCAGGCGGAGGAGAACCGGGAGGTCGTCCGGGAGATGGCCGACGAGCTCGAGCAGGCGGCGGGGGTGAAGGGCGACGGCGCGATCGGGCCGCAATTCCCCCTGCGCATCCCACGCTCCGTGGACGAAGCGAAACAGATCGTGCGCGACGCGCCGGAAGCGCTCCGGGAAAAGGCCCTCGAGCGGCTGGAGAAGCTTCCCGAGCCGGCCCGGAGGGCGCTGCGCCTGGCCGAATCGACCGCCGGCCTCCTGCTCGTTCCGCTGCGCTTCGGGTGGCACGTCGCCCGGGAGGTGCTCCGGCTGCCCCTCTCGGTACTCCGGACGCTGCGGCAGCGGGAGGCGTAGTGCTCGATCGCGCCCGCTCCCGTCTCGTCGAGGGACTGGTGCGCCACGTGCTCCGGCCGGTCGCTTCGGGCGGCCGGCAGGCGCAACGCGCGCTCCCTTCCGGCCGGCGGATTCTCCTTCTCCATCTCGACGGAGTGGGCCGCACCCAGCTGGAGCACGCGATGGAGCGCGGCTATGCGCCCACGCTCCGCGGCTTGGTGGAGCGCGGCCCCTACCGCGTCTCACCGTGCCGCGCGGGCGCGCCGACCAGCACGCCGGCGTTCCAGGCGGGTCTCCTGTACGGCGTGACGCCGGACATCCCGGGATACACCTGGTACGACAAGCGCCGCGGCCGCGAGGTGCGCATGGATCGCGCCGACGACGCGCGACTCCTGGAAGAAGAGCTGCAACGCACCGGCGACCCGCTCTTGCGCCACGGATCCGTCTACTGCTCGATCTTCTCCGGCGGCGCCCACCTCCGGCGCTGGGCGCTCTCCGGGTGGAACGCGGAGCTGTGCGCGGAAGACTTCGGGGTGGAGGAGCTGTCGCGCGCGCCCCTCTTTCCCCAGCTCCGCGACGCGGTCGCGGCCGGGATGGTGCACACCGCCACTGCAGGCCGCATCGCCGGCGCGCTCGGCTTCGACGTGGCGTCGGCGCTGGTGGAGACCGCGAGCTGGGCGCGACACGTGGGCTCCCTGCAGCACGAGCCGCAGTTCCTGCTCAACCGGGTGATGACCGAGTGCCTGTTCGCGGAGTTCGCGGCGAACTCGTGCGTGATCGACATCGCCCGCGGGACCCCGATCGTCTACGCCTGCTTCATCGGGTATGACGAGTACGCGCACCGCCGCGGCCCGCTCTCTCGCATGGCGCTGCTCAAGCTCTGGGAGCTGGATCGGATGCTCGGACGGATCCTCGCCTCGGTGGCCGCGCTTCCCGAGCTGAAGTACGAGATCTACCTGTTCAGCGACCATGGGCAGGTGGCCACGCGCCCCGCCGAGCTGGTCCTCGGGGAATCGCTGGGCGAGCACCTGCTCGCCGATGGGCGCACGGCAGGGTCGGACCCTGTGGCGTTCGGCGGCGGAGGCGGCGGCGAAGCGGCGGCGGTCGCCGCGCAGGCCCGCTGGATGCGCCGGGTGGCGGGCGCGGTTCCCGGCACCGTCGGCAAGGCCGCGCTGGCCTGGGCGCGGCATCTGGCGAAGGCGCTCGACGGAGCGCAGCCGGATCGCGCCGACGGGCCCCTGTTGGTGGTTCCCGCCGGGGACATCGCGCACGTGTATTCGACGCGCGTGCCGGCGCCGCTGCGCGAGGCCGCGATCCGCGCCCGCCATCCGGGGCTGCTGGAGCGCTGCGCGAAGTCGCCGGCGATCGGGTTCACCCTGGTCCGGGGCGAGCGGGGGCCGATCGCGCTGCGCGGCGACCGCCGCCTCGAGCTGCACCTCCCGCAGGACGCGCTGGAGATGGCGCACGAGGTCGGGCACCCGCTGGCGGCGGTGTACGCGCGCGATCTGTTGCGCATGCGCAGCGGCGGCGACCTGATCCTGCTGGGCACGGCCGCCCCCTGCGGCGCAACCGTCGCCTTCCCCTTCGAGTTCGGCTCGCACGGCGGCCTCTCGCCGGAGCAGCTCGACACCTTCGTGATCCATCCCCAGGAGCTGGGAGAAGGCGCGTTCGCTTCGGTGGTGCGCCCCCAGGATCTGCACCGCTTCTTCCTCGAGCGCAGCGGCCGCCTTCCGCGGCAGCTGCCGCAGCCTGCGAGCGAAGAGGCGACGTGCGCCTCGTGAGCTGGAACATCCACGGCGGCCGGGGCCGCGACGGGCGCTGCGATCCGGCGCGGATCGCGGCGCTGCTGCGCGACATGAAGTGCGACGTCGCGGCCTTGCAGGAAGTCGGCGACGTGCACCGTGGCGGCAGCGAGACGGATCTCGCCGACCAGGCTTCCTGGCTCGGCCGGCGGCTGGGGTGGTTCGCCGCCTACGGGCCGAATCTGGTCCTGCGCGGGCGCCCCTACGGGAACGCCATCCTCTCCCGCTTCCCCATCGCGGATGCGCACAACTACGATCTCTCGGTGCCGCGCCGCGAGCCGCGCGGGTGCCTGCGCGCCGATCTGGCGCTGCCGGACGGGCAGAGCCTGCACGTGTTCGATCTGCACCTCGGCCTTTCCGGCGGCGAGCGGCGCAAGCAGGCCGCCATGCTCTTCTCCGCCGATCTGCTGCGCGATACCGCCCTCGCCGCGCCCCTGGTCCTCTGCGGCGACTTCAACATGTGGTCGCCCCTGCCCGGCCCGATCTTCCGGCTGCTGCGGACCGCCCTCTTCGACGCCGCGGTGCTGGCCCGCTCGCGGCGGGCGACTTACCCGTCGGCGCTGCCGCTGCTGCGCCTCGATCGCGCCTACGTCGACGCCGGCGTGGAGGTGAAGGGGTGCGGCGTAGTCAACGATCCCCGCACGCGGGCCGCGAGCGACCACCTGCCGCTCTGGGTCGACCTGGCGCCAAAGGGGTCGGCGCCGGCCCTAGCCGTGGGCCAGGCTGGTGCCTAGGTTCGCGGCACGGAGGGACTCCCCATATGGCAACCGAAGCCCAAGGCCCCAACGGACAGGGCACGGCCGCAAAGATCCTCAGCAATTTCAATCCTGAAGACGCCCAGCAGATGCTGGAGCAGGGCCGCGAGGCGATGGATCAGGCGCTGAACGCGGCGGCCGATTTCATCCGCGAGCGCCCGATGGCGTGCCTCGCAGGGGCGGTCGCCATCGGGTACCTGCTGGGAAAGATCGCGTCCCGCTAAGGAGAACGCAGTGGCCATCAACACCGAATTCGAAGGGCAGGGCCCGATGGATCACGGACGTCGCATGGTCGAGGAAGCGCGCGCGTTCAAGGAGGCGATCGCCGACCAGGCGGACAGCTTCACCCGCGCGGTCGACCTGCGCGGCCGGGTCCAGCGCAATCCGCTGGGCATGGTCCTCGCGGCCGCGGGCGTCGGGTACCTGCTGGGCGGCGGCCTGTTCTCTCCGCTGACCGGACGCGTGGTCCGCATCGGACTGCGCCTCGCGCTGATCCCTTTGGTGAAGAGCCAGCTCTCGAACCTCGCCGGTGGGCAAGCGGCAAGCGAGAAGGCGCCCGGCACGACCTTCTAAGTACTTGGGCGCTGGGAGGATTTCGTGCGCAGATTGCCTGACGGACAAGCTCGAACGCGCGGCCGCCGGCCGCAGGAGGAGGCCAACATGGTCAACGATCTTCGCAAGCGCGGGCTCAAGGCCCTCAAGTACCTGCAGGACATCGACAAGGACGATCTGCTTGAAGCCGTCGGCCTCGAGGAGCGCAGCAGCGGCTGGGCGACCGCCCTCGGCACGATGGGGATCTTCGCGCTGGGCTGCCTGGTCGGCGCCGGCATCGGCCTCGCCTTCGCGCCGAAGAGCGGCGAGGAGTTCCGCAACGAGCTCGGCGACCGGATGCGCCGCAAGGCCGACGAGATGGGCGTGAGCCAGGACGTGATGAACCGCTCGCAGATGCCGGTAACCTAGAGGTCACGGCAGCGCGATCCGCACAGCAGTTTCGGGGACACAATACGAAATTCCAGCCACCTCGCCTCGAGCGGTGGGGGAATTTCGAATTGTGTCCCCGAAACTAACCTGGCGGTTTCAGACTGTGCGAACCGCGCAGCGCGGTTACGGCTCCTTCAGCGGTAGTTCGTGCCAGATCTCTTCCACGCCGAAGTGCTCGCGGGCGGAGAAGCCGATCACGGTGGGGACGGCGAGCTCGCCGGCGATGCGGTCGATGTGCTGCGCGCGCCGGTTGCGCGCGATCTTGTCCAGCTTGGTGGCGGCGACGATCACCTTGCGTCCGAGCGTCTCCGCCCAACGCACCATCTCGATGTCGCTGGGCTGCGCGCCCAGATCGCCGTCGACCAGCACCACCAGCGCGCGGAGAGAATCGCGCCGGGTCAGGTACTCCTCGATCATCGCCTTCCACGACTCGCGCTCCTGGCGCGGGCCGCTGGCGAACCCGTAACCCGGCAGGTCGGCGAAGACGACGCGATGCTCCGGGCCGCGGCCGCCGGAGCGGGTCTTCTCCGCCACCCGGAGGTCGAAGAAGTTGATCAAGCGCGTCCGCCCCGGCGCGCGCGACACCCGGGCCAGCGACTTGCGCGCGGCGAGCGCGTTCAGCGCCGAGGACTTGCCCACGTTGCTGCGGCCGCAGAACGCGAACTCCGGCGGCCCCGCCGGCGGCCACCCTCGCGCGTCGGCGGCCGACTTCACGAACTCTGCGGAGAGGACGATCACGTTGCGGCGCGCCCGTCGCCGAACAGCTCCGCGCGGATCTCGCCGAACTCGCGCGAGAACGCCTCGGCGTTGCGGTGGGAGGCGCCTCCGAGCGCCACCTTCCCCGGCCCCGCCTGGACCCAGATCCGCTTGTGCGAGGTGTAGAACGCGATCCCGATCCCGGCGAAGAGCAGGAAGCAGCCGAGATAGACGACGGGCGTGGACGGATCCCGCGCGATCTGCAGCCCGGTCGCGTACAGCGGCGCCAGCCGCTCGAAGGAGAAGTTGAACCGGTCGGGCCGGTTGCGCGCGTCGAACCCGGGATCCTTGGCGAACACCCAGAACGTGCTCCGCTTGCCGTCCTCGGTCCGCAGCAC
>JBGQLA010000334.1:0-5751 GCA_041499865.1 Deltaproteobacteria bacterium
GCGCTTCGCTCGCCGGGCGGTTGCTCATGCAGGCTCGACGACCGCCGTCCGGGGCTGCGCGGGCTGCTCCGCCGGGGCGCGCTGGTACCAGTCCACCACCTTGTAGCGGCGGGCCACCAGCGCGAGGCCGAGCGCGGCGAGAAAGGCGAAGCCGGCGTAGTAGAAGAAGAGGGCGGTGCCCTGGAAGAAGGCCAGCGCGGAGGCGAGGGCCACCGCCAGGTTCGCGGCCGCGGTGGTGAGGTTCCAGAAGCTCTGGATCACGCTCTTCATCGTCAGCGGCGCCTGGGTATACGCGAACTCCAGGCCCGTGACGGACACCAGGATCTCGCCGACGGTGAGCACCACGTACGGAAGCACCTGCCAGAGGACGGAGATCCGCTCCCCGGCCGCGACCGGGAAATTGAGGATTCCTGCGATCACGAACGCGGTGGCGCCGAGAGCGATCCCGATGGGCATCCGGCGCAGCGGCGTGAGCTCCCAGCCGCGCCGCTTGAAGAAGGGGTAGGCGACGCCGGTGGTGAAAGGGATCAGCAGCATCACCAGCGCGGGATTGACCAGCTGCATCTGCGAGGGCTCGAACTGCCAGGGGCCGATGCGCAGGTTCATCGAGCGCGCCTGAACCACCCAGGTCGACGCCTTCTGGTCGAAGAGCATCCAGAAAAACGGGATGAAGGCGAAGATCGAGAGCACGCGGAAGACCGCCTTCACGCCCTCCACCGCCTGGGCGGGATGCTCCGCGCGGGCGCGGTCGAGGAACCTGCCGCCTTGGCGCCGATTCCGCCAGGCGCTGCCCACCACCGCGGTGAACGAATGCGGGTCCTTCCCGGTGGGCGGGACCTTCACGTAGGAGTTGCGCCCCAGCCAGAAGACGAGCGTGGCGATCGCCATCAGCACGCCGGGGATCCCGAACGCGACGGAAGGGCCGAAGAGGCGCAGGGTCTTGGGGATGAGCAGCGAGGCGAAGAAGGAGCCCAGGTTGATGCTCCAGTAGAAGACCGCGAATACCTTGTTGACCAGGTGCTTGTTCGCGGCGGTGAACTGGTCGCCGACGAGCGCCGACACGCACGGCTTGATGCCGCCGGAGCCGAGCGCGATCAAGGCCAGCCCGGCGTAGAACCCGGTGCGGTCGTCCGGAAAGAGGGCCAGGCAAGCGTGGCCCGCGCAGTAGATCAGCGAGATGTAGAGGATGGTCCGGTACTTCCCCAGGAAGCGGTCCGCGAGGAATCCTCCCAGGAGCGGGGTGAAGTAGACGCCGAAGACGAAGAGATGAAAGGTGGCCTTCGCCGCGGCCTCGCGATCGCCGCGCCCCGGGATCTGGTTCGTGAGCAGCCAGTCGATGAGGAAGACGGTGAGGATGTTCCGCATCCCGTAGAAGCTGAACCGCTCGCAAGCCTCGTTCCCGATGATGAACGGGATCTGGGGCGGCATCCTCGACGAGGCGGGCGCGGACGGCACGACGGCGATTTGTATCCCGCGATTGCCGGAGAATGGAAGCATTCGATCCTGCTTCGGGGTCCGTTGCGGAACGGGCGGCCGCTTCCGCTCCGGCCTTGCTATGTTGACCGTCCGCCGATGACGCTCGCCGATCTGATCGACCTCGAGGTCCAGCTCGCCCGCGACCGCGAGGCCGATCGCGTGGAGCTGGCGGCGCGCGACAAGGAGCTGCTCGCCGGCGTCGCGGCCGCACCTCGCTCACGGCAGGCCCTGCTCGCGCGATGGATCGAGGCGCTGCGCGCGGCGGAACCGGGCGAGCTGCATCCGGGCCGCGCGGTGGAGGGCGTGCTGGGAGGGCTGCGCGCCGCGCTGGTGCTCCTCGGGCTCGTTCTCGGCTGGGGCGCGGCCACCGCGCTCCTGCGCTACACCGGCAGCGAGCCGGTGAACGTCTGGGACTTCCTCCTCGCCTTCGTCGGGCTGCAGCTCGTCCTCTTCCTGCTGCTGCTCTCCTCCTTCTTCCTCCCCCTCGCGGCGCTGGGCGCGCCGCTCCTCGGGATCTTCCGCGGCCTGGTGGCCGCGGTCTATCCGCGGCTCGCCGCGCGCGCCATGGGGTGGACCGGGGGCCGTCTCGCGGAGTGGCGCGCCGTCTGGCACCGCTTGCGCAGCCGCCGCTCGCTCTACCACCAGGTGGAGCCGTGGGTGCTGCTCGGCTTGACGCAGGCCTTCGGCGTCGCCTTCAACGCCGGCGCGCTCCTCGGCTGCCTGCGGCTGATCGTCTTCTCGGACATCGCGTTCTCCTGGAGCACGACGCTGGTGCAGTTCGATGCCGCGCGGTTCCACGCCATCCTCCACGCGCTCGCCGCTCCCTTCGGCTGGTTGTGGCCGGACGCCGATCCTTCGCGCGCGCTGGTGGAGGCAACCCGGTATTCGCGGCTGGAGGGCGCCTATGTGCTCTCGGGCGGCCGTCGCGCCGCGCACCCGGAGATGGTGGGCGGCTGGTGGCCGTTCCTGCTCTCGTCGCTCGTCTTCTACGGCCTCTTGCCGCGCTGTATGACCCTGGCCATCGCCACCATCCGCCGCAATCGGCTCCTCGCGCGGCTGCCTTTGGACGATGCGGAGACCACACGCCTGCTGCACCGGCTGGAGGAGCCCGAAGTCGAGACCGGGCGCTCCACCACCGAAGCGGCCCCGCGTCCGTCCCCCGCGCCGGTGGCCAAGGCAGAGGCGCCCACGGGGACGCGCTGCACGGTCGTGCTCTGGCGCGACGTCCCGGCTGGCGAGGAGCTGGAGGGGGCGGTGGCGCGGCAGACCCGGTGCACCGTCTCGGCCGTCCATGCGGCGGGCGGGCGCGATTACGCGGAGGAAGCCGTCGACTGGCAGCGGCTCGCCGGCGGAACCGATCCGCTGGTGGTGGTCGCCGAGGGATGGGAAGCGCCGGACAAGGCGGTGCTGCGGCTCGTCTCCGATCTCCGCCGTGCGCTGGGGCCGCGGCGGCACCTGATCGTGCTGCTCGCGCAGGTTGACGCATCCGGCATCCGGCCGTCGCTCGCCTCCGAAGTCCGCCTCTGGCAGGAGGGGCTGGCGCAGCTCGAGGACCCGTACCTCGCGGTCGAGCCGCTGCGGGGCACGCCGTGAACGGCGCGCCCCGGTTCGCGGTGGTCGGACGCGTCAACAAGGGCAAGTCGAGCATCGTCGCCACGCTCGCCGAGGACGACTCGATCCGCGTCGACCCGAGGCCCGGCACCACCACCGAGGTCCACGAGTACCCGGTGTCGGTGGACGGGCGCACGCTCTTCGTGCTGGTGGACACGCCGGGATTCGAGGATGCGCCCCGGGCGCTGGCCTGGCTGCGATCGCGGGAGGTCTCCGCCGCGGAGCGGCCGGCGCGGGTCGCGGAGCTGCTCCGCGCGTACGAGGGCACGAACGAGTTCGTCGACGAGCGGCGGCTGCTCGCGCCCATCCTCGCCGGCGCCAACATCCTCTACGTCGTCGACGGGACCCGCCCGTTCCGCCGCAACTACGAGGCGGAGATGGAGATCCTCCGCTGGACGGGCCAGCCGGGAATGGCGCTGGTGAACCGGATTGGGGCGGAGGACCACGCGGCGGAGTGGCGCCGCGCCCTCGACCAGTACTTCAAGATCGTGCGCGACTTCGACGCCTTCTCCGTCACTTTCGAGGAGCGCCTGCGCCTGCTGGAGACGTTCCGCGAATTGCGGCCCGATGCCCGTCCGGCCATCGACGAGGCGGTGACCGCGCTGGTGGCCCAGCGCCGGCGGCGCCGCGCCGAGGCGGCGGGGGAGATCGCCGATCTGCTGGTCGACGAGCTGACGCTCACCGAGGAGGTGGCGGTCACCGACGAGGCCGCGCTGGAGGCGGAGCGCGATCGGCTGGAGCAGCGGTTCCACGATCGCCTGCGCACCCGCGAGGAGAAGGCGCGGCGGCGGATCGAGAAGCTCTACCGCCACGGCGAGGCGCGGTTCGAGGGGAAAGCGCTGGAGAGGCCGGTGTTCCAGCAGGATCTCTTCGCGGAGGAGACCTGGAAGCTGCTCGGCCTCACCCCGGCGGAGCTGCTGGCGGCGGGCGCCCTGGCGGGCGCGGCGCTGGGTGGCGCCGTCGATCTGATGGTGGGAGGAGCGAGCTTCATGGCCGGCAGCGCCATCGGCGGCGCGGTGGGCGGCGCCACCGCCCTGGTGGGCCTGGGCCGGAGATTCGCGCGCGTGCGGCCGGTCGGCCCGCCCGGCGCCGCGGGCTGGCTGCTCGCCGCGCGCCGGTACTGGCAAGGAGGCCGGAGGTTCCGCATCGGGCCGCATGCGCAGCCGAACTTCCCCTGGGTCCTGCTCGATCGGGCGCTGCTCCACTACGACGCGGTGGTGCGCCGCACCCACGCGCGCCGGGGAAACATCGCGGCGGAGGAGGGAAGCGCGCGCACCGGCATCGTGGCCGACTTCGCCCGCGCCGAGCGCCGCGAGCTCGACGAGCTGTTCCGCAGGATTCGGCGCTCCGCCGACGATCCTCCGCGCGAGCTGGGCGACGACCTCGAACGCCTGGTGGCTCGGGTGCTGCAACGGATCGATCCGCTGCCGGGAGAGCCGCGCCAAAGCTGAAGACGGCGCGCATCTCTTGCGTGCCTGCGGCGCCCAGGTGCAAATTCTCCCGGGAAGCCGCACCGTTCGACGGCGCTCGGGTGAGCCCGGGCCTTGCATGCCGATCCCGCAACCCTTTCAGCAACGGAGGAGAAATGGCCGCGAACAGCCTGCGCATCACCGACGAGCGCACGGGGCGCACGTACGAGGTGCCCATCGAGAACGGCGCCATCCGCGCCACGGATCTGCGCAAGATCAAGATCGAGGACACCGACTTCGGGCTCCTCAGTTACGACCCTGCGTTCCTCAACACCGCGTCGACCCGGAGCGCGATCACCTTCATCGACGGCGACCGCGGGATCCTGCGCTACCGCGGGTACCCCATCGAGCAGCTGGCGGAGCGGTCGTCCTACCTGGAAGTGGCCTATCTGCTGGTGAACGGCGAGCTGCCCGGCGCGCCCGAGCTGCAGAAGTGGTCGCACGACGTCACCCACCACACCTTCGTGCACGAGAATGTGAAGGGCTTCATGGACGGGTTCCGCTACGACGCGCACCCGATGGGGATCCTGGTCTCCACGGTCGCCGCCCTCTCCACCTTCTACCCGGAGTCGAAGAACATCTTCGACAAGGAGAGCCGCCGGCTGAGCATGACGCGGCTGATCGCCAAGCTGCCCACCATCGCCGCCTGGTCGTACCGGCACTCGCTGGGCCTGCCTTACGTCTACCCGGACAACGAGCTGTCCTTCGCCGGAAATCTGCTGGCGATGATGAAGAAGATTGCGGAGCCGAAGTACAAGCCGGACCCGATCCTGGAGCACGCGCTCGACGTCCTCTTCATCCTCCACGCGGACCACGAGCAGAACTGCTCGACGAACGCGATGCGGGCGGTGGGCAGCTCGCATCCCGATCCGTTCGTCGCGGTCGCCGCGGCCGCAGCCGCGCTGTACGGCCCACTGCACGGCGGCGCGAACGAGGAGGTGCTCCGCATGCTGCGGGAGATCGGCTCGGTGGAGAAGGTGCCCGCCTTCATCAAGTCGGTGAAGGAGGGGCAGGGCGGCAAGCTGATGGGCTTCGGCCACCGCGTCTACAAGTCCTACGACCCGCGCGCGAAGGTGATCAAGAAGCTCGCGGACCAGGTCTTCGAGGTGACCGGGACGAACCCGCTGCTGCGGATCGCCCTGCAACTGGAGAAGATCGCGCTCGAGGACGAGTACTTCGTCAAGCGGAAGCTGTA
>JBGQLA010000335.1:0-5729 GCA_041499865.1 Deltaproteobacteria bacterium
CGTCGGGGAAGGTGGTCGGCATCATCTCCGCGGTGGACATCCTGCGCTGGTACGCACGGCGGTGCGGGTATCTGCGCGAGGGGCTGCGCACCGGGAACTGAGGCGGCAGCGACCGCGCACATCGGTCCGCTGATCGATGTGGCGACCGACATGATTGCGGAGAGCCGGGTGGCTCTGGGGCGCGCCGGTCTCCGTTGCCTCCGACATCGATTCCTTCCTTCGGCGCGGAGTGCCCGACCCTGACCTGACCCACAGCGACGCCGCGCCGAACATCCGCCACATCGTGGTGGAGCGCGGCAAGGTGATCATCGTCAAGCTGGGCCCGTAACGGGATGGGAGTGCCGGCGGATACGCGCCAACGCGTACCCGTCAGCTGCCGAAACTTGCCGGAGCCGCGGTTGGGCGAATCTGACCCCAATCATCGCGTGCCTCCCAGATGGATCGGGTGTGTCTTCCCAACGCGGCGGGAACGGCGGCGGCGGCAACGTCGCGCCCGCCACTTGGCCCGCACGAGATGTTTGACTCCGACCCGCCCGCGGCTTAGAGCACCCTCCACGAGGCGTCCATCTCGCGCCAGGAGGATCCCGATGCCGCTGTTCCACGAACTCCCGCTGCCCGAGCGCGTCGTCATCGGCGAGTGCTGGGCCCGCGACGGCCTGCAGAGCGAAGAGGGAATCGTCCCGACGGAAGCGAAGGTGGAGATGATCGCCGCCATGGTCGACGCGGGCTTCCGCGAGATCGAGGCGACGAGCTTCGCGCATCCGAAGTACCTGCCGCAGTTCGCCGACGCGGAGGAGGTGCTGCGGCGCATCCCGCGCAGGCAGGGCGTGCGCTACCGCGCGATCTGCACGACGCTGAAGGCCGTCGAGCGCGCCGTCAGGAGCCGGGAGGAGGGCTTCGGCGTCGACGAAATCGCCATGGTGATCTCCGCCAGCGAGGCCCACAACCGCGCCAACGTGCAGATGGGCCACGACGAGAACAAGCGACTGCTCGAGCAGATGACTCGGCTCGCCCTCGACACCGGCCATTCGGTGTTCGGGTGGGCGCTGACCAGCTTCGGCTGCCCGCTGACGGGCGACGTCGCGCCGGACCAGGCGATCGCGCTCGGCCGGTTCTGGAACGACCTCGGGGCGGAGTTGATCGGCTTCGGCGACACCGTGGGCGTGGCCAACCCGCGCCAGGTCAGCCAGTTCTACGAGGAGGCGCTCGCCGCCGGGATGCCGCGCGATCGCATCGTGGTCCACTTCCACGACACGCGCGGCTGGGGGATGGCGAACACCCTGACGGCGCTGACGTACGGTTTCCGCTACGTCGACACCTCGCTGGGCGCGATCGGCGGGCAGCCGAAGACGGGCGCGGCGTCGTACCACCGCGGGCACACCGGGAACACCTGCACCGAGGATCTGGTGCCGATGCTCGAGGAGATGGGGATCGGCACGGACATCGACGTGCGGAAGCTGCTCGCGCTCGGCGCTCGCGCGGAGGAGCTGATCGGCCGCCGGTTGCGCAGCAACTTCCTGCTCGCCGGCCCCGTGCCCCACCGCGGCAAGGCGTGGGACCTCCGCAGCAGCCTGGGATCGGCGCAGCGCGTGGAGGCGTCAAAGGCGAGTGTTCGAACTCCAGACATGAGCGACGCCGAACAACGCTGACGCGGTGAACATGCGGGAGCCCATCAGATACGACGAAAGCACGAGGAAGACCGCAGGAGCCACTGCCATCGGCAGGGGAATGCCAAGGAACGGCGCGGCGAGGAGCTCCGGCGAGCTTCCACCGAGGAAATACCTGATCCAGCATGCGTAGTAGACCGCCAGCGCCAGAGCCATTCCGATCATCACCGGCATCGAGCATCTCCGGTTTCTCTCGATCGAGTAGAAGAACGGCAGGGTCAGCGCCACGGCTCTGCTGACGTTCTCTACAGCCGTGAGGATGAACGGGACGGCTGTGGCGTCGCCCTCATCCGCTTTGGGCAACAGCATCCAGGCGATATTGGGCAGCATCACCAACACCGGGACCAGGGCGCCGGATCGAATCGCGACGACCTTTCCGCGAAAGGTCAGCCTCATGTTCCCCCGCGTCACGCCTCCGAGGGAGTCTCCGCCGGCGTCACCAGCCCGTACCGCGCCAGCTTCTCGTACAGCGTAGATCGGTGCAGCCCCGCGATCTCCGCCGCCTTCGCCACATTCCCCGCCGCTTCCCGCAGCGTCTGCTCGAGATACCGCCGCTCCCACTCGTCGCGCTCCCGCCGGTAGCTCCCCTCCTCGCCGTCGCTCTCCGCCGTCCGAACCTCCGGCGGCAGATCCTCCACCCGCAGCGAATCTCCCTTCGCCAAAAGCAGCGCCCGCTCGATCGCGTTCTCCAGTTCCCGCACGTTCCCGGGCCACCGGTACTCGAGCAGCGCGCGCAGCGCCTCCGGGCTGGCCGGCAGCGGAGGCCGGTTCAGGCGCTTCGCATGCTTGCGCACGAAATGGTCCGCGAGCAGCGGAATGTCTTCGCGCCGCTGGCGCAGCGCGGGCAGGTGCACCGGCATGACGTGGATGCGGTAGTACAGGTCCTCGCGGAACGCGCCGGAAGCGACCTTCGCCTTCAGCTCCTCGTTCGTGGCGCAGATGATGCGGACGTCCGCCTTGCGCGCCTGCCGGCTGCCCACCGGAATGTACTCGCCGTCCTGCAGCACCCGCAGCAGCTTGGGCTGGAGCGACGGGATCAGCGCCCCGATCTCGTCGAGGAACAGCGTCCCGCCCTCCGCCTCCGCGAAGAACCCGTGCCGCGCGGTGGCGGCCCCGGAGAACGCTCCCTTCTCGTACCCGAACAGCTCCGATTCCGCCAGCGACTCCGGCACGGCCGCCATGTTCAGGGCCACGAACGGCTTGGACGCCCTCCGGCTCTGGGCGTGGATGGCGCGCGCGACCAGGTCCTTGCCCGTGCCGCTCTCCCCCTCGATCAGCACCGGGACGTCGCTGGGAGCGACCCGCTCCAGCACCTCCAGCATCTGCTGCACCAACGGCGACTTCCCCACGATCCCTTGCGGGCTGCGCGCGGTCTGCAGCTCGCGCCGCAGCCGGGCGTTCTCCTTGCGCAGCCCGACGTGCTCCGCGGCCCGGCGAACCACCAGCTCCAGCGCCTCCGGATCGATCGGCTTGCGCAGGTACTCGAAGGCGCCCGCCTTCATCGCATCCACGGCGGTCTCCACCGAGGCGTAGGCGGTCATCACGATCACCGGCGCCTCGATGCCTTTGTCGCGGAACAGCCGCAGCCCGGTGAGCCCGTCGATCCCGGGCATCCGCAGGTCGGTGATGATCACGTCGGGCGGTTCCGCCTCGAAGGCCGCGAGCGCGGCGGTGACGGAGTCGTAGACGGGAACGGTGAACTCGTCTCCGAGCACCCGGGCCATCACCTGCCGGGCGGGCTCCAGGTCGTCGATCACTGCGACGCGGGGTTTCATGCGGCGGCCTCCGTGGCCGCTGCCGGGATGACGATCCGGAACAGCGAGCCCGATGAAGTGCTCTCCACCTCCACCTTGCCGCCGTGCGCTTCCGCTGCGTGCCGCACGATGGCCAGGCCGAGGCCGGTCCCGTTCTCCTTGGTGGTGAAGAACGGCTCGAAGATGTGCTCACGCGTTTCCGGCGCGACGCCGGGACCGGTGTCCTGGAACTCGAATGCGACGTCCGCGCCGTGGCGGAGGGCGCGGACGGCCAGGTGCCCGCCGCTCTTCATCGCCTGGACGGCGTTGACACAGAGGTTGACGAATGCCTGCCGCAGCAGCTCGGCGTCCACGTCCAGCTCGGGGAGCCCGGGCTCGATGGAGAGGTCGCTGGTCACCCGGGCCTCGATGGCGGCCGGTCCGATCACCTCCACCGCCTCGCGCAGCACCGCGTCCAGGGACTGCATCGCCCTCCGGGCGGTGCGGGCGCGGGCGAAGAAGAGGAAGCGCTCGAGCAGGGCGGAGGCGCGCGCCGCCTCGCGGCGGAGCGCCTCGACGTCCGTGCGGTTGGCGTGATCGGGCGGAAGCTCGCGCAGGACCACCGCCGCGAATCCGGCGATCACGTGCAACGAGTTTCCCATCTCGTGCGCGAAGCCGGCCGCGATGCCGCCGACGGTGACCAGGCGCTCCGAGCGCATTCCTTCCTCCAGCGCCCGCGCGATCCGCTCGTTCAGCGAGGCGATCAGCTGCTCCATCTCCTCGCGCCGCTCGCGCAGGCGTCCGGCCATCCGGTTGAACGCCGCCACCATCTCGGAGAGCTCGGGGTCGGCGGCCACCTGGACCTCGATCTTCTCTCCTTCGGCCAGCTTCTCCGCGGCCCGCACCACCTCCGTCAATGGGCGGGTGATCCGGCGCAGCAGCACGGTGGCGAAGATCAGCCCGAGGGTGATGAAGACGAAGGCGATCAGCGCTGCCCCTTCCGCCAGCCGCTGCGCCTCGCGCAGCACCCGATCGGAGCGGTAGGAGATGCGCACCTCGCCGAACGAGGCGCCGTCGGCGGTGACGATGGGCGCGCTCGCCTCCAGAGGCTCGTCGCGGATCAGGCGCCGCAGGAACTCCAGCGGAGCGTCCGCGCGCTTCGGCTGCGCAGGCAGCGCGGCGGAGCACTCGGCGCCGTTCACGTCCACGCACAGCACCACCTGCCTGCGGGAATCGACGATCGACACTTGCAGCAGCTCGGCGTCGTGCAGCTCGCGGCGGAAGAGGGGGAGCAGCGCGGCAGGAGCGCCCTTGCCCAGGCCCGAGGGGCCGGCCCACTTCTCGACGGCGACGGCGATCGAGGCCGCGACCGCCGAAGCCTCCTGCGAGAGCTGCTGCTCCGCCTGCAGCACCCCGCGCCACAGCGCCACGCTGGTCACGCCGGTGGCCGCGAACAGCGTCACCGCCGCCACCAGCACGAGCAGCTTGAGCCGCAGCGTCATGGGAGCTCCTCACCGTCCCTTCGCAGCGGGCGGCTCCGGCGGCCCATCCTCGTGGCAGGCGAGGCAGGCGCTCCGGTCGATGGCGCGGCCCTGGTGCCCCATCCCCTGGTGGCAGAGGTGGCAATGGCCGGCGTCGCGGTGTCCGATCGAGGCGTGGGCGAAGTTGGGCCCCTTCTCGAAGATGTGCTGCGAGTGGCAGGGAAAGCAGGGCAGGTCGGCGCGCCTGGGAAGACGGTCCGCGAGCCGCACCGGGGGCGCCGGCGTGCGCGCGGGCTCCGTCGGAGCGGCGCATCCGGCCCAGGCGATCAAGAGCAGCGCGCCCCGCTTCACGGCCCGGTCTCCTTCTCCTTGCCCCTCGCGCCGTTCGTCTTCTCCGGGAACATCTCGTCGTACTCCAGCGCGTGCTCTTCCTTGAGCGCGTGGGTCTCGATCCGGCCGTCGAGCCAGGTCCAGCTCATCGGGAACACGCTGGGGCGGAGGTGGACGTTGTAGAGGTGCCAGACGAAGAGGGCGAGGGCGGCCAGCGTCGCCTCGTCGCCGTGCGCGATCTGCGCCGCCTCGATGATGCTGGCGGGCATCCACTTCGCGAACAGCACCGGGAACCAGCGCACGAGCCCCGTGCCGAACATGATGGCGACGCCCCAGAACACCGCCCAGTAGTCGAACTTCTCGTGGTACGCGAACCGCGCGAACTTCGGCCGCTCGCTGCGCAGCCCGAGGAAGAAGGAGAAGTTCTCGTAGATGTTGCGGACGTCGCTGAGCGTCGGGACCATCCCGAAGATGCTCTCGCGCCGCGCCGCCATCACCGTCAGGTAGCCGAGGTGGTA
>JBGQLA010000336.1:0-5661 GCA_041499865.1 Deltaproteobacteria bacterium
GCGGTCAAACGGTGCGGCAACCTGTCGCACCCCGAACAGCCGCTTGACCGCTTGCGATCGTTCGTGTCAGGAAGTGTGCCGTCTTCTCAGCGGCTTGCAACAAGAGGAGCTGAATGCCGGGCGGGAATCCAGGCATCTCCGAAGCAGAGAGCGGCAACTTCATCTGGTCGAGGCGCGACATCCTGTCGCTGGCGGGCTGGGGCGCGATCCTCACCTGTTTCGCGGCCGCGGGGGGCGCCATCCTTCGCCTGCTGTTCCCCCGCGTCCTCTTCGAGCCGCCCACCAGCTTCAAGGCCGGCTACCCCGTCGAGTACACGGTCGGCGACGTCTCCGAGAAGTGGATGAAGTCGCAGCGCGTGTGGATCGTGCGCACGCAGGACACGCTCTATGCGCTGCTCGGCATCTGCACGCACCTCGGCTGTACCCCGCGCTGGCTCGGCCCCGAGAACAAGTTCAAGTGCCCGTGCCACGGCTCGGGCTACACCAAGGACGGCATCAACTTCGAAGGCCCCACGCCGCGGCCGCTCGAGCGGGTGAAGATCACCCTGGCGGATGACGGCCAGCTTGTCGTCGACAAGGCGTTCCGCTACCGGTACGAGCTCGGGCAGTGGGACGATCCGAACGCGTTCGTGAAGTTCACCGGAGCGTAAACGTGCCCGAAACCGAGAAGCGCAAGACCTCGCTCGGCGAGATCCTCACCAACAACTACGTCTGGCGATCGATCTTCCGCCACGGCTACGCGGACACCCCGCGCAACCGCGTGCTCCAGGTCAGCGCCAACGTCTGGCTGCACCTGCATCCCTCGAAGATGCGGCGGCACGGGATCCGCTACCGCCACACCTGGTGCGCGGGCGGCCTCACCTTCCTCCTCTACCTCTGCACCGTGGTCACCGGCGTGGTGCTGATGTTCTATTACCGGCCCACCGGCGAGTACGCGTACTGGGACGTGAAGTACCTCGACTTCGACGTCCCCTTCGGAATGATCATGCGCAACATGCACCGCTGGGCGGCGCACGGCATGGTCATCTTCATCTGGCTGCACATGTTCCGGGTCTTCATGACCGGCAGCTACAAGCCGCCGCGAGAGTTCAACTGGGTGGTGGGCGTGAATCTCTTGACGCTCACGCTCTTGCTCTCGTTCACCGGCTATCTTCTCCCCTGGGACCAGCTGGCGATCTGGGCGGTGACGGTGGGCACCAACATGGCGCGCGCCACGCCGCTGCTCGGAAACGAAGGGCCGTTCGGGCCGCAGCTGGGGATGACGCCGCGCTACGACGCGCGCGCGCTGCTCACCGCGGGCACGGTGGTGGGCGCGCCGACCTTGCTCCGCTTCTACGTCCTGCACTGCATCTTCATCCCCGTCATCGCCTCGATCCTGATGATCCTGCACTTCTGGCGCATCCGGAAGGATGGCGGCATCTCGGGGCCACTGTAATGGCTGAGAACATCCGGCCGGGGACCATCCAGGACCAGGAAGAGGTCAAGGTTCAGTCCGGGCGCGCGCGCGCCGCGCTACCCGCCTCGGACCTGCCCGACAAGGTTCACACCTGGCCCTATCTGGTGCGCGCCGAGTTCGTCGCCGGCTGCGTGCTGCTGCTGGTCCTGATGGTGTGGAGCATCACGGTGGACGCCCCGATGGAGGAGCCGGCGAACCCCACCAAGACGCCGAACCCCTCGAAGGCGCCCTGGTACTTCCTCGGGCTCCAGGAGATGCTGGTCTACTTCGATCCCTGGATCGCGGGCGTGCTCCTGCCGTCGTTGATCATCGTCGGCCTGATGGTCATCCCCTACGTCGACATCAACCCGCGCGGGAACGGCTACTACACCTGGACCGAGCGCAAGTTCGCCATCGCCACCTTCCTCGTCGGCTTCCTCGGGATGTGGGTGGGGATGATTACCATCGGCGTCTTCTTCCGCGGCCCCGGCTGGAACCTGTTCATGCCTTGGGACTACTGGGACCCGCACAAGGTGGTGCCGCTGACCAACATCGACCTGCCCTACTTCCTCGGCATCCGCAGCGAGATGGGAGCGATGCTGTTCGGGGCCGTCTGCGTGCTGGGATGGCTGGTCGCCATCCCCGGGGCGGTCTGGCAGTGGAAGAAGGAGCACCCCCTCTTCAAGCAGCTGGGAATGATGCGCTACGGGCTGGTGGCCACGCTCTTCATGATCATGGCGGGAGTGCTGGTGAAGATGAGCCTCCGCCTCCTCTTCAACATCAAGTACGTCCTCGTCATCCCCAACATCCTGAACATCTGACATGGCGAAAAAGCCCCTCGAGCTGCAGAGCCTGAAGTGGCCGTTCGTCGGCCTCGCCGTGCTCCTCGCCCTGAGCAGCCTCTGGGCGGTCTACGACGAGGTGGTGCCGCGCAGGCCGTGGAAGGAGTACCAGCGCGAGTTCTTCAAGCTGGACGAGTCGCACCTCAAGGCGGATCGGGCGCGCGCGGAGAAACGGCTGCAGTCGCCGGAGACGAAGCAGCAACTGGAATCGGCGCGCGCCGATCTCAAGGCGGCGAGCGACGCGATCAGCGGCAACCCCGACCAGCGGCGGGAGTACGACGCCGCCATCAAGGCCGAGGAGGCGGCGCGGGTGAAGGAGGCGGAGGCGAAGCTGTACCTTGGCTTCGACAAGTCCGAGCAGGACGCCGTCTACTACAAGCTGCGCGAGGCCCGGCACGAGGGCCACGACGCCGAGGAAGCGAAGCTGCAGAAGCAGTTCGACGACTGGCAGCGCAGGATCGACGAGAAGACCCGCATCTATGACCAGGCGATCGCGGCGCACAAGGCGGCCAGCGACAAGCGGCTCGCCTTCGTCCAGCGGCGCGATGCCGCGCAGGCGAAGATCGACGCGGTCGAGAAGCCGATCCACGAGATCGACAAGCGCCTCGAGGCCTACAGCGGCCTCGGCAAGTTCCCCCAGATGGAGCAGTACTGGATCGAGAACCTGAAGAACTCCTGGGGCTCGGCCACCGTCGACCGCTGCCAGAACTGCCACGCCGGGATCAACAAGGGAGGCTACTCGGCGCCCTGGGAAGTGCTGGCGGCGAAGAAGGCGAACATCTCCGACGCGGAGATGAAGGCGCAGTACGCGATCGATCCGGAGGTGGTGGACGCCTACCAGAAGATCCGCGAGGCTCTCTGCGAGGACGTGCCCCGCCCGTCCGACGCCATCCCCATCGGCGGGTTCCAGCCGCCGGCGGAGCCGTCGCCGATGGATCCGGCGCAGGCCACCGAGTGCCGCCCACGCGCCGCCTGGCAGAAGTGGATGGAGATGGCCGAGGCGTACTGTGGCCCCGACGCGCGCTGGCTGGCGAAGACGAAGACGGTGCTGAAGGACGCCAAGGGCGCGGTGCTCGCGGAGAAGAAGCCGGAGCCGAGGGCGACGGCGCGCAACCCCGCGCTGGACGCGATGAAGGGCGAGGAGAAGCCGCTCGAGGACCAGGTGGCGCAGGCCTGCACGGACAAGGAAACCGCCGCGGTGTTCGAGGAGGCCACGAAGGCGGATCCATTCGACGTCAAGCCGGTCTTCCGCACCCACCCGCACCGCTGGGAGCTGCTGGTCAAGACGCACAACCCGGAGACGTTCGGCTGCACCACCTGCCACGGCGGCCAGGGCGCGCAGACCAAGGGCGTTCGCCACCGCGCGTTCCGGCACGGCGAGGACGATCACGACTGGAACGACCCGCTCACCGACGAAGTGACGGTGATGGGCAAGAAGTTCAAGGGCGCGTTCATGCAGTCGAAGTGCAACAAGTGCCACACCCAGGAACTGACGCTCGCGCAGGCGCCCTTGCTTTCGCAGGGGAAGAAGCTCTTCACCGACGTGGGCTGCTGGGGCTGCCATCCGATCGAGGGCTACAACGAGCTGGCGAAGCGCGGGCCGACGCTGACCAACATCCCCGGAAAGACCACCAGGGGCTGGCTGCAGACCTGGATCTCGTACCCGAAGGGCTGGCGGCCGGCGACGCGGATGCCGAACTTCTGGCCCGGCGCGGTCGACCCGGAGTCGGTCCCGCATCCCGACACCGAGAAGCCGGAGCAGGTGCTCGCGCACAACCAGAAGCTGCGCGAGAACGAGGTCTCCGCCATCGTCGCGTATCTGTGGACGAACAGCGACAAGGCGCCGCTGCTCGCGCAGGCCGCGCCGCGCGGCGATGCGGCGAAAGGCAAGGAGACGTTCGAGAGCGTCGGCTGCCGGGGCTGCCACGTCGCCGAGAAGGACTCCAAGGCGCGCCGCAGCGATGCCAGCGAGGAGCGCGACTACGCGCCGAACCTCTGGAACGTCGCGGACAAGGTGCGCCCGGAGTGGGTCTACTCCTGGGTGAAGAACCCCAGGGCGCTCTGGCCGGAGACGAAGATGCCCGACCTCCGGCTCAGCGACGCCGAGGCCGCGAACGTCACCGCCTATCTGATGACGCTGAAGAGCGACCGCAGCTATCCCGAGCCGAAGTACGGCGCCGGCGAGCAGCAGAAGCTGGCGGCGCAAGGCAAGGAGCTGATCAACAAGTACGGCTGCTTCGGGTGCCACAACATCAAGGGATTCGAGAACGCGCAGAAGATCGGCACCGAGCTGACCGAGCACGGCCGCAAGGCGGTGGAGCTGCTCGACTTCGGCGACGTGCAGTTCTTCACCGAGGATCCCAAGCACCACCAGACGTACGCCAACTGGGTCTGGGAGAAGCTGCACGTCCCCCGCGTCTTCGGCTACGAGCGGGTGGAGACGCGCATGCCGCAGTTCGACTTCACCGACGACGAGGCGCTCGCCCTCCTCACCTTCCTCAAGGGGCAGACCGGCGAGACGCCGGACCCGGTGTACCGGACGGGGATGACGGAGGTGCAGGCGGCGGTGTTCAAGGGCGAGCGGCTGGTGTTCTGGAACGGCTGCCGCAACTGCCACGTGGTGGAGAAGCGCGGCGGGAAGATCCGCGACCTGTACAACGAGGACAACGTCAGCTTCGCGCCGCCCATCCTCACCGGGGAGGGCGCGAAGGTGCAGCCTTCATGGCTCTTCTCCTTCCTCAAGGGGCCGGTCACGCTCCGGCCCTGGCTGTCGGTGCGGATGCCGACGTTCCATTTCACCGACTCCGAGGCGACCGAGTTGGTGCACTACTTCACCGCGGCCTCGAACAAGAGCTTCCCGTACCTGACGGCCGACATTCATCCGCTGGGGGGAGAGCGCGCGAGGGAGGCGGACCAGCTCTTCAAGGAGCTGCAGTGCGCGAACTGCCACGTGGTCGGCCAGATGCGGCCCGGCCAGGATCCGGGCAGCGCGGCGCCGAACCTGCTCCTCGCCAAGGAGCGGCTGCGGCCGGACTGGATCCCGCTCTGGCTGAAGAACCCGCAGGCGCTGATGGACGGGACCCGGATGCCCAGCTTCTGGGACTTCAGCGACGAGGCGCACCCCACCTCGCCCAGCAAGCTCTTCGGCGGCGACGCCCGGCAGCAGATCGACGCCCTGCGCGACTACCTGATGAACCTGGAGCCGAAGGCGGCCGCTCCGAAGACCGCCTCGGTGACGCCGCGCAGAGGCTAGCCCGGCGCGGGGTCGCGCCGGCTGTCCCGCAGCGCCGCGGGGGTCCGCGCGCTGCCGTGGGGCTAGCCCGGCGCGGGGTCGCGCCGGCTGTCCCGCAGCGCCGCGGGGGTCCGCGCGCTGCCGTGGGGGTA
>JBGQLA010000337.1:0-5624 GCA_041499865.1 Deltaproteobacteria bacterium
AAGGACGGATCCGGGACACGGACGGCCGGCTCCCCACGGGGCCGGCCGTCCTGCTGCACTGCAGAACCTGCTGCTGCGTCGCGGCTTGCGGCCGCCCGAGGGAATCAAGGCGTGGACGGCAATGCGCAGTGCTTCCATCGCCGCGACGAGGAGGACGACGACCCGCGGGCGGTGGACTGGGATCACGAGACCTGGGAGATCTCCGACGAGACGTGGTTCGCGGATTTCGCCGATCGCAGGTTGGGCGAGTGCGTAGCCGACGAGGAGTGAAGCCCGACCAGTCAGAGGAGCAACGGGAATTCGAGGCCGGCTAGCTGTAGAAGCCGCGCATCGAACAGGAACCTTCAACGCTGCACCTCCCGGTCGGCCTCGCGGCGCTGTCGCACGGCAGTGGCGAGAAGGTCGAGTACGGGAACGGTGTCTTCCCAGCCGATGCAGCCATCGGTGATGCTCTGGCCGTAGACGAGCTCCTTGCCGACGACGAGATCCTGCCGCCCGGCCACGAGATGGCTCTCGACCATCACGCCGATGATGCGCTCCTCCCCCCCGCCGATCTGGCCGGCGACGTCCTGGCACACCGGGATCTGCCTCTCGGGCCTCTTGCCGCTGTTCGCGTGGCTGGCGTCAATCATCAGGCGCTGGGCGAGGCCGGTCGCGGCGATCTCCTGGGAGGCGGAGGCGACGCTCGCGGCGTCGTAGTTGGGCGTCCGGCCGCCGCGCAGGATGATGTGGCAATCCTCGTTGCCGCTGGTGGAGACGATGGCGGAGTGGCCGCCCTTCGTCACGGACAGGAAATGGTGCGGCTGCCCGGCCGCGTTGATGGCGTCGATCGCGATCCGGATGCTGCCGTCGACGCCGTTCTTGAAGCCCACCGGGCAGGACAGGCCCGAGGCGAGCTCGCGGTGCACCTGGCTCTCGGTGGTCCGGGCGCCGATCGCGCCCCAGGACACGAGGTCGGCGATGTACTGGGGCGTGATCATGTCGAGGTACTCGCAGCCGGCCGGCAGCCCCATCTCGGCAACGTCGAGCAGGAGCTCCCGCGCGAGCCGCAGGCCGCGGTTGATCTCGAAGCTGCCGTCGAGGTCCGGGTCGTTGATGAGCCCCTTCCAGCCGACGGTGGTCCGCGGCTTCTCGAAGTAGACCCGCATCACGATCTCCAGATCCGCGGCGAGGCGTCTACGCTGCTCCAGCAGGCGGGCGGCGTACTCCCTCGCCGCGCGGACGTCGTGGATGGAGCACGGGCCCACAACGACGATCAGCCGATCGTCCATGCCGTGCAGAATGCGGTGAATCGCCTGCCGCGCCTCGTGGACCACCGTGGCGGCCTTCTCACTGCAAGGGAACTCGCGGATGAGGTGGGCCGGCGGGGCCAGTTCCTTGATGGCCCGGATCCTGAGGTCGTCGGTGGTGAGGGCCATGCGCTCCTTCGGGAGGTCAAGCCCGGAATGTATACCTCGAAGCGACGGGCTCGCCGCCGGTCTTGGCGAAGCCTGGTGCCGGCGCGCCGGCCCACATATCCTGCGATCTCCGGGGAGAGGTGCATGGAGTCGGAGTTGACCAGCCGCGACAACACCATGAGCGTAACAGCGCCCACCCGTTCACCGAACCGGACGCTTCCCAGCGCCGTCCATACAACCCGATCAAGCGCCGGACAGCGCTTCAAGAATGGCTGGAAGGCTGGTTCCTCAGGCACCGAGGTACAGCACGTGCACGTAAGTGCCGAGCCGCACGTCGTAGGCGAGATACCAGCCGTCATGATCCGGATCGTCGTAGATCACGATGTCGTCATTGTTCCAGTCCCAGTCGGTGCAGTACGGAGCATCCGCTGGCGCGACCTGGAAGAAAAAGCCGCCGATATCGAACCGCTCAGGCCCGCCCCCACGCAGCCGCCAGATGTGCCGAGGACCAACCTCGCCGGTGAACCGCCCGTGAACCCACGGACGATCGAGGGTGTATCGCTGATCGCCATGGCCGCCTTCGTGGCCGATCCAGCGATCGCCGTTGGCGTGCACGTGAGGGACCTCCGGGTGCCCGGTCTGGTCGCGGTACGTCCGTCGCGGCCCTGGCTGTGGCTGGGCAGGACCGCTGCGCGGCTGAGGTGCTGCGTGCGGTGGTCCGTGCGCAGGGATATGCCCGTTGCCGACAGATGGTGCACGCGCACGGGGCCGCTCTGCTTCCCCTTGCTGCGCAGCGGCGGGGAGAGCAAGGAACATGGCTGCGAGCGCTCCAATGATCGTCGTCTTCACTCGGTCCTCCAAGGATGAGGGGAATGTTCAAGGTGAATCGGCGTCTCGCTGTCCTGACTGTCCCGATCGGGCGCCCTCGGGTCAGGGCGCACGGATCACCTGGACCGTCGATGGCTGGCCGGCCCGCTGCAGCGTGACGGACACGGGCGTACCCGGCACGCCCTGGCTGCGCACGGTAGCGTCCGCCGGGCTCAGCACGGCGGTCCCGTCGAGCGCCAGCAGCAGGTCGCCCTCCTGTATGCCGGCGAGATCGGCGGGTCCGCCCGGCACGATGCTTCCCATCGCCACCGCGCTCCCCGAGTTGAAGAAGCGGACGCCGATGGTGCCCGACGGCGTCCGCGGCAAGGGCAGGACGATGTCGCCCAGGTCGAGCATCTGGCCGGGATTGAGCGTGAAACTCTGCGCCGGAGCCGCGAACTGGCCTGCCCGCACCGCGAGCGAGTGCGTTCCCGCGGCCAGGCTTCCAGCCCGGAAGCGCCCGTCCCTACCGGTGAGGGAGCCGCTCCCCGGACGCGCCGACCCGTCGAGCAGCAGGACCGCGCCCGCCACCGGTTGCTGCCCGTCGGTCCTGAGCACGCGCCCGGCGATCGCGGCGCTGTCCTGAAGGGCGACGGTGGCGCTCGCCTCCTGCCCGGGGCGCAGCGAGACAGCCTGGCTGCCGGATCTTCCGTCGATGGTCTTCACCACCACCGTGACTTCGACGCCGGGCTGGTCGTACAGGTCGAAGCGATCGCCGGTGAACTCCAGCGAGCTGGGGCCGCCCGGATCCCAGAGCGCGCCCATCGGATCCGCCGGTGTGACGACGACGGTGAAGCTCGACGGCGGGCTGCCGCCCGAGGCGAGCACGCCGTGCAGCGTGGCCGAGGCCTGGAGCTGGACCGCGACGTCGCCTTGCGCGACCGGCGCTTCTCCGATGCGCCCGCCGTTGCGCGCGCGCACGCTGGCCGGCGGCGCGCCGCGAAACTGCGAGACGGTGAACGTCCCGTCCGCGTCCGTGACGGCCATCCCCAGCGGCTGCCTTTGCGCCGAAAGCAGGACCACCCGCGCGTTGGCCGAGGGAGCGCCACCGGGCTCCAGCACCGACCCGCTGGTTCCCGGCACTGTATCGTCGAGCAGCAGATCGAGCTGCGCCGGCTGGTTGGCAGTCACCGTCGCGAGACTCGGCTGTTGCCGTTGCCCGTTCGGGCCCATGGCGGCGACGCGGTAATGCCCGGGCGGCAGCGAGAGCTGGTACGCGCCGCCCGCGTCGACCTGCGCGCTGCCCAGGACCGCGCCGTCGCGAAAGCCGCCCATGTCGCCCTGCTGCACGGCTCGGACGGTGGTGCTCGGGTCGGGCGGAGCGCCGGACTTGAGCTGCACGTGGCCGGCGAGCCAGCCGTTGTCGGTGAGCGTGAAGTCGAGCGGCGACTCCTGCCCCTCGGCCACGTCGACGGAGCGCGTCGGGCCGAAGGACGACTCGTCGCGCGACGCCGCAAGCCGCACCGTGCCGGGAGCCAGGTTGTCGAGGCGGTAGCGTCCGTCGGCGCCGGCGACAGCTTCGGACTGCGCGACGCCGGCCGCCGGACCGAAGCCGGCGGCGATGCGGACCACGGCGCCGGCCAGCACACGCCCCGCCGAGTCGGTGACCAGCCCGCTCACGGCGCCGGTGCCGGTCAAGCTTATCTGGAGGGGGAAGGTCTGCGCCAAGGCGACGGTGACGCCGCGGCGGAGTTGGTCGCTGAATCCGTCTGCGTGCACGGTGGCGTCGTAGCTTCCCGGCGCGAGGCCTCCGATGGAGAAGCTCCCCGCTGCGTCGCTGACGGCGGTGCCCGCCATGCTGGCGCTCCCCGACGCTGTCAGCGTGATGCTCGCGCCGGAGATGGGTCTTCCGCTCGATTGCGCGAACACCATCCCCCCGATGGCCGACGCGGTGCCGAGCTGCAGCACGACGCCGCGCACTGTCCGGCCGGCCGCGATCGCGATGGGCGCGCCTTGCGCCCCAGCCTCGGCTCCGCGGCGGGCGGAGAGATGGTACGAGCCCGGTTCTACCTCGAGCGAGAAGCCTCCTCCTTGCGCCGCGAGGGTGAAGGCCTTGCCCGCGCCGCTCACGGCCGTCACTTCCGCGCTGTCGGCTGGAGAGCCGTCGGCGGCGAGCACCTTGCCCTCGATCACCGCCGCGGCCGGCAGCTCGAGCAACAGGTCGCCGCCGTGGGGAATCGCGACGCGCGGGGCCAGCGCGCGGGAGTGTCCGACGCTCGTCGCCTCGACGGACCAGGTGCCTTCGCCGAGACCGCCGACCTGGAAGCGGCCGGCCGTGTCGCTCTCCGCGACAGCGCGTTCCTCGGGCGGGAGCGTCGCGGAGCGCCCGGCGCCCCGGAAGCCCGCGGCGCGCAGCGCGGCGGAAACGACGATGCGCGCCTGCGCGACGGGCTCACCGGTTCCGCGCGAGATCGTCCGGCCTTGCAGCACGTGCGCCTGCGGGAGCTTCATCTCCACCCGCGTCACCGCGGCGCCCGCGGGCCGCACGAACTCCTTTTCCGCCGCGGCGAGGGGAGGCGCATGCGCCGATGCCAGGTAGGGTCCCGCCCGCGCCGGAAGCCGGACGGTGCCGTCAGGACCGGTCATCCCGGCGCCGGCGATACGAAACACCGGCTGGGTCTGCATCCGCCACGCGCGCGAATAGAGAACCACGCGCGCGCCAGCCACGGGTTGGCCGGCGGACAGCACGCGCACTTCGGCAAAGCCGTCCGCGGGTGTTGCGGGGTGCTCGAGCGGAGGGGTCCTCTCCTCGTCCGGCGACGTCGTGCCCAGCGTCACCGGCGCCCGGGACGCCGCCGGCGCGGAGCCGGTCGCGGACGGGCTCGCTGCTGCCGCCCTGTGCTGCGACGGCGTGTCGAGCGGTGCGGGTGGCGAGGTTGCCGGCTTGACCGACGTCGCTGGCATGCCCCTCAGCCAGTACAGGCCGATGGCCAGGACGGCAGCCGCTGCCCCGAACAAGGCGAGCTTGCGCAAGGCGGACCTCCAGCCGCGCATCATGCGCCTCCTACATTGCGGAATTCTTTCAAGTGCACCTCGTACTGCGCTCCGCATGTTTCGGTCTTGTTTTGACGCGGCAGGCTTTCACCGAAGGCCCGGTTGCGGGGTCGCTCCTTCGACGGCAACGACCGCCACAAGCGCAGCCCTCCTGTCGACGGATCGATCGCACAGGCGATCGAAACCAGATCGAAACATCCAGGAGGCCCGCTGGGGTGTCCTAGGCCTGGAGGTGATCAATGTCCGTCGCCTGGAGGTGCGCATGACCGGACCTTTCAACGCAAAGTGGTCGAACTTCCCCGCCGCGCTGACGGTGGGGGCGCAGGTGCTGCTGATCGACGCCGATCCGCTCTCGCGCTCGGAGCT
>JBGQLA010000338.1:0-5582 GCA_041499865.1 Deltaproteobacteria bacterium
GAGCCCGGTCCCGATGCCGGGGTGAGCGGTGCTGCGCCTCGGACCGCTGCGGCTGCACTGGAGCCTCCTTCTCGGCGCCGCGCTGTTCTGCGCCCTGCAGCCCCGCCCGCTGCTGCTGGCCGGGTACGCCGCCGTCCTGCTCGCGCACGTCCTCGGGCACGCGCTGGCGGTCGCCGGCACGCGCCTGCGCGTGGGGAGCGTACTGCTGCACGGGCTCGGGGGAGAGTTGCTCGGAGAGGGCGAAGTGGCGGCGGTGCGCCGGTCGCTGATCGCGCTTGGCGGCGTTGCCGGACAGGCCGCGCTGCTGGTGGTGGCGTTGGCCGTGGCCATGCCGGTCGACCTGCACGACGCGCTCACCCGGCGCAACGCCGTCGTGCTCCTGATGAACCTGATCCCGGTGAAGCCGCTGGACGGCGCGCTGGCGTGGAAGCTACCGGGGCGGCTCCGGGCGGCGCGCCGGCTCCGCTTTCGCGGCCAGATGCGCTCTTCGCGCGAGGTGCAGAAGGACGTCGCGGACCTGCTGCAGAAGATCCGCGGCGCGGGCCGGGTGCGATGATGCTCTCGCGGAGGGACGTGTTGCGGGCGGCAGCCGCCGGCGCGCTCGCCGGCGGAGGAACGATGGGCGCAGAACGCATGCGGACGCGCGCGATCCCGCGCACCGGGGAGCAGGTGCCGGCGATCGGCATGGGGACCTGGCGCACGTTCGACACCGCGGAGCGGACCGCGCTGGTGGACGTGGTCCGGAGGCTGCTCGACGCGGGCGGCGCCGTCATCGACTCCTCGCCGATGTATGGCCGATCGGAGACCACGGTGGGCGAGGTGCTGCGCGATCTGCGGGCGGAAAAGCGCGCGTTCCTCGCCACCAAGGTGTGGACCAGCGGGAAGGAAGAGGGCATCGCGCAGATGCGCGAGTCGATCCGGAGGATGGGGCGCGTCGACCTGATGCAGATCCACAATCTCCTCGACTGGCGCACGCACCTGCCCACCCTGCGGGCCTGGAAGGAGTCCGGGACACTCCGGTACTGGGGGATCACGCACTATTCGCTGTCGGCGTTCGCGGAGCTGGAGAACATCGTCGCGGCGGAGAAGCCGGACTTCGTGCAGCTTCCGTATTCGCTCGGCATGCGGGAGGCGGAGAAGCGCCTTCTCCCCGCCTGCGCGTCGCACGGCGCCGCGGTGCTGGTGATGCGCCCCTTCGAAGGCGGGTCGCTCTTCGCCGATGCGCGCAGGCGGCCGCTGCCCGGATGGGCGGCGGAGATCGACTGCACGAGCTGGGCGCAGGTCTTCCTCAAGTTCATTCTCGGGCATCCGGCGGTGACTTGTCCGATCCCGGCCACCTCGAATCCCGCGCACATGGCGGACGACGTGCGGGCGGGCTTCGGACGGCTGCCGGACGAGGCGATGCGCCGGCGGATCGTGAAGGAGGTCCTCGGGTGAGAACCGCTCAGAACGATCGCGTGATCGCGAGCGCTTGAGACACTCCGCTTGACTTTCGCAATGCGCTTCCGTTATCCGTACCGGACGATGTCGCTCCGTTTGCAGAGCTCGTGCGCCTGTTGTTGTCGCCCCGGCATGTGGTGCCGGGTGCGCGCATGAGCCTGACGGCGACTTCGTAACTCCGCCTCATCGCTCCTTGCCCCGCCCGGCGTTCTGTCCGCGCCGTGAGCCTTTCGCAAGGAGCTGTCCGTGGAGCTGTACCCCGTCTTTTTGCACTTGCGTGGCCGTCCCGTCCTCCTGGTTGGCGGCGGCAACGTCGCCGCTGCGAAGCTCGACGCGCTGCTCACCGCCGGCGCGCGCGTCACGGTGGTGGCGCCGGAGATCCTCGCATCCCTGCGCCGACCCGGCGTCGAGCTGCGCGAGCGCCAGTTCGCCCCCGTTGATCTCGACGGCATGTGGTGGGCGGTCGCCGCCGCTCCCCCGGCGGTCAACCGCGAAGTGGCGAGCGCCGCGGAGGAGCGCCGCGTCTTCGTCAACGCCGTGGACGACACGGCCTCGGCCAGCGCCTATCTGGGCGGCGTCATCCGCAAGGGCAGTGTCACCGCCGCCATCTCCACGGCCGGGCGCGCGCCGGCGCTTTCGGGCCTGCTGCGCGAGGCGCTCGACGCGCTGATCCCCGAGGATCTCGAGTCCTGGGCCGAGGTCGCCCGGAACCTGCGCTCGCACTGGAAAGCGGACGCGGTGCCGCTGCCGCGCCGCCGCCCCTTGCTGCTGCGCGCGCTCAACGATCTGTACCGGGAGGCGGTATGAGCGGCTTCGTCTCGCTGGTGGGCGCCGGTCCCGGCGATCCGGACCTGCTCACCTTGCGCGCCGTCGATCGGCTGCGCGCGGCGGACCTGGTGCTCTACGACGCGCTGGTCGATCGCGCGGCGCTCCGCCACGCTCCGCAAGCGCGCTGGGCGTACGTGGGCAAGCGCGCCGGACGGCATTCGATCGCCCAGGAGACCATCGAGCGCGTGATGATCCGGCGCGCGCTTCGCGGAGAGCGCGTGGTGCGCCTGAAGAGCGGCGACCCGGTCGTGTTCGGGCGCGGGGGGGAGGAGGCGCTGGCGCTCGCCGCGGCCGGCGTGCCCTGCGAGATCGTCCCCGGCGTCTCTTCCGCAGTGGCGGCGGCCGCCTTGAGCGGAATTCCCGTCACGCACCGCGGGCTCGCGTCCGCCTTCGTGGTCGTCTCCGGCCACGCGGAGGACGCGTACGGACCCGTGCTGCGATCGCTCGCCCCCGGCGCCGCCACGCTGGTGATCCTGATGGGCATCGCCACGCGCGCTGACACGTCCGCGCTCCTGCTCGCGCAGGGGTGGCCGGCCAGCCTGCCCGCCGCCGTCCTCTTCTCGGCCTCGCGGCCCGACGCCTTTTTCTGGCGCGGGACGCTGGGAACGCTCGCAAGCGCGCCGGCGACGGACGCGCCGGGCGTGATCGTGATCGGCGCCACCGTCGCCCTCGCCGATCGCATCCGGAACGCACAGCCAGGAGGTCTCCATGCCGTTGCTCGATAGCAAGACGCTCGGCCCCGCACGCCTGGGGTTCGCGGACGAAAAGGATCTGGATGCGTTCGTCTCCATGCTGGGCAAGTTCGAGCGCGGCGAGATCTCCGCCGACGCCTGGAAGCAGTTCCGCCTGGTGAACGGCGTCTACAGCCAGCGGCAGGAGGGCGACGCGATGATGGTGCGGGTGAAGATTCCCCAGGGGATCCTCACGCCGGAGCAGCTTCGCGCCCTCGCCGACGTGGCGGAGCGCTTTTCGACCGGGCGCGGCCACATCACCACCCGCCAGAACGTGCAGTTCCACTTCGTCCACCTGGCCGAGAGCGACGATGCGCTGCGCGCGCTGGCCGATGCCGGCCTGACCACGCGCGAGGCGTGTGGAAACTCGGTCCGCAACGTCACCGCCTGCCCGTATGCCGGCGCATCCGCGCTGGAACCCTTCGACAGCACGCCGTACGCGGAGGCGGTGACGCGGCACCTGCTGCGCGGTCCGCTCTCCGCTTCGCTCCCGCGCAAGTTCAAGATCGCTTTCGGCGGCTGCTGCGGCTACGACTGCGTCGGCGCGTCTTTCAACGACGTGGGCTTCCTCGCGCGGGTCCGCGACGGCAAGCCGGGGTTCCGCGTCACCCTCGCCGGCGGGCTGTCCACGCTGCGGCGCACGGGGATCCTCGCGCACGAGTTCGCGCCTGCCGAAGAGGTGATCGAGATCTGCGAGGCGGTGGTGCGCGTGTTCAACCGCACCGGCGACCGGCAGCACCGCCACCGCGCCCGGCTGAAGTTCGTGGTCGACAAGCTCGGGCCCGACGAGTTCCTTCGCCAGTACTTCGAGGAGCGCCGGTCGCTGGCCCTGCGGCCGCTCGCGATCGCGGAGACCGCGCCGGCGCGGTCACCCCAGACGCCGCGGCGGCGCGCGCCCCAGCCGGGGTTCGAGGCGTTCGCGCGCACCAACGTGCGGCCGCAGCGCGACCCCGAGCTGGCGGCGGTGACGGTGCGGCTGCCGCTCGGCGATCTGACGGCGGCGCAGTTCCGCGCCCTCGCGGAGATCGCGGAGGAGTTCAGCGCCGAGCGGGAGCTGCGCACCACGGTGGAGCAGAACGTGCTGCTCCGCTTCGTTCCTCGCGCCCACCTCGCCTCGTTGCACGCCGCGCTTGGCGCCGCCGGCCTCTCGCGGCCCGGGGCGCTGACCATCTCCGACGTGGTGAGCTGCCCCGGCGCGTACTCCTGCCGCCTGGCGGTGACGCAGTCGCGCGGCATGGCGGACGCGCTCACCTCGGCGCTCGCGGACCGGCGCGACGCGCTGCCGATCAAGATCTCGGGCTGCCCGAACGGCTGCGGGCAGCACTACGTCGCCGCCATCGGGCTGCAAGGCTCGGTGCGCAAGGCGGACGGGCGGCTGGTTCCGCAATATCACCTCTACGTCGGAGGCGAGTTCGGCGCCGGCGAGTCGTCGTTCGGCCGGCTCGCCGCGAAGGTGCCGGCGCGCAAGGTGGCCGAGGCGGTGCGGCGGCTCGCGGATCTCGCGGCCCGCGAAGCCGCGCCTGGCGAGTCCGCGGCGGCATTCCTTGGCCGCGCAGCGCCGGAACGGATCACCGCGCTGCTCGAGGACCTGGAAGCGCTGGGGCAGCCCACCGCCGAGGACTTCGTCGATCTCGGCGAACAGAAGGCGTTCGAAGTGCAGACCTCGGAAGGCGAATGCGCCGCATGAAAAGGAGCAAACCGTGCTGAAGAAATTGTCCCTGGACTGGTGGGCGGTGATCGCGGCTCTGGCCTCGGTCGCCCTGGTGAAGACCGTCAGCCTGACTGTGGGGTGGTGAGATGAGCGAGGCGATTGCAGTTCCAAGGCAGCCAATCGCCCTGCCCTGGCGCTTCCTGCGCCTGCTGCCCGGGGTAGGCCTGTTGTTCGCCATCGGTTACGCGGGAAAACTCACCGAGGCGACGCTCAACGCGTACGGGAAGACGCACCACCTGGCGATGCCGAACCTGGAATACGTTCTCTGGGCCATCGTCTTCGGGCTGGTGATCTCGAACACGGTCGGGTTGGCGCAGGTCTTCAGGCCCGGCGTCGCCACGTACGATTTCTGGCTGAAGGCACGGGATCGTGCTGCTCGGCGCGCGCTTCCTCCTCGGCGACGTGATCAAGCTCGGCGGCGTGTCGCTCGCTCTGGTCGGCATCGAGCTGGCGGTGGCCATCGGCGTGATGACCGTGCTCGGGCGCTGGTTCCACCTCAAGCCCAAGCTGACCAGCCTGCTGGCGGTGGGCTCTTCGATCTGCGGAGTGTCCGCGATCATCGCGGCGAAGGGCGCGATCGACGCCGACGACGACGATGCCTCGTTCGCCATCGCCGCCATCCTCGCCCTCGGCGCTTTCGGCCTCTTCGCCTATCCCGCGATCGGCCACTTCCTGCACATGAGCGACCACGCCTTCGGCCTCTGGGCAGGCCTGGCGGTCGACAACACCGCCGAGGCCGCCGCGGCCGGGGCGATCTTCTCCGACAGCGCCGGCAAGATAGCGGTGCTCACCAAGTCGACGCGCAACGCGATGATCGGCTTCGTGGTCCTGGCGTACGCGATCTGGTGGGCCTCGCGCGGGCAGGCGAAGAC
>JBGQLA010000339.1:0-5581 GCA_041499865.1 Deltaproteobacteria bacterium
GCGATGCCGAGATTCGTTGGATACGACTTCGAGGCGACGAACGCGTAGTTCGCGCCGTTGAACACGATCGTCGCGGAGGTATCCTCCGTCGCGATCGCCGGCAATCTTGCCGGCGATCCACAGGCAACGCAGAGCGCCAGAATGCCCAACGGTCGAAGCATGGGTCCCCCTCCCACGCGAGCAGAGAGGGGAACATTGAAACGAGCCCTCGTTGCGGCAACGTACGGATGCGTCGGGCCCGCTTTCCAGTTGGCTGATCCGCATCTCGGGGAAGAAGTCGCGCGCGGGATGGTGGCCGCGACGAGCGGCATCGCGGTGCGCTGACGTGCGAACCAGCTGCAGCCGATTCGGCGGGCGTGACGTTCAACTGGGGAAGCACGCTCAGGGCGGCGTCGAGCTCTCCGCCTTCCAGTCCGCGAGCGGCAGCGTAAAGGCGAAGGTCGATCCCTTCCCCACCTCGCTGCTGACGGAGACGTCGCCGCCGTGCGCCTCCACGATGGTGCGGACGATGTTCAGCCCGAGGCCGAGGCCCTGCTCGCGCGAACGCGCGTCCCTCACGTCTCCCACCTGGTAGAGCCGGTCGAAGATCTTCGCCACGTGCGCGGCCGGGATGCCGGTGCCGTTGTCCTGCACCGAGATCAGCACGAACCCGCGGCGCTGTTGCGCGGCGATCACCACCTTGCCGCCGTCGCGGCAATGCCGCTCGGCGTTGGAGAGCAGGTTGGTCAGCACCTGGAGGATGCGGTCGCGATCGCCCAGCACCGGCGGCAGGTCCGGGGTCACGCGCTGGCGGACGTTGAGGCGCCTCTCGAGAAACCGGGGCGCGAGGCCGGCCAGCGCCTGCGTCACCGCCTCGCCGACGTCGAAGGGCTGGAAGGTCATCGACTCCCGCGTCAGCTCGAAGCGGGAGAAGTCGAGCAGCTCCTCGATGAAGGCGCGCAGCCGCTTTCCCGAGGAGCGCGCGACCTGCAGGCACTGCCGCTGGCGCTCGTTGATCGTGCCCATCCGCTCCGCCAGCAGCAGATCGGTGTAGCCGATCATCGTCACCAGCGGCGAGCGCAGCTCGTGCGAGACGTTGGCGAGGAAGTTGTCCTTGCGCCGATCGGCCTCCTGGAGGCGCTCGTTCGCCTCGCGCAGCACGCGGGTGCGCTCCTCCACCGCCTCCTCGATCATCGTCGCCTGCTCGCGCATCCGCTCCCGCATCAGGGAGCGCTCGAGCGCGAGCGAAGCCTGGAGCGCGAACGAGCTGAGCACGCCGAGGTCCGGCTCCACCGCCTCCTGGGGCGCGGCGAGGAGGATCCCGAGCGCGTGGTCTCCGGCGCCGCGGAGCGGGGCGGCGACGACGTCGGAGAGCCGGAGCAGCTCGATCAGGCGCTCGCGGGCGGGCTCGGTCGCGCGGCGGCCCCAGATGGCGCGCAGCAGCGCATGCGAGCGCACCTCCACCACGGGCTCGGGAGACTTGAGCAGCGTGTCCAGCAGCGGCGACTTCGAAGGGTCGATCGGCAGGAGCTCGCTCATCTTGCGGATGCCGATCAGCCGCATCGCTTCGTCGATCACCGACCGCTTGTGCGACATGTGCGCGAGCGTCACCCCTTCGGGGCCGGCCAGCAGCACCGCGCTCTCGAACCCGAGCTTGCGCAGCTCGTCGGCGATGGCTTTCAGCACGTCGCGCCGCTCGGTCTCGCGGCGCAGCCGCGCCGCCGCCGCCGCCAGCGCCCCCAGCCGCTGCCGGGCGCGGGCCAGGTCGGCGAGCGCGCGCTGGCGGCCCCGCTCCTGCGCGAGCTGCAGGGAAGCCTCGTGACCCACGCCACGCAGCGCCTTGAGCAGCGAGCGGCGCGGCTCGCGATCGAGCACCAGCCGCAGCATTCCGGCGGGATCGCTCTCCACGCTGAGCGGGACGTCCGCGCACCAGAGCTCGGCGGGGGCGAGGCGCCCGAGATCGAGGGCGTGCGCCACCTGGGGCGGGCAGCGCGCGAGATGGACGTTCCGCTCCACCCCGGCGGTGGCCGTCAGCGCTCCGGAGGAGACCAGTTCCTGGAGGCTGCGCGCGGTGGCCTCGCGCCGCGCGCGCGGGGTGGCCAGCGCGCCTCCCACCGCGGCCTGCACCAGCTGCCGCTGGCCCGCGCCGTCGCCCTCCAGCAGGTCTCCGCGCAGCCGGAGCTCCGCCACCAGCGCGCCGCAGATCGCGGCGGCGTCGTCGACGATCCCCTGGCAGACCCGCTGCTCCACACTGCGACGTTACCGCATTTGACTCCGCGTCCTAAGCTGGCTTATCTCGGCGCCTCTTCCGAGGAGTCCGACCGTGGATGTCAAGGTGCTGGCGGTGGTGGGCGCAGGACAGATGGGCGCAGGAATCGCGCAGGTGGCGGCTCAGAGCGGGATCGAGGTGCTGCTGATCGACGTCGACCCCGGGTTCGTCCAGAAGGGGCTTTCGGGGATCCGCGCCCAGCTCGACAAGGCGGTGGGCAAGGGGAAGCTGAAGGCGGAGGAGGCGCAGGCCACCGTTTCCCGGCTGAAGGCCGGGACGCCCGAGGACGCGCGCGCCGCCCAGTTCGCCGTGGAAGCGGTCACGGAGAACGAGGAGGTGAAGAAGAAGGTCTTCGCCAGCCTCGCCAAAGCGATGCCGCAGGACGCGGTGCTGGCCACGAATACCTCGTCGATCCCCATCACCCGGGTTGCCGCCAGCGTGCCGAATCCCGAGCGGGTGATCGGCATGCACTTCATGAACCCGGTCCCGGTGATGCAGCTGGTGGAGATCATCCGCGGCGCCCAGACCAGCGACGCGACCTACGCCACCACGCGGGCGCTGGCGGAGAGGATGGGGAAGACGACGGTCCTGTCGAAAGACATGCCGGGCTTCATCGTCAACCGCATCCTCATTCCCATGCTCAACGAGGCCTGCTTCGCGCTGCAAGAAGGGCTGGCCTCCGCCGAGGACATCGACACGGCGATGAAGCTCGGCACCAACGTGCCGATGGGGCCGCTGACGCTGGCGGACTTCATCGGGCTCGATACTTGCCTGTACATCGCCGAGGTGCTCCACAAAGGATTGGGCGACGACAAGTACCGGCCCGCGCCCTTGCTGCGCCAGTACGTGGACGCGGGTTGGCTGGGACGGAAGACGAAGCGCGGATTCTACAGGTACTGACATGGCTTACGAGACCATCCTCGTCGAGCACGACCCCGCGATCTCGCTGATCACGGTGAACCGGCCGAAGTCGCTCAACGCGCTGAACTCGCACACCTTGCGCGAGCTGACGCTGGCGGTGCGCGAATGCGCCGATACCCGGGTGCTGATCCTCACCGGCGCCGGCGACCGCGCCTTCGTGGCCGGCGCCGACATCTCGGAGATGGTCCCGATGGGTCCCTGGCAGGCGCGCGAGTTCAGCGAGCTGGGGCACGTCCTCACCGCGCTGATCGAGGACATCCCCGCCGCCACCATCGCCGCGGTGAACGGATACGCGCTGGGCGGAGGCCTGGAGCTGGCCGTAGCCTGCGACATGATCTTCGCCAGCGAGAACGCCCGCCTCGGCCTGCCGGAAGTCTCGCTCGGCGTCACCCCGGGCTTCGGCGGCACGCAGCGCCTGGTGCGCCTGGTGGGAAAGCTCCGGGCGAAGGAGATGATCTTCACCGGCGACTGGGTGGACGCGAAGCGGGCGCAGGAGATGGGGCTCGTCAACGCGGTGCTGCCGCAGGAGAAGCTGCTCGATCACTGCCGCTCGATCGCGCTGAAGATCGCCCAGAAGGGGCCGCTGGCCGTCGCCCGCGCCAAGCGGCTGGTCGAGCGCGGCTACGACATGCCGCTGCGCGCGGCCAACCGCCAGGAAGCAGAGTCGTTCGCCCTTTTGTTCGATACAGAGGACCGCCGCGAGGGCATGCGCGCCTTCGTGGAAAAGAGACCCGCCCGATTCACCGGAAAGTAGAGCATCCATGGATTTCTCACTCACCGACGAGCAGCAGAGGCTGGTCGACACCGCCCGCAAGTTCACCCGCGAGAAGATCATCCCCGTCGCGCAGAAGCTCGACGAGCACGGCACGTTCCCCAAGGAGATCTGCGAGCAGGCTTGGGAGATCGGGCTGATGAACGCGGAGATCCCCGAGGACGTGGGCGGGCTCGGCCTCTCCACCCTGGACCACGTCCTCATGGCCGAAGAGGTGAACTACGGCTGCGCCGGCGTCGGGACTACGATGTTCGGCAACAACCTGGCGGCGATGCCGATCATGCTCGCCGGGAGCACCGAGCAGAAGAAGAAGTGGCTGACCACCTTGACCGAGGCGCCGATCTTCGCCGCCTACGCCTGCTCGGAGCCCGACGCCGGCAGCGACGTGGCCGGCATGCGCACCACCGTGCGCAAGGTGGGCGACGAATACGTGATGACAGGGCAGAAGCGCTGGATCACCAACGCCCGCTACGCCGAGTGGTACACGGTCTTCGGCCGCATCGGCGACGTGAAGGACCGCCACAAGGGGATCACCTGCTTCGTGGTGCCGCGCGACGCCCCTGGCGTCTCCGTCGGGCGCAAGGAGGACAAGCTCGGGCAGCGGGCCAGCGACACCTCCGACGTCATCTTCGACGAGGTGAAGCTCACCAAGGCGAACCTGATCGGCGAGGAGGGGCAGGGCTTCAAGGTGGCGATGAAGACGTTCGATCGCAGCCGCCCCTGGATCGCCGCCGGCGCGTGCGGAATCATGCGCCGCGCGCTCGATGAGAGCCGCAACTACGCGCTGGAGCGCAAGGCGTTCGGGCAGCCGATCGCGCAGTTCCAAGCCATCCAGTTCATGATCGCCGACATGGCGATGAAGTACGAGGCCACCCGCCTCTTGATGCTCAAGGCGAGCTGGAGCATCGGCGAGGGGAAGCTCGACGCCATCGAGTCGTCCTATGCCAAGGCGTTCGGCGCGGATTCGGCGATGGCGGTGGCGACCGACGCGGTGCAGGTCTTCGGCGGGTACGGGTACACGAAGGAGTACCCGGTGGAGAAGCTGATGCGCGACGCCAAGCTGCTCCAGATCTACGAGGGCACCTCGCAGATCCAGCGGGTGGTGATCGCCCGCAGCTTGTTGGCGCAGGCGCCCGGTCAGGGATAGAACGGCGGCATGAAGACCCTCCTGCTCGCCCTCGCGCTCGCCTCTTCCCCCGTGCTCGCGCACGACATGCCGAAGGACCACGCGAAGAAGGGCGAACACCGCAACGCGCCGACCAGCTTCGAGAGCCAGCCCGCTGCCGGAACCTGGGCCAAGTGCCCGGTGTCCGGAGATGTTTTTCGCGTGGGCGCCGACACCGGGTTCGCCACGTACAACGGACGCGTCTACGCCTTCTGCTGCCCGGACTGCAAGCCGGACTTCGACAAGGATCCGGCAAAGTACGCAGACAAGCGGTAAGTCGGGGCGATCCGCCGATGTGAGGGATCTCATTTGCCCGGCCCGTGACCGGCGTGTAGCATTCGCCACCGCAATTTCTTTTCGATCCCGAGAGCGCCGCACGTGGAAATCGATCTCAGCGAAGAGCAGAAGCTCCTGCGCGACACCTGCCGCGACTTCGCCGAGCGCGAGCTCAAGCCGAACGCGAAGCGCTGGGACC
>JBGQLA010000340.1:0-5577 GCA_041499865.1 Deltaproteobacteria bacterium
AGAGGTTGAACGCGCCCCGGGCGCCGGACTTGAGCGCGAGGAGGAACGCGTCCGCCACGTCCTCGTCCCAGACCAGGGGCAGCGTGCCCGTCCGCGGCAAGAGGCCGTGGCGCAGCGCCGCCCCGAGCTGGTGCTCCATCCTGCGTCCGATGAGGATGGCGGGGCGGAAGCGCGCCACCGAGAGGTCCGGGTGCTCGCGTTCGAGCCCGTCGAGGTCGGCCTCCACGTCGAACTTCGCGCACGCGTACCAGAAGTCCTCTTGCCGGATGCGGGGCGTGTCCTCGGTCACCGGCACCGGGAGCCCGGGCACCACCCCATACGCGGCGACGGACGACGAGTAGAGGATCCGCCGCACGCCGGCGCCGAGCGCAGCCCGGAAGACGTTGGCGCTTCCGCGCACGTTCACCTCGTCCTGCACCGCGCGGGCGCCGCGCTTGGCCACCAGGAAAGCGAGGTGGATCAGCGCGTCGCAGCCGCGCAGGTGCTCGCCGATCCGCGGATCGCGGACGTCGGCGCGCACGTCGCGCAGCTTGCCGGAGACGATCAGCGGCGGCCGCAGATCGAGCGCGACGATCTCCTTGACCGTGCGATCGTCGGCGAGCCGCCGCAGCACGAGCGTGCCCAGCTGCCCCGACCCGCCGGTGACCGCGACCCGCACCGGCGCAGCCTACTACGAGGTGGGAAGTTCCCGCCGGACGTGCAGCGTGTACGCGCGCTCCAGCCGCGCGATCTGGCCCGGGCTCAGCTCGAGGGATGCGGCGCCGGCGTTCTCCTGCACGTGCGGGACCGTCGATGCCTTGGGGATCGCGAACGTGTCGGGCAGGCGGGTGAGGAACGCGAGCGCCACCTGCCGCGGCGTCGCTTTCAGCTCCCGGGCCACCGCCAGAAGCTCGCCGCCCTCCGGCAGCCCGTCGAACGCGCTGTAGCCGACCAACGCGATGCCCAGCTCGCGGCACTTCGGCAGCACCTTCGCCTCGACGTGCCGCTCGGCCAGGTTGTACAGGACCTGGTTGCAGGCGATCCGCCCCGGCCCGGCGATGCGCACCGCTTCGGCGACCAGGTCCTCGTCGAAGTTGCTCACCCCGTAGCTGCGGATCTTTCCCGCCGCGCGCAGCTCCTCGAACCCGGCGAGGGTGTCCTCCAGCGGGTGCGAACCCGGCCAGTGCAGGAGGTAGCAGTCGAGGCGGTCGGTGCGCAGCCGCTGCAGCGACTGCTCGCAGGCCTTCACCGTTCCCTTCCGGGTGGCGTTGGAGGGCATCACCTTGGAGACGAGGAAGACCCGGTCGCGCTGCCCCTCGATCGCCCGGGCGACGGTCTCCTCGGTCCCATACAGCTCCGCGGTGTCGATGTGCGAGAGCCCGAGCTCGATCCCGGCCCGCAGCGTCTCGACCGCTTCCTTGCCGTGCAGCTTCCAGGTCCCCTGCCCGAGGACGGGGACCTGGAAGCCAGCGAACTTGCGCCGCTTCATGCCGGCGAACCTATGCGTCGCCGCCGCTGCCGACCACGTCCCAGGTGTCGCCGCTCTCCAGCAGCGCCTCGAGCGTGGCGGGCCCCTTGGTCGCCTTCTCCGCCTCGCGCTCCTGCTCGCGCGCGAGCTGGTCCACCGTGGGCAGCTCCACCGCGCGGAGCACGCCCATCACCTGCGGCCAGGGCGGCTCGAGCGAGGCCAGGGCGAGGGCCAGGGAGAGGTTGTCGCGCGATTCGTCGTGCAGCACCGCGCCTTCCGAGGCCCCAATCTCCAGCGTGAATCCGCCGCCGATGCGCAGCCCCTTGTCCTTCGACTTTCCGTAGACCAGCGGCTTGCCGTGCTCGAGCTTGAGCAGCCGCTCGTCGCGGACCTCCCTCTCGCTCCACTCGTCGAACGCCCCGTCGTTGAAGACCACGCAGTTCTGCCAGATCTCCACGAAGGCGGCGCCCTTGTGCGCCGCCGCCCGCTTGAGCACGCTCGCCATGTGCGGCATGTCGTTCGCGGTGGTGCGCGCGACGAACGTGGCCCCCGCCCCGAGGGCAAGGGTGAGCGGGTTGAACGGCCGATCCACCGTGCCGAACGGCGAGCTCTTGGTCTTCTTCCCCAGCTCGCTGGTCGGCGAAGCCTGACCCTTGGTCAATCCATAGATGCGGTTGTCGAAGAGCAGGATCTTGAGATCGACGTTGCGCCGCAGCGCGTGGATCAAGTGGTTGCCGCCGATGGAGAGCGCATCGCCGTCGCCGGTGACCATCCAGACGGTGAGATCCGGATTCGCCATCTTCAGACCGGTGGCGATGGCGGGAGCCCGGCCGTGGATCCCGTGGAAGCCGTACGTGTTCATGTAGTACGGGAACCGCGAGGAGCAGCCGATCCCGCTCACGAAGACGGTGTTCTCGCGGGCGATCCCCAGCTCGGGCATCAGCTTCTGCACGCCCGCGAGGATGGCGAAGTCCGCGCACCCTGGGCACCACTTCACCTCCTGGTCGGAGACGAAGTCCTTCTTGGTCAGCTTCACCAGAGGCCCGGTCATCAAGCGATCTCCTTCTCTGCCGGCGGCTGGCTGCGCCGCGCGAGCGATTCGATGGCCGAGCGGATCTCGGCGACGTGGAACGGCTTGCCCTGGATCTTGTTCAGGCCGATCGACTCGATCCCCAGCTGCCCGCGCAGGTGCAGCCGCAACTGCCCGGTGTTCAGCTCGGGGATGAGCACGTTGCGGTACCGCGCGACCACGTCGGTGAGGTCGTTCGGGAGCGGGAAGATATGTCTCAAGTGCACGTGGCCGACGCGGACGCCGGTCTGGCGCGCCTCGATCACCGCCTGGGTGATGGAGCCGTAGGTGCCGCCCCAGCCGATCACCAGGACGTCGCCCTCGGCGTCGAAGTACGGCTCCGTGGCCTCGAACGTGTCGGCGATGCGGCGCACCTTCTCGGCCCGCGTCCGCACCATCTTCTCGTGGTTGAGCGGGTCGTAGCTGACGTTGCCGGTCAGCGCGTCCTTCTCCAGGCCGCCGATCCTGTGCTCGAGACCCGGCGTTCCGGGGATGGCCCAGGGGCGCGCCAGCTTCTCGTCCCGCTTGTAAGGCATGAAGCCGTCGGGATTGGTGGCCAGCTTCGGGTCGATCTTCGGCAGGCTGCTCACCTCGGGCAGGAGCCAGGGCTCGCTGCCGTTGGCGAGGGAGCCGTCGCTGAGGAGGATCACCGGCGTCCGGTAGTCGATGGCGATCCGGCACACCTCGTACGCGGTGTCGAAGCAGTCCGCCGGCGAGCGCGCGGCGAGCACCGGGATGGGGCTCTCGCCGTTGCGCCCGTAGACCGCCTGGAACAGGTCGGACTGCTCGGTCTTGGTGGGCAGGCCCGTGGACGGCCCGCCGCGCTGCACGTTGATGATCACCAGGGGCAGCTCGGTCATCAGGGCAAGCCCCATCGCCTCGGTCTTGAGGGCGATGCCCGGCCCGCTCGATCCGGTGACGCCCAGGGCGCCTGCGAACGAGGCGCCGATGGACGCGGCGATGGCGGCGATCTCGTCCTCCGCCTGGAAGGTGGTGAGCTTGAACCGCCGGAACTTGGAGAGCTCGTGGAGGATGTCGCTGGCGGGGGTGATCGGATAGCTGCCGTAGAATAGCCGGAGCCCGGCGTTCTGGGCGGCGGCGATCAGGCCGAGGGCGACGGCGCTGTTGCCGGTGACGTTGCGGTACTTGCCGGGCTTCAGCCGAGCGGGCTGGATCACGTACGGCGCGTCCAGCGCCTCGATGGTCTCGCCGTAGTTGTACCCGGCCTTGAACGCTCGCACGTTCGCTTCCGCGATCGGCGGGCTCTTCTTGTACCGCTCGCGGATGGCCTGCTCCTCGCGCGCGGCGTCGCGCGAGTAGATCCAGAAGACCAGGCCCAGCGCGTAGAAGTTCTTGGAGCGGCTCGCGTCCTTCGCGGAGACGCCGGAGCCCTCCACCGCCTTGCTCACCAGGTGCTCGAAGTCGACCTTGATCACCCGGTAGTTGTCGAGGGTGCCGTCGTTGAGCGGGTTCACCTTCCAGCCGGCCTTGTCCAGGTCGCCCTGCTTGAAGCTCGCCTCGTTGACGATCAAGAGCCCGCCGCGCTTCAGGTCCGGCAGGTGCACCTTGAGGGCGGCGGGGTTCATCGCCACCAGCGTGTCCGGCTGGTCGCCGGCCGAGAAGACCTCGTGGGCGGCGAACTGGATCTGGTACCCGGAGATACCGGCCGTCGTGCCGGCGGGCGCCCGGATCTCGGCTGGGTAGTCGGGGAAGGTGGCCAGGTCATTGCCATGCAGCGCGGCTTCCCGGGTGAACTCGGTGCCGGTCAACTGCATGCCATCGCCAGAGTCACCCGCGAAGCGCACGACGGCATGCTCGATGTCGACGGGCGACCGCGGGGCGGCGGAAATGGTCATCTTGTTTGCCTCCTGGGGGTGAAGCGACAGGATTGTAACCCGGATCTCCTCGCCTGTCGGGTGTGCTTTTTCAGGCGATACCCAGCGTGCGGATGAGGAGGAACGAGAGAAGGGCCATGCAGCCGAAGGCCGCCAGTCCGGCATAGAGCACCCGCGCCCCGGCCCGCCGGATCATCCCGATCTGGGTGTGCAGGCCCATGGCCGCCATCGCGCAGGTCATGAGAAAGATGCTGGCCGAGGAGAGGAGGGCCCGGTTCCCGCCCGGGAAGCCGCCGAGCGACCCCGCGATCCCGAGCGCGAGAAACCCGATCACAAACCAGGGAACCGGCGGCTCCTTCCAGGTGTATCGGACCCCGGGACCGCGCGTCGCGAACCCCAGCGCAAGCAGCGCGGGCGCGAGCAGCACCACCCGGGCGAGCTTCACCAGCGTGCCCAGGTCGCCGCTGGCGTTCCCCCAGGTGAACGCGGCGGCGATCACCTGCGCCACCTCGTGCAGCGTCGACCCGCAGAGGATGGCGAGCTGCGTCACGGTGAGCGGCAGCAGCGGTCCGACCAGCACGTAGAAGAGCACGCCGGCGGTGCCCAGGATCCCGCAGAGGGCCACGGCGAGGGTGACGTCGTCCTCGTCGGCGCGGATGACGGCGCCGGCGGCCACCGCTGCGCTGGCGCCGCAGATCGACGTTCCCACCGCCAGGAGCGTGGCGAGCTTCGCCGGGACCGCGAAGGCGCGGGCGAGCCAGGCGATCCCCACCAACCCGACGCAGATCAGGAGCAGGTCGAGCAGCAGCACGCGCGGCCCGACCTTCGCCACCAGCGAGAAGTCGAGCCGGGCGCCCATCAGGAACACGCCGATGCGGAGCACCGGGCGGGCGCAGAACTTCGATCCCGGATCGCTCCAGGGCAAAGGGCCCGCGCCGGCCCGCAGCGCGACCCCGACGATCAGCGCGAGCGTCAGCGGCCCGAACACGCGAAGACCGGGAAACGCGGCGAGCCAATCGGCGAAGAGCGCGATCGCGACGCAGAGGAGGATTCCGGGGAGGAGCGAGCGCACGTGGCCCGCGTCCTTACCATGCGGCCGGCTTGCGGAGCACGGGCGGCCCCGCGAATCGGTCGCGCATGCGAAGACCCCAGTAAAGCGCGAGGGCCCCGAGGCAACCGGCGAAGGTGTACCCCGCGAGCTGGTTCGGCGGCAGCACGAAGAGAAC
>JBGQLA010000341.1:0-5564 GCA_041499865.1 Deltaproteobacteria bacterium
GGAAGGCCGCCCGCTCGATCACCATCACCTCTTCGAGGTCCGCGGCGGTCATCCGCCGGATCTCGAGCCGAGGCCGCGCCCGCACCGCCATGCTACTGCTCCGCGGCCACGGTGCCGCCCGCGTCGAGGGGATCGAGCACGCGCACCATCGCCCGGCGGCGAAGATCGCCCAGCAGCTCGCGCAACAGCCGCTGGTACTTCTCCTCCGCCAGCTGCTCGCGGAGCTGCTCGCGCTGCGATTCCGAGAGCTTCTTCCCGCGGATCGCGTCGGCCAGCTCGCTGTCGCGCAGCTGCGCGGCGAGCTTCAGGCGGTTGTCGAGATAGCGGGTGACGCGCAGCTCCCGCGCCAGGATCGCGCCGATCTCGTCGTCGGTCAGCTCGATCGAGCGGGTGAACGCGTCGTACTCGGCCCGCGAGGGGAACTTCGCGCGCAGCCGCGCCAGGAGCGCCTCCACCTCGCCGGACTCCAGATCGAAGAGCTTGAGCCGCTGCATCTCGGAGAGCACCACCCGCTCCTCGATCGTCTTGCGCAGCGAAGCGCCGAGGATCCGCCGATCGAGCGGCGCGCTCGCCGCCGCGGGGCCCTGCGACCCGGCCAGGCGCACCCGCGTCTCGGCGGTGACCTCGGAGAGGGTGATGGAGTGGGCCTCGACCACCGCCACCACCTCGTCGAGCAGCTGGCGCTCCGCCGCGATGGCGGCCAAGCTCCCGAGGAGCAGGATGAGCGGCATCGCTCTCACGGCGGGATGGTAACAGATGGCGGAGCGCATGCGTCAATTCGCCGGCGAGCATGCCGAACCCCGGACGGGGTCCGGGTCCCCATTTGACCACCCCGCCGCGTGTGGTTACGGTCGCCCGGTGATGAAAGACCCGTATTCCGTCCTCGGCGTGGCGAAGACGGCGCCGGCCGAGGAGATCAAAAAGGCGTACCGGAAGCTGGCGAAGAAGCTGCACCCGGACTTGAACCCGGGCGACAAGAAAGCGGAGGAGCGCTTCAAGGAGGTCTCCTCCGCGTTCGAGATCCTCGGCGACCCGAAAAAGCGCTCGCTCTACGACGAGTTCGGCGAAATCTCCACCCACCAGGGCTTCGACGAGCAGAAGGCGCGCGAGTTCCAGCGCCAGGCCCAGTCCGGCGGATTCGGCGGCGGGGGCTTCCGCGGCTTCGAGAACTTCCAGGGCGGCGGCGCGGGCGGGATCGACCCCGAGGATCTCGGAGCGATGTTCGAGGATCTGTTCGGCCGGCGCCAGACCGCGCGGACCCGGCGGGCAGCCGTCGAGCCGGTCCCCGGCGATGACGCCGAGGCCGAGCTGGAGGTGGACCTGCGCGATGCCGTTCTCGGCGCCGAGCGCGAGATCGCGATCAACCGCCAGGGCGAAGGCGGGCCGTCCGGCACCTCGCGCCTGAAGGTCCGCATCCCTCCCGGGGTGGAGACCGGCTCCCGCGTGCGCCTGCCGGGCCAGGGAGGTCCAGGGCACCGGGGCGGCGAGCCCGGGGATCTGTACCTGCGCATCACCGTCCGCGAGCACCCGACAGTGCGGGTCCAGGGCAGGGACCTGTCGATGGATCTTCCCATCACGCCGCAGGAGGCGCTGGCCGGGGCCGAGGTGACCACGCCGACCTTCGAGGGCCCGGTGAAGCTGAAGATTCCCCCGGGTTCACAGAGCGGGCGCAAGCTCCGCCTGCGCGGGCGCGGATTGCCCGCCCTGAAAGGCGGGTCCACCGGAGCGCCGCGCGGCGATCTGTTCGTCGTGCTGCAGATCGTCCTTCCGGAGGATTCTCCGCAGGCGCGCGAGGCGGCCGCGGAGATGCAGAAGCTCTACAAATCCGACGTGCGCAGGAACGTCGTGCTGTAGAAGGGCGCCATGGGATTGCTCGACATGCTGGGAATGGGCGGACCGGAAGCGAAGGTGCGCCGCCTGCAGAAGAAGGCTTCCGAGAAGTTCGGCCCGAAGGAGAACCGCCAGGGGGCCATCGAGGAGCTGGGCGGCCTGAAGACCGAAGCCGCGATCGAGGCGCTGCTCACCCGCTACACCTTCCGGATCGATCCCGGCATCACCGACGACGAGGAGAAGGCGCGCGTGCTGGCGCTGATCACCCAGGCCGGAGAGGTTGCGCTCGGCCCGGTCAAGCGGTTCATCTCCAGCCGCGACGAGATCTCCTGGCCGCTGCGCGCCCTGGACGGGCTCTTGCCCGAGGAGGAGGCGGTGAAGTTCCTCGCCGAGGTGGCCCGGAAGATCGGCGGGGAGTACAGCCGGGTGCCGGAGAAGAAGGTGCTGCTCCTGCACGCCCTCTCCAATCACAAGTCGACGGAGATCGCGCCCGCGGTGCTGCCCTTCCTCGAAGACATGGACGATGAGGTCCAGATCGCCGCGGCCGAGGTGGTGACGAAGCAGCAGGACCCGATCGGGCGAGAGCCGCTCATCCAGCACTTCCTCAAGGCGCACGAGATAAGCAACGCCCGGGTGCGCGAGGCCCTCGCGGGCCTGCTCGCCGACACGGGTTGGGACGTGAAAGGGTACACGCCGAAGGTCGAGGCGGCGTTGCCCGCGGGCTACAAGCTGGACTCCAAGGGCAAGGTGACGCACAAGTAGCCGCTCGTCCGCCTGGCCGGATTCCGGGCGAGCTGTCGAGGATTCCACAGTGGAAGGCGGGTGAGCACGTTCTCGCCCGCATGCTTTTGCTGCTCCTCGCCTCGCTGCTCGGGACGCGGCTCGCCGACCGCGCGGAAGCCGCCGCCGGACTGCGCTCGGTCCGCCAGCTCTCGCGAACGGCGACGGACGACTGTTCCGGATTCGTCCGCGCGATCTACGGCCGCGAAGGCGTCAACTTGATGCTGCTGCCGCCCAGGCCCGGCGAGAACGGCGTCAGCCACCTCCACCGCCTGGCAAAGGCGCGCCGCGCGTTGCGGCACCGTCCGGAGCCCGGCGATCTGGTGTTCTTCCGGGACACGTACCGGCCCGGCCTTTCGCACGTCGGGATCGTCGAACGGGTGCGCGGCAGCGAAGTGACCTTCGTGCACCGCGCACGCAGCGGGATCGTCCGCTCGAAGCTCGACCTGCGCCATCCCCACGCCCGCGGACGCAACGACGTGCTCCGCCGCGCACCGCGGCGCGCCCTCGCCGGTGAGCTGCTGGTTGGATTCGCCGCGCCCGATGCGCTCCCGCGCCGGCCGGCGAAGGCGGCGTAGGGGCCGCGCAGCGTCCGGCGATGGATTGCCGCTTGCGTGAGAAGATCCCTGTAGGCGAGGATGCGCGCGGATGCCCAGCGACGCCGCAGAGCTTTCGCAGATCGCCTCGGAAGCCCAGGACATCGCCAGAAACGTCGGACAGCCGCCAGGCACGCACCACCTGCTGCTCGCCACGTTCACGGTGCCCGGCCCGGCGGATGCGCTCCTCCGCGAGCGCGGATGCGACGAGGACAAGGTGCTTGAGGAGCTGGTCGCGGGCGGCTCTCCGCCAGCGGAACCGGCGGCTTCCTTCAGCGAAGCGCTCGAGCGGGCCCGCCAGCTGGCCGACGATTGCGGCAACCCGCGCGTCGGAGGGCTGCATCTGCTCGTCGCCCTCACCCGCCTCTCGCGCAGCGCGGCCGCGCAGCTGCTGGAGAAGACCGCTTCGCCGGTCGCCTCGCTGCGGACCACCGCTCTCGGCTACCTCACCGGCGCCATTCCACGCCGGCGCCAGGTCGCGGTGGCCGCGGCGACGCCACGCGCGGCCGTGGTCACGCGGGCGGCTCCCTCCGCCTTGCCCGCGCGGGTCGCTACCTTGCCCCCCGATCCCGAGCCGGAGTGCAGGCCGGAGGGCGAGCCCGCGCCGAAGCGCGCGCAGGGCGCCTGGGATCTGGATCCGCGCGAGTACCCGTGGCTCTCCGCCTTCGCCCGCAACCTCACCGCGCTCGCCGCGGAAGGAAAGCTGGACCCCGCGCTCGGCCGCGAGCGCGAGACGGAGGAGGTCCTCGACATCCTGGGAAAGCGGCGCGCGAACAACCCCGTGCTGGTGGGCGAGCCCGGCGTGGGAAAGACGGCGATCGTCGAAGGCCTCGCCGGCCGCATGCTGGAGGCCGACCGGATCCTGCTCGAGCTGGACGTCTCCGGCCTGGTGGCGGGGACGCAGCTGCGCGGCGCCTTCAGCGAGCGGCTGATCGGGGTGAAGGACGAGGTGCGGCGTGCCGCCGGCAGGGTGGTGGTCTTCATCGACGAGGTGCATCTCCTGATCGGCGCCGGCGCCGCCGGCGAAGGCCCGCAGGACGCAGCCAACGAGCTGAAAGCGGCGCTCGCCCGGGGCGAGTTCCCCTGCATCGGCGCCACCACGCACGACGAGTTCCGCAAGCACATCCAGAACGATCCCGCGCTGGAGCGGCGCTTCGTGCCGGTCCTGGTCTGCGAGCCCTCCCCGGCGGACGCGGCGCGCATCCTGCGCGGCGCCGCGCCGCAGTACGAGCAGCATCATCAAGTCCGGTTCCTTCCCGATGCGCTGGAGGCAGCCGCGCATCTCAGCGCGCGGTACGTGCGCGATCGCTTCCTGCCCGACAAGGCGTTCGCCACCATCGATCTGGCCGGCTCCCGCGCCCGCCGCGAAGGGCGCGACGAAGTCTCGCGCGAGGACGTCGCCCGCGCGGTGGCCCGGATGGCGGGTCTCCCCGAGGATCGCCTGCTGCAGCCCGACGGCGAGCGCTTCCTCAGCCTCGAGAAACGCCTCGCCGCCCGGATCATCGGGCACGAGCGGAACATCGCCACCGTGGCGCGCGCGGTGCGCCGCAACTTCGCCGGCTTCTCTGCCCAGCGCCCGCTGGCGTCGCTCTTCTTCTGCGGGCCTTCCGGGGTCGGCAAGACGGAGATGGCCCGCGCCCTGGCGGCGGAGCTGTTCGACGGCGCGCTGGTCCGCATCGACCTCTCCGAGTACGCGGAACCGCACACCGCGGCACGGCTGGTGGGCGCGCCCCCGGGATACGTCGGCTACGGAGAGGGCGGCCAGCTCACCGAGGCGGTCCGGCGCAGGCCCGCCTGCGTCGTGCTGCTGGACGAGGCGGAGAAGGCGCACCTCGCCGTGCTGCAACTGCTCCTCCAGGTCCTGGAAGAAGGACAGCTCACCGACGGGCGCGGGCGCCGCATCGATTTCAGCGCCGCCGTGGTGATCCTCACCAGCAATCTCGGCGCCGGGGCTTTCGCGAGCGAGGCCCGGCCCCTCGGGTTCGCCCGGCCGGTCGATCCGTCCGAGGAGCTCACCCAGCCTCCCGCGTCCGCGGATCCGCCGCGAACGCTCGCGGCGCTGGAGCAGGCGCGCGCCGCGTTCCCGCCGGAGCTGTGGGGGCGGCTCGACGAGAAGCTGGTGTTCGCGCCGCTGACGAGCGGCGAGGTGGCGCGGATCGCCGTTCTGCTCCTCGCGGCCAGCTCGCTCCGGCTCTGGGAGGAGCGGCGCATCGCTTTCCGTCCCGGTCCGGGACTGGTGGATCACCTGATCGCCGCCGGCGGCTACCAGACCGCGCTCGGCGCGCGCCCGATGCGGCAGGTGATCCAGCGGTTGGTGGAGTCGCCGCTCGCGGACGAGATCCTCGCCGGCCGGGTGCA
>JBGQLA010000342.1:0-5540 GCA_041499865.1 Deltaproteobacteria bacterium
AGCTGGAGAGCACGCTGGGAGTGCCGCAGCCCAACGTCTACGTGATCTTCACCGAGCACGACGGACCGGACTTCCAGATGCACGACCGGGTCCTGCCCTCGTGGTCGGCAGGCGAGGACCCGCTCGCCGCGCTGCGCTGACGCCCGCCCGCGGCGCGTCTACAATGCCCCTCCTCCCGGGAGCCGCCCATGTTCATGTCCGCCGCCGATTACCGCGAGTCGCTCAGAAGTTACCGCCCTCGCGTATTCCTGAACGGCGACGCGGTCGAATCTGTCGCCGACGAGCCGCGTCTCGCACCGGGGATCAACGCCGTCGGGCTGACCTACGACTACGCGCTGCGGACCCCGCTCGCGCCGGTGATGACTGCGACGCAGAAGACCTCGGGGCAGCTGGTCAACCGGATGCTGCACATCCCCACCACCAGCTCCGATCTGCTGAACAAGCTGGAAGCGGTGCGGGTGATCTGCCAGGAGACCGGCTGCGCCATGCGCTACCTCGCCGGCGACGCCTTCGCCGCCCTGCTCCAGGCGACGCACCGGATCGACGAGGACAAGGGCAGCGACTATCGGCAGCGCTTCCTCTCGTACCTGCACCGCGCGCAGGCCGACGATCTCACCATCGGGGTGGCGATGACCGACGGCAAGGGCGACCGCTCGCGCCGGCCGCACCAGCAGGAAAACCCGGACAGCTACGTGCACATCGCGGCGCGCCGCAAGGACGGGATCGTGATCTCCGGGGTGAAGGCGATCATCACCGGGGCGCCTTACGTGCACGAGCTGCTGGTGATGCCCTGCCGGAACATGACGGAGCCGGACGCGGACTTCGCGGTGTGCTGCGCGGTGCCGATCGACGCCAAGGGGCTGACGCTGATCGCCCGTCCGGCGGGACGGCCCGGCGAAGCGGCGGCAACGTTCAGCGCGAAATACGGGCAGTCCACCGCGGTGGCCATCTTCGAGGACGTGTTCGTGCCGTGGGAGCGCGTGTTCCTGGCCGGCGAATGGCAGCACTCGGGCGCGATCACGTACGCGTATGCCACGCACCACCGGCACACCTGCATCGGGGCGCGCGCCGGGTTCGGGGATCTACTGATCGGCGCGGGCGCGCTGATGACCGAGGCGAACGGGCTCGATCTCGACAAGACGCCGTACCTGCGCGAGGCGATGGTCGAGCTGATCAAGATCGTGGAGGGCTTCTACGCCTGCGGTGTCGCAGCGTCGGTCTACGCGAAAGCGGATCCGGCAGGAGACGTCATGCCCGACCCGGTGTTCGCGAACATAGGGAAGCTCCTGCTCGCCACGCAGATCTACGACATGCACCGCCTCGCCCATCACGTCTCCGGCGGGCTGATCGTCACGCTGCCAGGCCCGGACGAAGACCACAATCCCGCAACCGCGGGCCGGCTCTCGGAAGTGCTCGGCGGCCGCTCGGACATCCCGTACGAGAAGCGCATCGAGGTGGCGCGTCTGGTCGAGGACCTCACCGCCTCCTACCAGGGCGGCTGGTACTCGGTGATCAGCCTGCACGGCGGCGGCTCGCCGGAGGCGATGAAGCAGGAGATCTGGCGCCACTACCCGGTGGGGAACAAGGTGGAGCTGGTGGAGCGCCTGCTCGAGCGCGGCATCCTCGACGATCCCACCCGCAAGATCCTGCGCAACCGCCAGCCGGGCCGGTGCTGCGCGACGGGCTGCGAGGTTCCGGAGGCGCCGCAGATGCGGGCCCTGCCCGAGGAAACCGGGCCGCAGGTGGTGCCGCTCACGCTGGCGAAGAAATCGGGTTCCGGGCTGTAACGGTTCGGCCTGTAGTGGGACTCGACGGAAAAGGAGAGTCCCATGGATGTCCGGATCGAGGCTCCAACGGAGTTCCGCACCGCCCTCAACGTCGCCAGCCTGGAGTCGATCGCGATCAACGTGCTCCGATACGCGCTCGTGCTCGTGTTCCTGATCTTCGGAGCGTTGAAGTTCACGGCCGCATTCCCGCCTCGTCCAGCCCGAGGTCGCTCTTGCCCTGGGCAGCAGCCTGGGCGAACTCGCCGACGACCATCAGCTCAGGCAGCGGCGGAACGCAGCCCGTCCTCCAGATCTGCCTGCGCCCGCCGGGAGTCTCGACCAGCGACTCGGAGATCTGGAAGGAGAGGCAATCGTCGCCCCGCACGTGGTCGTGCGTGCACACGTACTCGTCGCCGGGGAAGCCGACCATCACCGACCCGGCCACCAGCTCGTACGACTTCCCGCGCGTGCGATATCCGAACGCTCCGTTTCGCACGTACGAGATGGAGAAGGCGCCGTGCAACTCGGTGAACGGCCGGTCATCCGGACCGGCCTCGCACCGGTAGTCGACCACGGAGACCGACGCGGACCGGAAGAGTGTGCGGGTCGCCATCCGCGACCAGTGTAACCGGGCGGCTGCAGACGGACACCTCGGGCACCTTCCGCCCCACGATCCGTCCGCGACGCCGACCCTGCCGACGAAAGTGCCGGCGGGTGCCGAACGCGCGCACCGGCCGGCGCGAATTCACCCCGGCTCTCCACGGCGTTCCGCCACCGATCACCTGCGCGCCGGAAGTGGGAGTTGCTCCGCTTTGAATCCCGGCGGAAGGGGCGCTTACACTTTTGCCCGTACGAGAAATGTGAAAGGCCCGGGGGGGCTGGTTCGATCGATCCGGAGGGATTCGATGACCCGCTCTCGCTTCGCGACGCCCCGTTCTCCCGTCCTTCTCATCTGCCTGCTCGCGATCGCGGGTTGCCACGCGAACGATCCCGCCCCGCAGGCGTCCTTCTCCGGAGCCGGCAGGTACGTCATCTCCGACGGCACCCACAACGAGGGAACGCCCGGGTTCTACTTCCTGCCGCCGATCGTCCCGGGGCCGGGCAATTTCGGTCCCTTCAGGCCCGACGTGTTTCCGACGGTGCAGATCGATCAGGTGACGCTCTCCCCTGCCGGCTGCACGTCCGACTGCGACGCCACCGTGGTGAGAGCCAACGTAGCGCACTGGACGCGCTTCTGGGGATCGGACTGGCGGCGCATCCGCGTGCACCTCACGAGCAGCTGGGGCGGCTGGCGCGGCTGGAACGATGACGACGACGGCGACGACGGCGACGACGGCGTGCCGGAAGGCTACTTCGTGGTTCGCTGGGACTCCGACGACTTCGGCGTCGCGGTGCGCGGCATCTACCGCGTGCGCGTCATGGTCCCCAGCAACGGCGACCAGCTCGAGCTCGGCTTCGCGGACATCGAGATCGTCGCCAACAAGAAGCAGTTCCGCAATGTCAACACCACCGAGTACGTCCCGCTGATCGACGGCCGCACCTTGAAGATCAAGTTCCGCATCGACACGCCGGCGCTGGCCTGCGTGGACGTGACCTGTCCCTCCGGCGGCGAGTGCGATCCCCAGACCGGTCAGTGCACGAACCCTCTGCCGCCCGAGGGCTCGGCCTGCGCCGACGACGGCAATCCGTGCACCAGGGACGTCTACGACGCCGCTGGCCAGTGCGTCCACCCGGCCGGCAATGCGGGCACGCAATGCCGCGCGGCAGCAGGCCAGTGCGACCTGGCGGCGTTCTGCGACGGGGTGAGCAGCGCTTGTCCGGCGAACGCGTTCCAGCCACAGACGACGGTGTGCCGCGCCTCCGCGGGAGCTTGCGACGCGGCTGAGACCTGCACTGGTTCGAGCGCGTTCTGCCCGCCTGACCAAAAGGCCGCGGTGACTACGGTGTGCCGCCCGGCTTCGGGCGCGTGCGAGGCGCCCGCGTCGTGTGACGGAGTCAGCAACGACTGCCCGACGAATGCCTTCTTGCCCCCGACCACCGTGTGCCGCCCGGCGCAGGGCGCCTGCGACGCGGCGGAGACGTGCACCGGCGCGAGCGAAATCTGCCCGCCCGATGACAAGGTTCCTGCCGCCACCGTGTGCCGCCCGGCCGCCGGCGCGTGCGAGTCGGCCGCATTGTGTGACGGCGTCAGCAGCGACTGCCCGATGAATGCCTTCTTGCCCCCGACCTCCGTGTGCCGTCCCTCGCAGGGCGCCTGCGACGTGGAGGAGACGTGTACCGGCGACAGCGCGAGCTGTCCGGCCGATGGGAAAGCGGTATCCGGCACGATCTGCCGCCTGGCCCAGGGGGACTGCGATCTGCCCGCTTCCTGCGACGGCGCCCGCGACGAGTGCCCCGCCAACGGCTTCAAGCCCGCCGACGTCGTCTGCCGCGGAGCAGCGGGAACGTGCGACGTCGCTGAGACCTGCACGGGCGCCACGGCGTTCTGCCCCCTGGACCTGAAAGTGGCAGCGGGCACGGTGTGCCGCCCGTCCGCGGGCCAGTGCGACGCGGCGGAGACCTGCGATGGCTCGAGCAACGGCTGCGCCGCCGACGTATTCCAGCCTGACGGCACCGCCTGCGAGTTGGCGGCGTGCAGTCCGGAGCCGTTCGTCTGCCGCGCGAACGCCTGCGTGCCGTCGTTGACGCAATGTCCGCCGGGGTTCAACGACGGAGGCGACGGGACCTGCCTGCCCTCCGGCCCCACGGTCTGCGCGCTCGACGACTTCAACGGCACCGGCCTGGATCCGCACTGGAACACCTTCGCCGTGGGGCTGCCGCCCGCCCTGGCGGTGGACCAGTCGTTCCTGCACATCACCGGCGCGGAGCTCGCAATCACCAGGTTCCCCGGGTCGTGGATCTACAATGCGAACTTTGACCGCGGCAACCAGATGGCGTGGCCGCAGGCGATCGGCACCAACGACTTCGACGTGAGGTTCTCCTTCGCCTGGGCCTCGACCACCGGCCAAGCCACCATGGCCGGAATCGGGCTCACCAACGCCAGCAACCAGCTCGAGGTGCGCGCGGGGCTCGAAGCGCCCGGCGATGTCGGGTTGCCGGAGGCGATCCTCCGGAACGCGACCGACCCCACCGCGATGGAGGTCGGGTTCATTGGCGACCTCGAGGAAACCGGCAGCGCGGACATGCGCCTGGTGCGGTCTGGCGGCGTCCTGACCATCGAGTTCCGCGGAACGCAGGTCTTCTGCGCGCCGTTCCCGGCCGACATCCGCAACCTCGTCATCTACACCGTGAGGGGCGAGTTCCTGGGCGACGGCAAGTTGGTCGAGGACCCCTTCGGCGAATTCGACGTCGACTCCGTCAGCGTGTGCCGGCCCGCGCTCACCTGCGCGCCGGGCTACGTGGATCTGGGCAACGCGCGCTGCGAGAGGGCGGTCAGCTCCGGGTAACGGCCGCGCCAGGGCGGTCAGATCACGCGGTTCCCGCCCTGCTTGCGCGCGTCCGAGAGAGCGGCGGCGGCGTCGGCCATCAGCCGGTCGGCGTCCTTCGCCGGCTCGAACTCGGCGATGCCGCCGCTGATGGTGACCCGCGGGAGTCCTTCGATGGACGTCCTCTCCACCGCCCCGCGGTAGCGCTCGGCGAAGTTGACCATCTGGGTAGCGGTGACGCCGGGCAGGACCGCGAGCAGGTGGCGGCGGCTGTAGCGCACGGCCAGGTCGTACCCGCGCAAGGCGTCGCGGAGCAGCCAGGCCATCGCGCGCACCACCTGGTCGGCCA
>JBGQLA010000343.1:0-5539 GCA_041499865.1 Deltaproteobacteria bacterium
CTCCTCCAGCCCGTTCGTGGTGGCGATCGGCAAGGCGGCCTTCTACCGCCAGCTGCAGATGCCCCAGCCGCTCGCCTACGACTACGCCCAGGACGTGATGGCGATGAACGCCCGGGCGGCGGACGCGCAGGAAGGCTTCCAGGCATTCCTGCAGAAGCGGCAGCCGAAGTGGTGCGGACACTGACCTCCCCGAGCGGAGCTCGGGGCGGAAGATACAGATTCGAGAGGCTCGTCCCGAATTCGCAACCGAAGGGGCTTCCAAACCTCTCGTAGTCGAGACGCGGCAAATCGCAAGAGCCGATCGCTCAGGGACCGCGCTTCTCCCTGGGCACCCGCCCCATCAGGAAGAACTCGTCGTTGGGCCGCATGTCGATGGCATTCGCGATGCGGTTGCTCATCCCGAAGAACGCGGCGATGGCGGCGATGTCCCAGCCATCCTCGTCGCTGAACCCGTGCTCCCGCAGGGTGGCGAAGTCCTCGTCGCCGACTTCCGCGGACCGCAGCGCGACCTTGAGGGCGAAGTCGAGCATGGCGCTCTGGCGCGGGGCGAGGTCCGCCTTGCGGTAATTGACCGCCACCTGGTCCGCGAGCAGCGGCTTCTTCTCGTACACCCGGACCAGGGCGCCGTGCGCGACCACGCAGTAATGGCACTGGTTCGCGGCGCTGGTCGCGACCACGATCATCTCCCGCTCGCCTTTGCTCAGCCCGCTCTCCTTGAGCATCAGGGCGTCGTGGTAGGCGAAGAAGGCGCGGAACTCGTCCGGCCGGTGGGCCAGCGCCAGGAAGACGTTGGGGACGAACCCGGCCTTCTCCTGCACCGCGACGATGCGGGCGCGCACGTCCTCCGGCAGATCGTCGATGCGGGGAACGGGAAAACGCGAGATCGGAGGTGGCTTCGAGGCTGGCTGCATGGTGGGGTCTCCCGCTTTCCGGGTGGGCGCATTCTGCGCGGAACCGAGCGGGAACGGAAGCTGCTGCGGGCGGCGGCTCAGTGAGCGCGCGGGCGCCCGGCGCCGCACTCCAGCGCGTCGATCTCCTCGAGCAACGCCTCGCGATCGCGCAGCAGCTCGCGCACGCAGGCGATCAGGAGGAGGACGTCGCTCCCGTCGATGGCCACCGCGCCGGCCGGCTGCCCGGCGCTCGCAATCTGCTCGCGGACGCGCTGCTCGATCAGCGCGATCCTGGCATCCAGCTCCGGTCCAGGCTCCGGGAGCGCTCCGGGGTCGACGTGGGACGGTTCGCGGCGCGCCATGCCCAACCGAGTCCCGGGACGAGGAAAGGTTTCACGGATCCTGCCGGCAGCGCGCAGGGGGCAGCCGCCGCATCGTGTCACCGGTCACCGGCGCAATTTTGTTCAAGAACCAGCGAGCGGGCGCGGAGAAGATCCGCCCCACGACGAAGGACGGAGGACACCTCGCATGCGCGTGTTCTTTCTCACGGCCCTGCTCGGAACCCTGCCTGCAGCTGCGCAGTACACCGAGGCGCCGGTCTCCAACGGCGGAAACGTCAAGGGCAAGATCACCTACAACGGCAAGCCGCCCGCGCCGAAGAAGATCACCATCACCAAGGATCCGAAGATCTGCGGCACCACCCGCGACGACGACAGCTTCGTGATCGCCAAGGACGGCGGGGTGAAGAACGTGGTGGTGTATCTCTCCGACATCAAGAGCGGAAAGAAGGTGTCCGCGGACATGAAGCCGGTCCTCGACCAGAAGGGCTGCCACTACGAGCCGCACGTGCAGGTGGTGCCCGTGCACGCGACGCTGCAGGTGAAGAGCAGCGATCCCATCCTCCACAACGTGCACTCGTTCCTGAACGGCAGCACCGTGATCAACTTCGCCATGCCTCCGCAGCCGGGCTTGGTGCTGACGAAGAAGCTGGACAAGCCAGGCGGCCAGCAGTTGAAGTGCGACGTCCACAGCTTCATGACCGGCGGGATCTTCGTCGCCGACAATCCGTATTACGCCCTCACCGGCGACGACGGGTCCTACGAGATCAAGGACGTTCCCGCCGGAACGTACGCCGTCGTCACCTGGCACCAGGCCGCGGGCCCGCTCTCGGGGTCGGTGACGGTGCCGGCCGGAGGCTCGGCGACGTTCGACGGCAAGGTCAGATAGCGCGCTCGCGAGCGCGCGGGGCCTGCAGCGCGCCAGCCGCGGCGAAGAGGAGCGCCGCCGGCGCGAAGTACGCGATGATCACGCGGAACGCGCTGGCGCTGTGTAGCCAGGCGATCCCGGCCGCGGCGAGCGCGACAGCCCCCAGCGAGAGGAAGAGGCGCGCCCATCCGCCGCGGAACCGCTCCATGTACACGCCGAGGAGCGCCGCCACGCAGCTGACGATCCCGATCGCCGGCGCAAGGCCCATGAACCAGGCGTCCGGTCCGGGAAGACCGACGATGGCCCCGAGGGTGAGGCAGAGCGCGAGGCCCGCGAGCAGCGTCGCGCGCCGGTCCGCCACGCGCAGTTCGCTGCGCTCCTTCCCGCTTCGGGGGGCCTCGCCTTCGAGCAGCGCCATCCAGGTAATCTGCGCAAGCCTCGGCTACTTGGCATCCGGCGGAGGGTTGAAGGGCGGCTCCTGGGCGAGGCGCCGCCGCAGCTCGTCGGCCGCGGGAGTCCCCTTGAGGTCTACGAGCGAGCGGACGTACCAGGCGAGCGCATAGATGTCCGCTTCCTTGTTCGGCAGCGTGACCGGGTTCCAGGCCGGCATCGCCGCGCCGGTGACGCCGGCGACGAGGATCCGGTAGAGGTCGTGGAGCTCGGAACCCTTCTCGATCGATCGCAGCTCGTTGAAGAGGAAATCGGGCGGCAGGATCTTCACGCCGTACTCGCTGTCCTTGATATCGGGCTGGTACATCTCCGGGCGAAAATCGGTCGTTCCCGAGCCGAGCGTCGCCTTCGACGCGTCGTAGATGTACTGCTTCGGCGCGTAGGCCGGGTGGCACCCCAGACATTGCGCGAACCCGTGATAGAGTTGCTTGCCGCGCTCGATCGCCTCCGCCTTGCGCGGCTCTCCCCAAGGGTCCGGTGGAATCGCCACCGGGTCCCCGATCGCGTCGTCCTCTTTCCATTTCGGCGACAGCGTCTTGATGTACTGGAGGATCTCGTCCAGCTTCCGATCCGGGATGTCCCATCCCAGCATCGCCGTGCCGTGCAGGCCGCCGCGCACGATCCGCACCAGGTCCTCGTCGCGAGGCAGCTTCTGGTCCAGCACGCCCGCGAACTTGAACGAGCCCTGCGTGAGGTTGCGCGGCGGTGGCCGCAGGCCGGCCGCCGCGGGGCCCTTTCCGTCACCTTTCTCGCCGTGACAGGCTTGGCAATACTGTAGATACGCGACGTGGCCATCGTTCAGGACGTTGGCCGCGATCTCGCGACCGCCCAGCTTCTGCGCCTCCTTGAACTTCGGATCCGCCTCGTGGGAGCAGCCGAGGCTGAGGGCGAGCGCGATCGCGGCGGCACTGGGGCGCATCAAGGTTCCTCTCACAGGACGAAGACGGTGACGAAGAGCAGCACCCAGACAGTGCCGACGAAGTGCCAGTAGGCGGTCCACAGGCGCAGCCCGACGTGCCGGACGGGAGTGAACGCGCCCGCAAAGGCGCGAACGGCGCAATAGCCGAGACCGAGCAGGCCCACTGCTACGTGCAGCGCGTGCACGACGGTCAGCCCGTAGAGGACCGATGCGTAGGGACCGCCGTCCGGCCGCAGGCCCGCGTTCCAAAGCCTGTTCCAGAGGAGGACCTGCAGTCCGACGAAGCCGGCCCCGAGAACGAGCGCGGCGAGAATGGCCGGCAGCACCGCAACCAGTCGGCCCCGGCGCGCCGACCAGAGCGCGCGCTCCAGCGCGAGACTGCTGACGCCGATGACGAGCGTGTTGCCGGCGGGCAACGCGAGCGGCAACGTCGGGGTCCCGAGCGGCGGCCAGGCGCTGCTCCGCGCCCGCAGGATCCCGTAGGCGAAGAACAGCGCCGCGAACATCATCGCCCACGACCCGAGGAAGATGAGCATGCCGATCCACGCAGTCGCGTCTTTCCGCGCGCCGCGCGACCGATAAGGAAGCACCGACATGCTCTGCGCCGCCACGCTCACGCGCCGCTCACGGCTCTCGTGGCGGGCGGCGCGGGAGGAAGCTCCTCCGCCTGGCCGATCCAGTCGCGGCCCAGCTTCTGCCGCACTTCCGGGTCTGCGAATTCATGCGGCCCGCGCAGCACCGTGGGGATGCGGTCGAAGTTGTGGTGCGGCGGTGGCGAGGTGGTGAACCACTCCAGAGTGCTCACCTTCCAGGGATTCGCCTCAGCTTGCTTCCCGGAGATGAGGCTGGCGATGAAGTTGTAGATGAAGATGAACTGGCCGAAGAGCAGCGCGAAGGCGGCGAAGCTCGCCACCCGGTTGACGGCGAGCAGGTTACGCAGGAGCGCGTACTGGTACGGATCGTAGAGACGCCGCGATTGCCCCGAGTAGCCGGCGAGCAGCTGGCCGGTGAAGACGACGACGAGGCAGACCGCGCTGATCCAGAAGTGGAGCTTGCCCAGCGTCTCGTTCATCTGCCGGCCGAACATCTTCGGGTACCAGAAATAGATCGCGGCCAGGCTGCCGAGGAACGAAGCCGCCGCCATCGTCAGGTGGAAGTGGCCCACCACGAACATGGTGTCGTGCAGGTAGATGTCCGTCGAGGTGGCGCCGAGATAGAGGCCGGTGAGCCCGCCCATCCCGAACACGAAGAGCATGCCGAGCGAGAAGAGCATCGGCGTGCTCAGCCGGATGGAGCCCTGCCAGATGGTGCGCAGCCAGTTGAGGAAGAGGATCTCCGCGGGCACGCTGATGAAGAGAGTGAAGAGCATGAAGCCCTGGCCGAGCAGCGGCGCGAAGCCGGTCAGGAACATGTGGTGTCCGTAGACCAGCGCCGAGAGCACGCAGACCGCGATCATCGAGTAGACGGTGCCGCGGTACCAGTTGGCCGGCTTGCGGCTGAAGAAGGAGAGCAGGTCGCTGACGATCCCCCAGGCCGGCAGGATGAGGATGTAGACCTCCGGGTGGCCGAAGATCCAGAACAGGTGCTGGAAGAGGATCGGATCGCCGCCGCCCTTCACGCTGGCCGCGCCGGCGATGAAGAACTGGGTGCCGAAGAGCCGGTCGAGCAGCAGGAGCAGCGCTGCCGAACCGAGCACCGGGACGAAGAGGACGTTCAGGATCGCGGTCAGCCACAGGCCCCAGATGGTGAGCGGCAGCCGCATCCAGGTCATGCCGGGCGCGCGGTGACGGATGACGGTGGAGACGTAGTTGACGCCACCCATGATCGTCGAAACGCCGGTGATGAAGACGGCCGCCACCATCAGCGTCTGTCCGGAGCCTGGCGTGCCGACGTTGGTCGAGAGCGGCGGGTAGGTCGTCCAGCCCGCCCCTGCCGCGCCCAGCTCGCCAAAGAATGCGCAGATGACGAACACCAGCGAGAGCGCGAAGGTCCAGAAGGAGAGCGCGTTCAGCCAGGGGAAGGCCATGTCGCGCGCGCCGATCTGCAGCGGGATGAGGAAGTTGCCGAACGCCCC
>JBGQLA010000344.1:0-5439 GCA_041499865.1 Deltaproteobacteria bacterium
CTCGCGCACCATGTTCCCGCCGACGCCGCGGACAAGCAGAAGGCGCTCGAGGCCCTCGATCCGATCGAGAGGCTGAAGCTCGTCGTCGGGCTGCTCGCCCACCGGCGCGAGGTGCTGAAGGCCGCGCACGACATCGAAGGAGCGGTCCAGGAGCAGGTCTCCAAGGCCGAGCGCGAGCACATCCTGCGCAAGAAGCTGGAAGCGATCCAGAACGAGCTCGGCGAGGGTCCGGCTGCCGAGGGCGACGATCTGACGAAGAAGATCGCCGCGCTGCAGCTGCCGGAGGACGTGCGCGCCCAGGTCGACAAGGAGCTGGCGCGCCTGAAGAAGCTCCCCGAGCAGTCGCCGGAGAAGTCGGTCGCGCGCTCGTGGCTCCAGTGGATCGCGGACCTGCCCTGGGGCGTGTCGAGCGAGGACAACCTCGAGGTGGAAAACGCCCGCCAGGTGCTCGACGCCGATCACCACGGCCTGATGAAGGTGAAGAAGCGGGTCCTGCAGTTCCTCGCGGTGCGCAAGCTCCGCGGCGACCTGAAAGGACCGATCCTCTGCCTGGTGGGGCCTCCCGGAGTGGGCAAGACCTCGCTCGGCCAGAGCATCGCCAAGGCCATGGGGCGCAAGTTCCTGCGCGTCTCGCTCGGCGGCGTGCGCGACGAGGCGGAGATCCGCGGGCACCGGCGCACCTACGTGGGCGCGCTCCCGGGCCGCATCGTGCAGGCGCTCAAGCGCGCGGGCACGGCGAACCCGGTGCTGATGCTCGACGAGATCGACAAGCTGGGCGCGGGCTTCCAGGGCGATCCGTCGGCCGCGCTGCTCGAGGTCCTCGATCCCGAGCAGAACAAGGCCTTCGCGGACCACTACCTGGAGGTGCCGTTCGACCTCTCGAAGGTCCTGTTCATCGCCACCGCCAACACGCTGGAGACCATCCCGGCGCCGCTGCGGGACCGGATGGAGGTCCTGGAGATCCCCAGCTACACCTCCGGGGAAAAGGCGGCGATCGCCCGGGCGCACCTCTTGCCGAAGCAGCTCGAGGCGCACGGCCTTTCGGGAGCGGGCGTGGAGATCACCGCTCCGGCGCTGGAGCGGATCATCGCGGGGCACACCCGCGAGGCGGGCGTCCGGTCGCTGGAGAAGCGGCTCGCGGACGTGTGCCGCGCGCTGGCGGTGGAGAAGGTCTCCGGGACGCTGGCTCCGGCGCGCAAGGTCGACGTCGAGGAGATCGAGGAGCTGCTCGGGCCCGACCGCTTCCAGCCCGAGGTCCGGGAGGACGCGGGCGTGCCCGGGGTGGCCGCAGGCCTGGCCTGGACGCCGGTGGGCGGCGAAGTGCTGTACGTCGAGGCGCTGCGCATGCCCGGCAAGGGGCAGCTGATCCTCTCCGGCCAGCTCGGCGACGTGATGAAGGAGTCCGCGCGCGCGGCCCTCAGCTACGTGCAGGCGAACGCGGCCCAGCTCGGCGTGGCCGAGAAGCCGCTGGAGGGCTGGGACGTGCACGTGCACGTTCCCGCCGGCGCCACGCCCAAGGACGGGCCGAGCGCGGGCGTGACGCTGTTCACGGCGCTGGTCTCCCTGCTCTCCGGCGTGCCGGTGCGGGCGGACACGGCCATGACCGGGGAAGCGACGCTGCGCGGCCGGGTGCTGCCGGTGGGCGGCATCAAGGAGAAGGTGCTCGCGGCGCACCGGCTGGGCCTCAAGCGGGTGGTGATCCCGGAGGCGTGCGCGGCGGAGCTGCGCGACGTGCCGCAGCACGTCCGCGACGAGCTGGAGATCGTGCTGGTGAAGCGCATGGACGAGGTGCTCCACGCCGCTCTCGACCATCCGGCGCCCCAGCTCCGCGTGGCGGCGTAGGCCGCGTCGGTCATTCGCCGGAGCCGGCCGCAGTCGGTCTGGCTCCGGCGGACGACGGAGCGACGCCGCCGAACCGCTCCTGCGCCTCCGCGAAGACGGTGGCGTATCCGAACTCGTCGGAGACGCGTCCTTCCGCGTACAGGCGCCCGAACCGCGACGCATAATGCGCGAACGCCTTCCGGTTCTGGGCGACGAAGACGATGTCGCGGACGCCCATGGTGCGGAAGGCGAAGGCGGGGAACGGCGCCCGCAGGACGTGGAACCGCGCATTCCAGACCGCGGGCCGGGTGGACTCGGGGTGCAGCGCCGAGACCATCACGTCGCTGGTCGTCAGCATCGTCTTCATCTCGGCGTGCAGGTCGTCGAGCCGCCCGTAGTTCTCCTTCGGCAGGCGGGGAAGGATCACCATCAGCGCCGTCAGCTCGGGATGGGGCGAGGTGCGCGCCCTGGCAGCGTAGGCGTCCGCGTAGCGCAGGAGCGCGCGCCGCAGGCCCCACGCGCTGCTGCCGTCGATCCGCTCGTCGAACGCCACCCACAGCGCGTCGTCCTGCAAGGCGGATGTGGCGAACGGACAGACCGGGCCTTTGCGGCCGAGGTCCGGATGCGGGCGGCCGAGGTACTCGCGGATCCAGTCATGCACCGCGTCGATCTCGCCGGCGCGCGAGAGGGTGACGAACTCCGGCGGGGATCCGCGGGTCAGTCGAACCCAGGCGCGGAGCAGCCTGCGCCCGAGGGCGCGGACGGCCCGCGCAGCGGCCGATCGGATGGTCACTTCCATCCCCGCTCGATCCACGCCAGCGCCCGCTGCCAGGTGTCCCGCACCTGCAAAGCCGGCCGGCGAAGCACGGCCCGGCGCTGGTTGATCCGGATCAACTCCCGCATCTCGGCCGTCGCCTGGCGCAGGTCCACGCCTTTCGGCCCCTGGACCACGAAACACCAGGGCGAGGTGAAGAGATCGATGGTGGCCCGCAGCCGCTGCCCGAGCACGGGCTTCTTCACCCATCCCGCAAACTGCGGATGGCGCTCCACCGTCTCGAGGCCCTCGAGCGAGAAGATCAGCGACTTCTTCTCCCCGGAGACGCCGTGCACGTACGTCAGCTCGCGCGAATCGTAGGCGTCCCAGTCGAGGCGCGCCTCGGGCCGGACGCCGTCGTGCAGATAGTGGTCCGCCGCCAGCGCGAAGAGGTCCAGCTTGCCCCCGTGCAGCTGGTTGCAGACGATCGCGTTGCCGTTGCCGGCCAGCCGCGCGCCGATCTCCACCATCCGCGCGTCGCTTCCCGAGAGCTTCACCTCCAGGTGGAACGGCGAGCGCCGGAGGCCCATGCTGGTGACCACCGTCCGCGCGTACGATTCGAGCTGCGCGAACTCCGGCGCCGCGTGCGGCACCTTGTGGGTCAGCCAGTCCACCTGGAAGCCGTTCGCCCAGACCCGCTCGTAGCGGAAGATGGCGACCACCAGCGAGGCGCCCTGCGCGTCGGTCTGCCCGTTGATGAAGTACTCGGTGCCCGGGTGGTACTCCTCGACCACGAACTCGGTCGCCGGCGCCTGCTGCAGGAACCGCTCGACGGCGGCCTGTGGGGTGTCGCGGGTGAAGAAGCCGACGGAGACGTTGCCGTAGCCGCCGTTCGGCTTGAGCACGAATCGATCCGGGATCCCCTCCAGGCTGAACGACGCGCCCGAGACGGTGCGGTGCGAGCGGCCGACCGACACCGGCGGACACATCCTGCGCAGGCGGTCCTTGAGGGCGAACTTGTCGCGCAAGAGCGCGAGCACGGACTCGTCGTTCCAGGTCGAGCCGAGCGCGCGCAGCAGATCGATGGTGCGCCCGAGCACCGCCTCGCTGAAGGGGATCGCGCCGGCCACGTCGCGGCTGGCCAGCTCGCGGCCCACCGCCTGCAGCCGCTCCCGGGAAGCGAACAGGTGCTCGTGCGGGCGAAGCGAGGGGAACTCGCGCAGGCCGCGGCGGAACTCGCCGCGTCCTCCGGTGTGGATGCAGAGGGGGCGATAGCCGAAGCGCTCCGCGATCACGTCGACGAATCGCGTCGCGTATTCGTGAAACGGATCGACCAGGACGAACAGTTTGCTCAGGTGTGAAAGCCCCTCCCGGTGGGGGAATCCCGGGTTCAATCAGGGTAAACGCAAATGGCTGGGACGGACAAATAACGCGTTCGGCCTCACGCGGTCGCCGGCAGCGGCGTCCGGTCGCGGTCGACGTTCGCATCGCCCGCGGTGAGGAACCAGGCTCCACGGTCCAGGATCGGCGAGCCCGCCCCGGCGAAGGCGGGCCGCGTCAGGAACCGCCATCCGCTGTTGCGGCGGAGGAACCCGAGGCGGCGAAAGGCGCCGCCCGAGAACGGAGAGAGGTGAAGACAGGTCGCAACCGCCGCGCCGGAGGCGCGAAACCGCTCCAGGCAGAGGCCCAGCACCGCCGGGACGATCCCGGGATCGCAGAGGTGGTCGACCAGCACACCCGAGGGAATCCCGTGGTGGGTCCCCGCCCGGAGCACGGCGTAGCCCGCAGGCGCACCTCTTCGCACCACCCAGTACATCTGATACCGGCCACGCTGCGGGTAGCGCTCGAAGCGCCACTCCAGCCACCGACGATCGCGCTGGCAGAGCACCGGGTACCGCGTCGAGAGCGCGGCGAAGATCGCGTCGGCGCGGCCGTCGAAGGAAGGCGCCTCGACCAGCTCCACCCGCTCGCTGCGCGCGGCCCGGAGGGCGAGGGCGTCCAGCGCCGCGAGCGCGGGCAAGGCGGCGTGGGAGAGCCACGCCAGGGGCAGCGGGATCCCGCGCGAGCGCAGCCAACGTCCGGCGTCGAGAGGGCGCACGAGCAGCGGAACGTCGCCCATCACCCGGTAGCCCGCGCGGGTGGCGATGCCGCGCGCCGCGGGCGTGACCTCCAGGATCATCCGCGTAGCCCGCTCGGCGCGCGAAACGGCGCCGAGCGCCTCCCCGATCCCGCTGCGCCGCAGGTCCCTGTGCACGGCGAAGTCGATGACCCAGACTCCCTGTTCCGGCTGTCCCTTGACCCAGACCGTGGTGCGCACCGTCCCGATCGTTCCGACAACGCGTCCGTCCTTCCACGCCACGTGCAAGGGTGCGCCGCGCTCCTGCGTGCCGGGCGCGTCGCGAAACTGCCAGTCGACGTAGGCAGGATTCGCCTGTGCGGCATCGGCGCCGTAGTGGTCGCGGCGGAACTCGAGCAACGCCGGGCGATCGCGCTCCTGGTACCGGGAGATGGTGATGCCGGCCGCCGCGGCTCCAACGGCCGTCTCAGCCATCGGCGCGGCTCACGCTTGCCGAGGAAGCGAAGCAGATCTCGAACCCGGCGCGCCAGCGCGCCGCCGTCGCCGGATCCGCCGCCCATTCGCGAAGCGCCTCCTGCGCCGCCGGACGCGAGTGCAGGCCAGCGTAGAGGACGGAGCCGAACGCCGACCACCAGGCGGCGAACCCGATGGAGTCGGAGGTGGCGCAAACCCTCGACGTCCGGATGTCCGCGAAACCTGCCTCGTGCAGCAGCCCGGCGAGGCGGCCGCCGATCTTCCGATCTCCGCCGTCGCGCGCCTGAACGGCGCCCAGCGCCTCGCGCGCCTC
>JBGQLA010000345.1:0-5439 GCA_041499865.1 Deltaproteobacteria bacterium
CTCGGCCACCGCACAGGTCGCGCTGACGGTGGTGCCCGCGTCGAGCCCGTGCGCGACCGCCGCCGCGAGATCGCGCGACCCCGCCTTCGCCGGCTTCCTCGCGGGGTCGGCCAGGCGCTCGAGGTCGGCGTCGCGCGCTCCGACGACCACGCGGCCGCCGATCACTGCCACCGCGGCGGGCACCGCGCCCTGCGCGCGCACCGCGGCGGCGCACCTCTGCGCCGCCTGCAGATTCGCCGGAGGAGGAAGCCCCTGCGCGACCACGCTGGTTTCCAGCGCGACCACCGGCCGGCGCTCGCGCAGCGCCGCGGCGACTTCCGCGGAGATCTCCAGGCTCACGGCGGCGACCATAGCCCAAGCGCCTCGGCCAGGCGGGGCCCGAACCAGGTGCGCGATGCCTCGCCCTCGCCCTCCGCCCAGCGTTCCGGCGTCTCCAGGTATCCCGCGTACCCGTCGGCGAGCCCGACCAGCACCTCGGGGGCCATGCGGCGGCCCAGCTCACCTACGGGCTCGCCGGGAACGCCGACCAGCGTCAACGGGCCGATGCGCAAGCGGGTCTCGATCACCGCCGGCTCTCGCACCAGCGCGACGGCGTTCGCGACCGCGCGCCGGAACAGCCAGGGAATGGCCGGTGACGCTTGCGGCGGCGGCACTCCGACGATCCGGGCCTGGCAACCGATCTGGAGGTGGCGCACCGGCTCCGCCTGGCGCAGGAGCTGCTCGGCTTCCCTGGCGACCGCTGCCGCGACGTCCTCGCCGCGGTTCCAGGTGGCGTTGCCCCCCGCGCCCTGGACCACCAGCACCGGCGCTCCCTCCAGCGCCGCAGCCACCTTCCCGGGCCAGTCCGCGGAGAGGCTGCTCGCGGAGCGCGGGGTGACGGTCGGGTGCATCGGGTAGTCGATCAGCGTGGCCACGTCCTCGCCGGAGGGCCTGCGGACCCGGAGGACGACCAGCTGCGGGTCGAGCGGACCCGCGCTGCGCGCGCGCGCCGGACCCTGCGGCCAGTCCTCGCGGGCGACGAGGAGCTCCGCCGGCGCGAGGGCGCCGATCGCCTGCGTGAGCGCGTCGGCGGTGGCCTGGGCGATGGCGTCTCGCTGCTCCCGATCGAACGGCCCGGCGCCCGACCAGCCCGCGAGCGCGTTGTCCCACGCGCCGCCGGGCCCGGAGTGCGTGTGCGTCGCAGCGAGCAACAGGCAGGTGAGCGGCGGCAGTCGCGCCCGCCGCAGCACCTCCTCCTCCAGCGAACCGGGGATGAGGAGGGTGTCGACGGAAGCCACCAGCGCGCGCAGCCCTTCCACCTCGATCGCGATGGCCCGCGCGTGGACCGGTTCGCTGCCGTCCTCCGCGCGGCGCCGGCCCGGGTACCCGCCGAGGATCGGGTGTGGCCCGAGAGCGATCCGCGCCTTCCCCGCCCCGGCGCGCAGCGAGCCCACTCCCAACAGCTCGAGCGCGACCCTGCCGTGCACCACGATTCCGGGCAGCGCCTGGGGGGCCCTGCCGAGCGGCACCGCGCAGAAGAGCGCGGCCGCACCGAGCGCCAGGAGCGCAGAGGCGAAGAGCGCCTTCTTCAGCGCGAGACCCGGCGCGCCCCGAGGTAGCGCGACTGGAAGTACTTGTCGTCCAGGCTCGCTTCCACCACCCCGTGCGACGAGCTGGCGTGGATGAACGTGCGCCGCCCGGCGTCCACCATCATCCCCACGTGCGAGATCCCGTTGCCGCTGGTGTCGAAGAAGACCAGGTCGCCGTCGCGCAGCTCTGCCGGCTGCACCGCCCTCCCCGTGCCGTATTGCTGCCGCGAGACGCGCGGGATCCCGATGGCGACCTCGCGGTACGAGCTCATGGTCAGCCCCGAGCAGTCGATCCCGTTGTGGCTCAGGCCGCCCCAGACGTACGGCGTCCCCAGGTAGCTGCGGACGGCATGCTCGAGGCCGGGCCAGATCGCGGGCTGCTCCGGAAGCTGCAGCGGCGCCGGAGGGGGCGGCGGTTGCCGGCGCCAGTCCTTGGGCAGCGGCGCTGGCGTCCAGTTGATCGGGGGCGGCGGCGCGACCGAGACCGAAAAGGCGCCCTTGTACGCGGGCTCCGGCAGCCTCGCCTTGCTCGCGTTCGCCTCCGAGAACCTGGTGTGCAGCCGGCCCTGCAGGGCGCCGGGGCGCGACGGGTCCTTGCGCATGCCTTCGAGCAGGTACGCGGCGTACAGCCGCGTGTCCCAGCCCGACTTCGCGGCGGAAACGAGCGCCCACTTCACCGAGTTGAACGTCGAGTCTGGCCAGCCGGCGGCCATCGCCTCGTGCACCGCGTCCGCCATTACCTCGCCGGGAACGCCGGCGCTGGTCCCGTCGCGGTAGCCGTTCGCCCAGGCGGCGATCGAGTCCGCGGGGATCTTCTTCAGGTAGCCGTAGAGCGCGATGCCGTCGACCGCGTCGGCGGGCGCGCCGCGCCAGATCGCCCGGTACGCCGCGAAGCCGACCTCGGCGATGCGAGCGGGATCGGCGCGGTCGAGGACGCCCTCGGAGATCACGTGCAGGAGCGTCTGCGCGTCCTCGGGCTTCTGCGGATTGACGACGTTGAAGCCGTAGTTCGCGAAACGCTGCTTCAGCGCAGCCTCGATCGCCCGGCGCGCCGGCGCATCCAGCGACCGGTCCCGCGCGAGCTTCTCGTGCACGTACTCGAGCACGTTCTGGCGCGCCGCCTGCGCCGCTGGGGCGAGGAGCAGCGCTACGAGTAGCGATCGTTTCGCCAGGGATGCGCCGTGTTGGAGTAGCCGCGCAGCTCCCAGTACCCGAGCCGGTCGCGGGTCAGAAGCTCGATTCGGTGAATCCACTTGGCTCCCTTCCAGGCATAGAGCTGGGGCGTGATGATCCGCACCGGCCCTCCGTGCTCGACCGGCAGCGGCTTGCCCTCCGCGGTGTGGACCAGGAGCACGTCATCCTTCAGCGCCTCTTCCAGCGGGAGGTTGGTGGTGTAGCCGTCATAGGCGTGCGTCATCAGATGCGTCGTCCCCGCCTTCGGCCGGGCCAGGGCGATCACCGTCGACAGCTGCACTCCTTCCCACTGGACGTCCATCTTCGACCAGGTGGTCACGCAGTGGAAGTCGCTGGTGTCCTTCGCCTGCGGCAGCGCGAGGAAGTCCTTCCAGGACAGTCGCACCGGCTCCTCCACTGCGCCGTCGACGATCAGCTCCCAGGTGGAGAGCGGGACGTTGGGCTGGCGGCCCAGATCGAGCACCGGCCATCCGTGGGTGATGGTCTGCCCCTCCGGCACCTTGGGCATCCCATGGCGGTTCGGCGCCCCGTGGCCCAGCGGGCGCGGATCGGCGGCGGCCGGCGTCTGCTCCATCCGGTCCAGGAAGCGCTCTCGCAGCTTCAGGCGCGCCTCGACGATGCGGCTCTCTTTCTCGTCCATGGGCCGATTGTACGCACGCACCGGAACGAGGGTTGCGGCATCTACAGGATGCTGGGTCATTCCACGGTTTTTTGAGCAGTTGCCCCGCACTGCCTGCCCCTGTACCCTCCGGCCACCCGATGCGGCTGCCCATCCTGACGGACGACAAGTTCCACGACGAGTGCGGCGTCTTCGGCGTCTTCGGACACGCCGAGGCTGCCAACCTCGCCTATCTCGGGATCCACGCGCTCCAGCACCGCGGCCAGGAGTCGGCGGGCATCGCCTCCTGGGACGGCACGAAGATCCACCTGCACAAGGCGATGGGCCTGGTCGCCGATATCTTCGACCAGCAGGCCATCGCCAGCCTGCCCGGCAACTCGGCGATCGGCCATACGCGCTACTCCACCGCCGGCCAGTCGAATCTGTCGAACGCGCAGCCGATGGTGGCGCGCACCACCGCCGGCCACATCGCGGTCGCCCACAACGGAAACCTGGTCAACGCCGAGGAGCTGCGCGCCGAGCTCGCCGCCAAGGGCGCCCTGTTCCAGGGCACCAGCGACACCGAGGTGATCGTGCACCTGCTCGCGCACCAGCGCGAGGGCAGCATCGAGGAGCGGATCCTCGGCGCGCTCTCCGGCGTGCGCGGGGCTTACTCGCTCCTCTTCCTCACCGAGAAGGGAATCGTCGCCGTCCGCGACCCGCTCGGTTTCCGGCCGCTGGTGCTGGGCAAGCTGAAGAGCGGCGCCGCCGTCTTCGCCAGCGAGACCTGCGCTCTGGACCTGATCGAGGCGGAGTACATCCGCGAGGTCGAGCCCGGCGAGATGGTGGTGGTGGATTCCGGCGGCCTGCGCAGCGTGCAGACGCTCCCGCGGCAGCGCTCCGGCAAGTGCATCTTCGAGCTGGTCTACTTCGCGCGCCCCGACTCGCAGGTGTTCGGGCGCGGCGTGTATTCCACCCGGAAGGCGATGGGCAAGCGGCTGGCGATCGAGGCGCCGGTGGAAGCCGACGTGGTCGTCCCGGTGCCCGACTCCGGCGTGCCGGCGGCGCTCGGGTACTCGGAGCAGAGCGGCATTCCCTACGACCTGGGGTTGATCCGCAGCCACTACGTCGGCCGCACGTTCATCGAGCCGTCGCAGTCCATCCGCCACTTCGGCGTGAAGCTGAAGCTGAACCCGGTGCCCGACGTGGTGCGGGGCAAGCGGGTAGTGGTGGTCGACGATTCGATCGTGCGCGGCACCACCAGCCGCAAGATCGTGAAGATGATCCGCGACGCCGGCGCCCGCGAGGTGCACCTGCGCATCAGCGCCCCTCCCACCCGCTGGCCCTGCTACTACGGCATCGACACGCCGGTGCGCAGCGAGCTGATCGCCGCCTCGCACACCGAGAAGGAGATCGCGAAGTACGTCACCGCCGACTCCCTCGGGTATCTCTCCCGCGAGGGGATGCACGAGGCCGCCAAGGCGGAGCCGCGCAGCTTCTGCGACGCCTGCTTCACCGGCGAGTACCTCGTCCAGCTCACGCCTCCCGACGCCGGCGCGAGGCCGGCCGGCGAGCACGGCCCCCGCGAGGGCAAGCCCACCGGCGGGGCAGAAAACCTCACCGTCCTGCGCGTTTAGCCGATCCGACGGAAGGCAGGGCCGCCGCACGCTTTCTCGCGCCCTCGGGGAATGGGAGTATCGTCTCGCCGGGGAGAACCGCGTGGAGTCGATCACCGACCTGCTGGTCAAGATCCAGATCCTCGACGAGCGCCAGCACGACGCCGTGATGAGCCGTTCGAAGTCCAGCGCCGGCGGACACATCGTTCAGCAGGTCGCGGACATGGGCTACGCCACCGAAGGCACGATGGCGCGGGCCATCTCGGTGGAGCTGGGCCTCCCGCGCATCGATCTGGCGATGACCCCTCCCGAGCCCGCGGCCCTGGCGCTGCTCGACGCGCGCACCTGCACGGACCGGTTCGTGCTCCCGGTGGCGCTGCGCGAGAACGGCGAGCTGCTCTGGCTGGCGATGGCGGACCCCACCGACCAGGAGTTCATCGGGGTGGTGAAGCGCAAGACGCAG
>JBGQLA010000346.1:0-5416 GCA_041499865.1 Deltaproteobacteria bacterium
CGACGCCGTCGCGGAGGTCCGGGAAACGCTCCAGAACGCCGAGGGAGACGATCCGCCCCGTCCGGGACGGGTCGCCAGGCTGCGGACGCTGCGCGACTCCCTCGCCCGCGCCCACGCGCTTTCGCTGGAGCCCGGCGCGGCGCAGGAGCTGTTCGATCTGCCGCAGCGTCCCCTCGTACGGCCCCCCGGGGATGCGGGCCTGCACGGCGCGATTCCCGCCATCGCCATCGCGCGGGAGCTGCCGCACCTGCGCTCCCGGGAGAGGCGGGCGGAGATGGAAGCGGCGCTCGCCGTGGCCACCGCGCCCGCCGACGGCACGCGCAGCGCCGCCTGGGACGCCGCGATGGCCGCCCAGTCCGAGGCCGGGATGCCGGCGCCGCCCGAGGCGGCGCAGTGGGCGGAAAAGCTGCTCGCCGGCACCGACGCGATCGCCGAGGACCTCGGGCGCTGGATGCTCGAGCGCGAGACCGGCGTGCGGCCGGGAGAGGCGGCGCGTCACGACGTGCTCCAGCTGCTGCACGCGCCCCGCTGCGCCGGCGCGTTTCCTGCCGGCGAGCTGGAGCGCTCCGTCCGCCGCTGGGTGGAGATGCTGCGGCTCGACCTGTCCGCGGCAAAGCTGGACGGCGAGGATCGCCCGCTCAAGTGGCCCGGAGCGCACGCCGAGCCGCTCGATCCTCCCTTCGAGGCCGGGATCACCTTCCTTCCCGCGGAGGGGCCCCGCATGCTCGGCGCGCTCCTCGGCGCCACCGGCATCGCATTGCTGCGGCTGGGGCCGCCGGCCGATGCGCCGCCGGAGGATCTCTGGCTGGGCGATCGCGCCGTGCAGAGCGCCTGCGCAGCCCTGCTCGAAGGCAGGATCCGCGACCGGGAATGGCTTCGCCGGTGCGCCAAGGTCGAGCTCGCCAGGGACGACGAGCGCGCCCTCGCGGTCGCCGCCGTGATCGACGCCAGGATCTCCGCGGCGCGCATCCTCGCCTCCCTGCAGGCGCGCGAGTCGGGCCTGGGCGCGCGCGCCGCCGCCGCGCACCGCGATCTCTATCTGCGGGCCACCGGCGCGGACCTGCCGGCGGGGCTCCAGCTCTGCGACCTCGATCCCTGGCTGGACGCGCTGGCGCAGCTGCAGGGACGCGCGCTCGCGGCCCACGCGGCAGCCTTCCTGCGCGAGCGCTACGACGAGGACTGGTGGCGCAATCCGCGCAGCACCCCGTCGCTCCAAGGCATTTGGGCGCGCGGTGGCCGCCCTACATGTGCGGAGCTGTGGGCGGAGATGGGAGGCGAGCCCGGACTCGATCCGCTGCTGTTAGAATTTTCTGACCAGTGCGGGTAAAACTGTTGGTCTCTGCGAACCCCGCGGCGGGAGGTTTTACCGGTGGACTGCGCCAACCCTGCAAACTCCGGCTCGCCGGTTCCGGCGAGCGTTTTGCTGGGAGCAGATCCCGTGATCCGCTGGGCCTCGAGCTGTCCCGTCCTCGACGAGAGCTGGCCGGTCCGCTACCGGTTCGAGTCGCTCGCGGGCTTGCAGCGCCATCTGCGGCTCGGCGCCGGGTTCTTCCTGCCGGACGGCGCCCTTCCCGGAGCGCCCGGCGGGCGCGTGATCGTCGAGATCGCGGTCCCGGAGACCACCGATCATCCGCTGCTGCACGGGCGGGTCCGCGAACGGGTCGGCGACGGCGTCTGGCTCGACATCCCCTCCGCCCGTCCCGCCGCCCGCTGGACCCCCGCCCCGAACGGCCCGCGCCGGCGCGATCGCCGCCTCGCCTGCGAGCTGTTCGTCGAAGTGCAGCCGCGGGGCGGAGAGGCCTGGCTCTGCCGGGCGCTGGACCTGAGCGAGCGCGGGCTGCGCATCGCCACCGGGCTGGAGACCGGGATCCGCGGCGACGATCTCATCGTCACCCTCCTGCCTCCCGACGGCCAGCTCGCGCCGGCTCAGCTGCGCGGCCGCGTGGTGTGGGCGAGCTCGCGCGAGACCGGCGTGGAGCTGCTCGATCCTTCGCCGGAGCTGCAGAGGCTGCTCGCGCTCGCCGCCGGCCGCTGGGATCTGGTGCAGGAGATCGAGCACGCCGGCGACTGCGCCTGCGCTCAGCGCGAGCTGGCCTCCGGCCAGCGCCAGCCGTAGAGCCGGCTGTAGTGCCACCACTCGCTGGGGTTGACGCGGAACCCCGCCGCGTACATCGCCGCCTTGAGCGCCTCGCGGCGCTCTTTCACCGGACCGTCCGGCAGCGGAGCGTCGGCCGCCGCCGCGGGGCCGAAGGCGTCGAACGCCGTCGGCATGGGAAGCCTCGCTCCCTGCGCGTCGGCCAGATCCAGATCGACGGCCACCCCGCGGGCATGGAGGCTGCCGCGCGACGGGTCCGCCACCGCGCCTGGGTGGGGATGCGCTTTCCACAGCGCCCGCTGCGCCTGCAGACTGCGGGCGCAGTCGCGCGCGATCAGCCGGAGGCCCTGCTTGCGCAATGCTTCGGCGGCGCGCGCCAGCCGCCCGGCGACGCTGCGCCGCAAGAGGCATCTGGCGTCCCTTGGATAGAGGGCGCGCCCGGACACGTTGTCCGCGCTGGCGTAAGCGAGGTCGACGATCAGGCCAGGGACCACGGGCGCCGCGTCCACCAGCGGATCTTCCTCGTCCGCGACGGGCGGCAGGCGCTGCGGCCCGTACGTCTGCGCGGCGATCAGGAGCGCCAGCGCCGCGATCACTTCAGGCGGCGCAAAGCCCGGATGATTTTGTCCTTTTCCTTCGTGCGCACGGGAGCAACCGCAGGCGCGGTGCGGTCGGCGAGCTTCTGCTTCAGCTCGATCTCGATGGCCATCAACTCCGCGCGGGCTTCAGGAATGTCCTGCCCGCGCCGTGGCAAAGGCTGGCCGTGATCCAGCGAGGTCCCCGACCGCATGCGCACCGTCTTCTCCTCGCGGGCGCTGAGGCGGCTGGCGGCAGCGCGCAGGAGCTCCCGGACTTCGGTGCTGGTGATGGTGGTCGAGGAAGACTTGTTCGGCATTTTCGCGGTCACCTCTCCGGGTCGCATCGTCCAGCCTTCTGCACCCTACGCCCGGGTCTCTGGAGATCAATTTTTCTGCGGAATCACGCGGCTACGCGCGCACAGGAACACGGGATTCGCAGCAGATCAACCTTTTGGCGCAACTGTGCGCAGGTATCGGGAAAGAGCCTGCTTTCCCGCAGCTCGCACCTCCCCCGTTCAGCGCGTCGGCGCGGCCTCCTCTTCGTCGTCTTCGTCCGGCTCCTCGGCCGCCGGCGGCGGGCCCGCGGCGGGACCCTTGCCGAGGAAGCGGAGCGGGTCCTTCACCGCGTGCGGCACGCTCGTCTCCGGCTCCGCCTGCGGAGCCTTGATGGCGGGGTTCTTCCCGACGGCGGAGGTGGTGAGCACCGAGTGCAGGTCCAGCTCCGCCACCGGACCTTGCCCGCCGCCCGGCACCTTGAAATGCCCCTGCAGATCGCATCCGATCGGCGCCGCCGTCTCCAGATCGATCACCACCGTCCCGCGCGCCACGCTGGGCTCCTCCTTCTCCCAGAGCTCGAGCCGGCGCGCCGTGTCCGGGTCGACGCGATTCTCCGGATGCTGCGCCGGCGCGAGATCGTCCTTCGGCTTCGCGTCGCCGCGCGCGCCGAATCCGGTGACCGTGTAGCGGACCACGCGGCGCCCTTCGATCGTCGCCTCGCCCGCGGCGCGCAGCTTCAGCCCCCGGGCGAGGCGGTCGAAGGTGGCGAGCCCCGACATCGCCTGCTCGCGGATCCGGCCCGGCTCGGTGCGGTCGCTGCGGCGCTTGTGGAACGCGCCGTAGAGGCTCTTGACGAACACCTCGCCCTTCGCCGAGACGATCTCGAAGCCCTGGTTGTGATCGTTGACCAGCCGGAGCGAGAAGTCGTCGCCCGGCGCCTCCAGCAGCGTGGACTCTTCGGCGAGCGAAACCTCCGATCCGCCGTCGGGCAGCCCGGGCCCGCGGAACCAGGCGAACTGCACGCGCTGGTGCGCCTTGTACGCGCCGAGCCGCTGCTCGATCTCGCGGCGCTGCATGCGCAGGACGCGGCGCGCGAGATCGGGATCGTCGGCGAGGCGCGTGGCGTCGAGGCGCTCCTTGGCTTCGGGCAGCGTTCCCACCGGCTGCTCGGGCGAGAAGATGCGTGCGCGCGCCGCTTCGTCCTCCGTGCGCTTGCAGGCGGAGGCGACGAGCAGGGCGGCGACGAGGAGGAGGCGGCGCATGGGGAGCGGCATTGTAACCAGACCGGGAGCGCCTACGCCCACAACATCCGCGCGATCAGGACCGACGCGGTCAGCCCGGTGAAGTCCGCCAGCAGGCCGGCCGCGAGCGCGTGCCGGTAGCGCACGATCCCCACCGAGCCGCAGTAGACGGAGAGCACATAGAAGGTGGTCTCGGTCGATCCCTGCAGGATCGATCCCAGCTTGCCCGCGTAGGAGTCGGGCCCGAGGCCCGGCGTGGCGAAGATGTTCCCGAGGAGGCCGAGCGAGCCGGAGCCGGAGAGCGGACGGACCAGGGCCATCGGCAGCACCTCGGCGGGGAGCCCCAAGGGGCCGGTGATCGGCGCGAGCACCTTGGCGAGCGCGTCCATCGCCCCGGCGCCGCGGAACGCGCCCACCGCGGCGAGGATCGCGACCAGGAAGGGGATGATGCGGACCGCGACGTTGAACCCCTCCTTCGCGCCCTCCACGAAGGCCTCGTAGACCTTCACCCCCTTCACCCAGCCGTAGAGCGGGATCCCGACGAGGAGCGCGAGCAGGATCCAGCTGGAGGCGATCTCGAGCGCGTGCCTCACTTCCACACCCGCTCGAAGAGCTTCGCCGCCACGATGGCGACGACCAGGGCGCAGAACGTCGCGGCCAGCGTGGGGACGAGGATGCCCGCCGGATCCGTCGACCGGGCAGACGCGCGCAGCGCGATCACCGTGGTCGGGACCAGCTGCAGCGACGCGGTGTTGATGGCGAGGAAGAGGACCTGCGCGTTCGTGGCGCTCCCCGGCGTGGGGTTCAGCTTCTCCAGCTCCTCCATCGCCTTGATCCCGAAGGGCGTCGCCGCGTTCCCCAGGCCCATCATGTTCGCGGCGATGTTGAGCAGCATGGCGGAGATCGCGGGATGGCCGTCGGGGATGCCGGGGAAGAGCGGGCGGAAGATCGGCCGGGCCGCGCGCGCGAGCTTCTCCACCAGACCGGCCTTCTCGGCGATGCGCATCAGGCCCAGCCACAGCGCCATCACGCCGATCAGGCCGATGGCCAGCGTCACGCCCTGCGATGCGCCGTCGAACGCGCCCTGTCCCACGGCCTTCACGTCGCCGCGGACGGCGCCCGCGATCGCCGCCGCAACCAGCAGCAGCACGAAGACGAGGTTCATGCCCGCATTCAACGCGCGAGCGCGCAGTTTGCAAAGGTTTCGTTCCTTGACCCCGTGGCGC
>JBGQLA010000347.1:0-5392 GCA_041499865.1 Deltaproteobacteria bacterium
GTCGAGAGGTGGCGACGGCGTCAGCCGAGCTGCTGGAAATCGGCGATGTCGTTGGAGATCGGCTTCGCGTCCGCCGGGTTGGCGGCGGGAGCGGTGGCCGGCGCCTGCGGTTTCGCCTCCGCCGTCCGGTGCACGCCGATCTTCAACGAAGCCAGGTACAACGCCAGCACGGCGACGAGCACCGCGAGCGGGCTCTTCCAGTTTGCGATCATCGGGGTCATGGGTTGCCTCCGCCCCGCACCAGGAGCATCCGCCGTGCCACCGCAGGATCGAACTACGCGCCCCGATTCCCGCGTGGCCGCGCGCCCGACGCTGTAGCGCCATCGTGGCGCCACGCGTGTGAAAGGCCCGCGATCGGGCGTTGGCCGGCACGCAGGCGGATCTGCCGCTGGCACGCCGGGTGCTCCTCTGTCCACGCGGGGGTGCACCGATGCAGGTGATCGCTCGAGGCCTGAAGGGAACGCAGCGCGCTTTGTTCGGGGCAGCTTTCGCCGCTGCCTTGATGGTGGGGTGCTCCGCGGACGGCGGACGCGACCCGGAAACGGCGCAGACGGCACTGCGCGAGGATCGCGCGCAAGCCGTCCGGGTGCCCGGCGATGACGACATCCTCTCGCTCAATCCGGGCGGCGTGGCGCGGACGCTCACCGCTACCGGCGCGATCGACACCGGAAGCCTCTTCTTCCGGAACCTCGGCGCGAACGGCCGGGCCTGCGTCAGCTGCCACGTGGCGAGCCAGGGCTGGACCATCACGCCGGCCGGCGTGCGGGAGCGGTTCGAGCGGACGCGCGGGCTCGATCCGATCTTCCGCACCAACGACGGGTCGACCTCGCCGGTCGCGGACGTTTCGACCGTGGATGCGCGCCGGCACGCATTCGCCATGCTGCTCACCAAGGGGCTGATCCGAGTCGGCATCGGCATCCCGGACGGCGCGGAATTCGAGCTGGCGGCGGTGGACGATCCGTACGGCTTCGCCAGCGCCAGCGAGCTGTCGCTCTTCCGCCGGCCGCTTCCCTCCGCCAATCTCGGCTTCCTCTCCACCGTGATGTGGGACGGACGCGAGACGCTCGCCGGGATGACCATCCGGCAGGACCTTGCACACCAGTCCAACGGGGCCACCCAGGGACACGCGCAGAGGGCAGATCCGATCAGCGACGCGCAGCGGGAAGAGATCGTCGCCTTCGAGTCCGGGATCTTCTTCGCGCAGGCGCTGGACTTCGACGCCGGCATCTTGTCCATCGGAGGCGCCTCCGGCGGCGCGCTGGAGCTGAGCCGCACGGCCTTCCACCTCGGCATCAACGACACCCTCGGCGCCGACCCTGCGGGCCAGCCCTTCGATCCGGTGGCGATGACGCTGTTTGGCGCCTGGAGCGGGTCCGGCGGCGGCCACTTCGGCGAGGCGCGGGCCGCGGTCGCGCGCGGCGAGGATCTCTTCAACCACAAGCCCATCGACATCGCGGGCGTGCGCGGGCTCAACGACGCGCTCGGCGTCCCGACGATCCGCGGGACCTGCACCACCTGCCACAACACGCCGAACGTAGGGAACCACTCGGTGGCGTTGCCGCTCGACCTCGGCCTCGCCGACGCCAGCCGGCGCACCCCGGACATGCCGCTGTACACGCTGCGCAACAAGGCCACCGGCGCGCTCTTCCAGACCACCGACCCGGGCAGGGCGCTCGTCACCGGCAAGTGGAAGGACCTCGACCGGTTCAAGGGCCCGATCCTCCGCGGCCTGGCTGCGCGCGCGCCCTACTTCCACAACGGCGCGGCTGCGACCCTGTCCGAGGCGGTCGAGTTCTACGATACGCGATTCGCAATTGGATTCACCGCCGGGGAAAAGGCCGACCTGGTCGCCTTCCTCAGGGCTCTGTGACTCCGCGCCCGGCTGTAGCGGATTGTCGCACCATTGCCCGTCGTTCAAAACTTGCTTTGGCCCCCCCGGTCCGGGATGGAATGCGTGGATGGGAATTCCGGGGCCCTCGGCGAAGATCCCAGGCCGCACCATCCTCGTCGTCGACGACGAGGAGCACGTCCGCTCCGCGCTGACCGCGTTCCTCGAGCGCGAAGGGTACACGGTGCTCGGCGCGGAGGGTCCCACCGAGGGGCTGGAGATCCTGCGCGCCCAGCCGATCAAGCTGGTGATCAGCGATCAGAACATGCCGGACATGAGCGGCATCGAGTTCCTCCGCCTGATCCGCGAGCGCTACCCGCAGGTGTGCCGGATCATGCTCACCGGCGATCCGGAGCGGGAGACGATCATCAAGGCCATCAACGAGGGCGAGGTCTACCGGTTCATCCCCAAGCCGTGGAACAACACGATGCTCCGGGTGATCGTCTACTTCGCCTTCGAGGCCATCCAGCTGGAGGAGGAGAACCGGCGGCTGGTGAAGGCGCTCCGGCGACAGCTGCAGTTCGTCCGTTCACTGGAGCGCGACTTTCCCTACCTCGCGGCACTCGCCAGGCAGGAAGAAGCGGAGCTGGTGCTCGCCCAGGCGGACCGCGCCGGGGATGAATGATTTGCGGTGCGGCGCCAATGGCGCCGCCAATCCGGAAAATGCTGCGGGACACACCCGCCACCAGCCAGGATTCGAGCCACTGCGGCCACGATTGAAGCCATTGTCGCAATCCTGACTTGTCGCTTGCGCGCCGGCGTCGATCGGAGCCATGGTAGCCAGATGGATCCGGGCACCGAGGGAGCCTCACCGCGCGCACCGGACGAGAGCCGGCAGGCGCAGAGCGACAGATCCCGGGCCTGGCCCACGGTGCTGGTGGTCGACGACGAGGAGCGCAACCGGCTCTTCCTCCGGCCCCTCCTCCGCGATCACTACCGCATCATCGAGGCGGAGAACGCGGCGGCCGCACTCGCCGTCCTCGAACGGGAGCGGGTCGACCTGGTGCTGCTCGACGTGATGATGCCGGAGATGACCGGTTTCGAGGCCTGCAAGCTGATCAAGGAGCGCCACCGCGACACATTCCTCCCCGTCCTGTTGGTGACCGGCCTCACCGATCAGCAGCAGCGCAGGATCGGCCTGCAGTCGGGCGCCGATGATTTCCTCACCAAGCCCGTCGATCCCGAAGAGCTGCTGCTGAGGACCCGCGCCTTCCTTCGCCTGCGTGCGCAGGACGCGCTCATCCGCCAGCAGCTCAAGCAGCTGAAGAGGATGCAGTCGGCCCAGGACGAGTTGATCTCGCTGATGGTGCATGACCTGCGCAGTCCGCTCTCCGGGATCATGGCGCACCTGCAGCTCCTGCTCGACGGGCTCGCCGCCGGCACCGCCCGGCAGGATGCGGCAGCGGCCCTGCGCACCGCGGATTCCATGTTTTCCACTCTCGAGGACGCGTTGCAGGTCCGCTTGCTGGAGGAGGGCCGGTTGGAAATCCATCGCGTTCGCGTCGATGTGCCCGAGCTGATCAAGTCCGCGGTCGCTACCCTCGAGGCCGTCGCGCGCCGCAAGAAGATCGATCTGGAGCTGCGGGTCGAGGCGGAGCAGCCCGCGTCGCTCGACGAGAAGCTCGTGCGCAGGGCCATCGAGAACCTTTTGGGGAACGCGGTGAAGTACACGCCGTCCGGCAGGGACATCGCGGTCGTGGTCCGGCAGGCGGCGGGCGCGGTGGTGATCGAGATCGCGGATCGCGGTCCCGGCATTCCCGCCGAGATGCGCGCAGGTATGTTCGAAAAGTTCGGTTCGGTGGAGGCGAAGAAGGGCGGCATCCGCAAGGGGATCGGCCTCGGCCTCTACATGGTGAAGCTGGTGGCCGAAGGTCACGGTGGCAAGGTCGAGATCCTCGATCGCGACGGCGGCGGCGCCCTCTTCCGGCTCGAACTGGAGGCCAGCGGCATCGCAGGGAACGGCGCCACGTCCTGAGAGCGACGCCGCGCGGAGCGCTACGGCTGGCCGTTTTTCAGCAGATTGCGGGAAAACGCGCGATCGGTGGGGATTCGCCGATCGTCGAAGGGCTGGATCGACAGCACGTGCACTGAGGCATGGTCGAGGTCGAGGGAGTACGTCACCTCGTAGTCGTCGAGCCGAAGCACCAGCGGCGCCGCGTCGTCCACCGCGCCGCCCGGGATCCGGGCCATCTCCAGCGTCGCTTCCAGGATGTTCAACAGGCGCTGCTGCACTCCGGCGCGCAGACCGGGGTGGCGGCCCATTTCAATCGAGGCGTCCAGCGCTGCAAACAATTTCGCCAAGGGAAGTCAATCGTGGCCTCCCGGAGGCTGCGACGCCATCGACCGGCCGCGAAAAGGGCGATCGTCCTGTCCAGGAACGAACCAGGATGTCGCTTTTCGTGTTTGCCTGCGAACAGCCGCGGCCCGGCTACGGGTGGCGCCCGCGCGTTCAACGAATGCGGTAGCGGCGGACCGCCTCTTCGTTCCAGGCGAGCCCGGCGCCGGGCCGGCCGGAGACGATCGCGTTGCCGTCCACGATCCGCAGCGGCTCTTGCAGGATCGCGTCCGCCCAGTCGACGTACTCCAGCCAGTGGCAGGTCGGGGTGACCGACATCAGATGAGCGCTCATTTCCGGAAAGAGGTGCGACGACATCTCCAGGCCGTTCGCCGCCGCGAGGGCGGCCGCGCGCTGCCAGCCGGTGACGCCGCCGATCCGCTCCAGATCGGGCATGACGAAATCGCAGGCCTGCGCTCGGATCGCCTCGGCCATGCCGTACGGCAAGGAGAAGTTCTCCCCGATCTGCACCGGGGTGGCGAGGGCGCGCGCCACCTTCCGGCACCCGCGATAATCGTCGTGGCGGATCGGTTCCTCGATCCAGTAGACGCCTTCGCCGTCGAGCGCGCGGCCGCGCCGGATCGCCTCGGCGACGCTGAGCGCCTGGTTGAAGTCCACCATCAACGCGACGGAGGCGGACAGCCGCTTGCGCACGGCGCGCACCGCGGCGAGGTCGGCTTCCAGCGTCGGATGCCCGAGCCGGAGCTTCACGGCCCGGAATCCGCCCGCGAGGAGCGTCTCCGCCTCGTCCGCCGCCGCCTCCGGCGCCATCAGGCCGAGACCGTTGCTGTTGTAGGCGGGGATCGGCCGCGGGTTGCCGCCCAGCAGCGAGACCAGAGGCTTGCCGGCGGCGATCGCCAGTGCGTCCCAGCACGCCATGTCGAATCCCGACATGGCCATGCGCACGACTCCCTGCACGCCGATGAGGGTGAAGCGGCGTGCCAGCTTCGCCCAGAGGTCCGCCGGGGCCAGCGGATCGCCTTTCGCCACCCGGAGCACTTCTGCGAGGAGGTGCGCGATCGCCGGCGCGGCGGCCGGGAGGTAGCAGAACAGCCAGGAGCGGCCGGTGACGCCTTCTTCGGTCTCCACGTCGATCAGCAAGAGAGGGGCAGCGCGGACCGTGGCGGCGCTGGTGCCGAGCGGGAGCTTCATCGGCACTTCGACGCCGA
>JBGQLA010000348.1:0-5375 GCA_041499865.1 Deltaproteobacteria bacterium
GACCTCGAATACGACCCGATGGAGCTGCCCGCGCTGCTGGAGCCGATCCGGATGAACGAGGCGGACGTGGTCTACGGCTCCCGCTTCCTGCGCGGACACACCGGGTTCCCCTTCTGGCACACCCTCGCCAACCGCCTGCTCACCCTCGCCAGCAATCTGGTCACCGGCTTCCGGCTCACCGACATGGAGACCTGCTACAAGGTGATGCGCGCCGGCGTGGTGAAGGAGCTGCAGCTGCGCGAGGAGCGATTCGGCTTCGAGCCCGAGGTCACCGCGCTGCTCGCGCACCGCCACCGGCTGGATCCGCTCCGCCTCGTCGAACGGCCCATCTCGTACAAGCCGCGGTCCGTACAGGAGGGCAAGAAGATCGGGCTCAAGGACGCCTTCCGCGCCGTCTACTGCATCCTCCGCTACGGGCTCTGGGCGCCGCCTCCCCGGAAGAAGCCCGTCCCGGCGCGGGCCCACGCGGAGCCGTGAACCCGGGCCGGGCGACGGCCGCGCTGGCGCTCCTCGCCGCCGCCGGGATCCTCCGCATCCTCTTCCTCCATTTCCTCTCCGAGCCCCTGCACGAGCCGCGGAGGGCGCCGATCGACCCGCGCTACGAAGCCTTGCGCCGCCTCGTCCCCTCGGGCGAGGCGGGGTACGTCTCCGACCTGCCCGTCGCGGTCCGTCTCGGGGAGGACGCAGCCGGGCTCGGCACCCGCATGTACCTGCACGCCCAGTTCGCGCTCGCGCCGGTGGTGTTGCGCTACGACGATGCGGGCGCGAAGGTGGTGATCGCGAACGTCGCCGACCCCGCGAAGCTGCCCGGCCTGCTGCGGCAGCGCTCGCTCGCGCTGGTGGCGGAGGCCGCTCCGGGCCTGGCGGTGGCGCGGCCCCGATGAGCCTCGTGGCGATCGCGCTGTTCGGGGCAGGCGCCGTCGCGGCCGGCTTTCCCCTCCGGGCCGGCTCGGGCGTCGAGCGCGGGTTTCGCGCCGCGCTCGCGGTGGCGCTGGGGATCGGCGCCTGGTCCGCGGCCTACGCGGGATGGCTCCTGGCGTCCGGCGCGGCGGGCGCGGGCAAGGACCTCGCCCTCGCCGCCGCGGGAGCGGGGTTGCTGATCGCTTTCCGCCGCCGCGGGCCCGCCTTGCAGCGCCAGGCGGAGGGCGCGCCGCGCTGGCTGTGGCTGCTGTTCGCGCTCTCCTGCGCGGTGGCGGCGGCGGCGTTCGTCGAGCACACGCTCCGCTTCCCCGACGGAGGATGGGACGCATGGATGATCTGGAACCTGCGCGCGCGCTTCCTGGCGCGGGCGGCGGATTTCCGCAGCGCCTTCTCCCCCCACATGGCCTTCCTCGCCCACCAGGACTATCCCTGGCTCGTGCCGGGCGCCGTCGCGCAGGCGTTCGCCGCCTTCGGCGAGTCGCGCGCGGTCCCGGCTGCCGCGGCGGCGGTCTTCGCAGCGCTGGTGGTCGGCGTGGTCGCGCTGGCGGTGGCGCGGAGGTTCGGCGCGCGGTGGGGTCTCTTCGGCGGGCTGGCGGTGACCACCTTGCCCTGCTTCGCGGTCTTCGCCTCCAACCAGCAGTCCGACGTCCCGCTGGCGCTGTATCTCGCCATCGCCGCCGCCCTGATCGCCTCGGCGGTTTCGCGGCGCGAGCTCGCGCTGGCGGGGTTCGCCGCCGGACTGGGGATGTGGACCAAGAACGAGGGCTCGCTCTACGCCGGCTGTCTCCTCGCGGCGCTGCTCTGGCGCACGCGCGATCTGCGCGGCGCCGGAGCCTTCGTCCTCGGCGCCTTGCCCGGGGCCGCTCTCCTCGCCTGGTTCAAGCTCGGCCTGGCGCCGCCGAACGATCTGGCGGCGTTCTCCACGGGGAGCACGCTGCTCCACAATGCGCTCGACCTGCGCCGCTGGGGCGAGCTCTCGCTCCTCACGCTCCGCCGGATCGTCTACTTCCAGGATTTCGCTCTCTGGGTGCTGGCGGAAGCGCTGCTGCTCGTGTTCTTCGTCCGCCGGCAGCCTCCGTCGGTGCTGGGCGCCGCGCTGTTCCTCGCCTGCGCTGTGTACGCGCCGATCTACGCGCTGCAGCCGCACCGGCTGGACTGGATCTTCCGCACCTCGGCGGACCGCATCCTCATCCAGCTCTGGCCGGCGGCGGTGCTCGCGACAGCGCCGTTCCTAGCGCGAACCACAGCGCGTACATGACCTTGGTGTCGTAGAACAGGTCGTGCGTCTGGGTGATGGCGAGGAAGGCGGCGAGCGCCGCCAGCGCGCCCGTCGCCAGCCGGTCGCGGCTGCGAAAGAGCGCCAGGGCCGCGGCGATCCAGATCCAGAGCATCGCCAGAAGCCCGAGCGGGCCCATCTCGGCCAGCGTCGACAGCTCCAGGTTGTGCGCCCAGGTGCGCATTGGGAACGCGCGATCGACGCGGTCGTAGTACGCGCCGGCGACGCGCTGGTAGTTGCCGAATCCGATGCCGCGCAGCGGGTGGTCGGCGATGATCTCCGTCGCCCGCGACCAGATGAAGAGGCGGTCGGCGTTCGCCGCCGAAGAGAACGCGGTCGCAAATCTCCCTCGCACTCCCGGGTGCAGCGCCGCCAGCGCGGCGATGGCCAGGGCGAGCCAGGCGAACCGGCGGCCGGCCCGCAGCACGATCGCCGCCGCCGCCACGCAGAGGGCGAGGTACGCGGCGCGATCGAAGGTGACGGCGACGGCGGCGAGCCCGAGCGCCACGGAGACCGCCGCAACCCAGGGCACCGCGCGGGTGGCGAGCGCGCCGGCGAGCAAGGAAACGAGGATGGCGGCGCTGTGCCCGAAGGTCAGGCGCGAGGTGAAGAAGCCCATCGCGCCGAAGCGGTCGGGAACGCCGGGCGCCTGCACCATCGCCGCCTCCGGCCGCAAGCCGAGCGCATGCACCGGATCGACGCCGGTCCGGTACTGGAGAAGGCCGACGATCGCGGCCAAGGCGAGGCCCGCGGCGGCGGCGAGGAGCAGGCGCTCCGGCCATCCTTCCGGGAGGGAGCGCAGCCCGAGCGCCACGACGAAGTAACCGAGCGCCGAGCGCCAGAGGGTGGCGAACGCCAGCGGCGGGGGACCGAAGGGCGAGATCAGATCCGAGATCACCGCCAGGACGATGAAAGCGATCAGCGGAGCGGCGAGCGGCGTCCGCAGCCGCGCCGGCGGGGCCAGCAGCACGCCGAGGGCCGCCACCGCCAAAGCGATCTGCATGCCGGCGATGGAGACGGAAAGGAAGAAAGCGTGGCCGAGGAGCCCGGCGGCGACCAGAACGCAGGCGGTTTTGCGGCGATCCAATGCGCAACTGCATACTACAGTGCGCGCGATGGCCGCGCGCTCCCTCCCGCTCCTCGACCGCCTGGTCCTGCGCGAGATCGCGGTTCCGCTCGGCGTCGGGCTGCTGTCGATCCTCCAGCTCCTGGTCATCCTCCAGCTCCTCCAGCTCAACGAGGTGGTCTTCGGGAGCGCGGTGGCGCTGGAGGATCTGGCGCGCGTCACCGCCGCGCTGGCGCCGCACTTCCTGGTCACGGCGGTGCCGCTGGCGCTGATGCTCGGCATCCAGCTCGGCATGGGCCGGCTGGCGGCGGACCACGAGCTGCTCGCCCTCACCGCCGCCGGAACGCACCCTCTGCGCCTCTACCGGGTCCCCGCGGCGATCGGCGCCGTCTTCGCCCTGCTGGTCGCGGCGCTCGCGCACTGGGCGGAGCCCTGGGGTTTCAGGCAGCTCAGCGGCGTGCTGAACAACGTGATCAAGCGGAACCTCCAGACCGGCCTCGAGCCCGGCGTGTTCAACGACGGGCTGCCGCGTTTCATGATCTACGTGGCCGGCGAGGAGCGCGCCCCGGACAGCGCCTATGCCACCTGGCGCGGGGTGCTGATCGAGGATGACGTGGGCGACGGGGCGCCGCTGCTCGCGCTGGCCGAGGTGGGCCGCATCGAGGACGCGGGAGGGGAGGCGCTCGCCCTGCGCCTCTCGCGCGGCGAGCTGCACCGGATGGAGGCCGAGGGCGAGACCGTCGCCCGCTTCAGCGAAGGCACCTTCCTCGTCGGCGTGCAGGGGCCGGTGAACCAGAAGAACCGGTTCAGCAGGAACGAGGCGGCGCTCACGGGCGCGGAGTTGCGGCGCAGGGCCCTCGAGTTGAGGCAGAGCGCGCCGCGCGAGGCGGCGCGGCTCAGCCTGGAACGGGTGCGCCGCTGGGCGATGCCGCTGGCCTGCTTCGCCTTCGCGCTGCTCAGCGTGCCGCTCGCGCTGGTGGCGCGCGGCTCGCGCGGGGTGGCTTATCTGATGACGGTGGGCGTGTTCATCGCCTTCTACGCGCTCTCCGCGTCTCCATGGCCTTCGCGGCGGGCGGGATGAACCCGTGGCTCGCGGGGTTCGTGCCGGACGCCTGCATCTTCGCGCTGGTGGCCGCGCAGACGCGGCAGCTGTTGCGGAACGGGATCGGAAAGCCCGGGTGAAGGTTGCGCTGGCCGCCGCCGCCGCGCTTCTCGCCTGCGCCTCGCGCCCCGCGGCGCCCATCCTCAACTACCACGCGGTCGGCGCCGCGGACCGGGCGTCGGAATTCGATCTCACCGCCGCCGAGTTCCGCCAGCAGCTCGACTGGCTCGCCTCCGCCGGCTACCACACATTGACGCTCGCGGAGGTGGTGCAGCGGCGCAACGTCGATCGCGGCGTCGCGCTCACCTTCGACGACGGCTCCGACGACGCGCTGCGGGTGGTCCTGCCGGAGCTGCGGAAGCGCGGGATGCTCGCCACCTTCTTCGTCATCACCGGGCTGGTCGGGACGCCCGGGTATCTCACCTGGGACGGCGTGCGGACGCTGGAGAAGGCCGGGATGGCGATCGGGTCGCACACGGCGCACCACCAGCGGCTGCCGGACTTGCCGGAGGACCGCGCACGGGAGGAGTTGGCCGCCTCCAGGCAGGAGCTGGAGCGGCAGCTCGGCCACCCCGTCGATCTCCTCGCCTATCCCTACAACTCCCTGCGCCGGAGGACGGTCGCGCTCGCCGGGGACGCCGGGTACCGGATCGCCGCCGCCGGGCCGGCCCACGGGAGCTCAGACCCGCTTCGGCTGTACCGGGTGCCCGTCGTGCGGGGGATGACGCTCGAGCAGTTCCAGGCCGCCCTCCGGCAGTAGCGCCGGCTCCCGCCGCACCCGGAGCGCGTCGGCGACCAGGAGGAGGCTGACGAAGCAGGTGATGCCGGCGCCCTCCAGGAACGCAAAGTTGCCCGCGCCGACCAGCGCCGGCTCGCGCTGGACGATGCAGAGGAAGAAGGGGGCCCGCAAAATCCAGGAGAGCGCGTCCGGCTGGTTCGAGAGCCGGACCAACGAGACCAGGATCAAGGGCCCGAGCGCGATGTACTGCGAGCGCCAGCAGTAGGGGACC
>JBGQLA010000349.1:0-5367 GCA_041499865.1 Deltaproteobacteria bacterium
CGGGGTCCACGCCGTCGAAGAACGGCGCCTCGACGAGGGCGAGGCGGAGGCCCTTCACGCCGGCGCGAAGCTCCCCGAGCGCGTCGTCCGGCGGGACGCCCAGGGTGGTCTCGTCCGCGTCGTCCTGGCCCGCGAGCTGCTGGTACACGAGCGCGGTGTCCTCGACGGAGCGCGCGAGCACGCCGACGCTGTCGAGGCTGAACGAGAGCGGGTAGACGCCGGCGCGGCTCACGCGGCCCACCGTCGTCTTCAGGCCGACGATGCCGCAGAGCGCCGCCGGGATCCGCACCGACCCGCCCGTGTCCGTCCCCAGCCCGGCGGGCGCGAGCCCCGCCGCGACCGCGACGGCGGTCCCGCTGCTGGAGCCACCCGGGACGTGCGGGGTGGCGTGCCACGGGTTGTGCGGGGTGCCGTGGTCGTTGTTGATCCCGACGCCGCCGTACGCGAACTGGACGGTGTTGGTCTTTCCGAGGAGCACCATCCCGGCCTGGTCGAGGCGGCGGACGGCCGCGGAATCTTCCCGCGCGATCGCGTTCGCGAGCAGGTGCGTGCCCGCCGTGGTCGGGTGACCTTGCACGTCGAACAGGTCCTTCGCGACCCAAGGCTGGCCGTGAAGCGGGCCAAGGTCGATGCCGGCCTGCAATGCGGTCTCCGCCGCGCGAGCCTGGGCGAGGGCGCGGTCGCGGAGGACGAGGCGGAAAGCCCCGAGCTTCGGATCGAGCGACGCGATTCGATCGAGGAACAGCTCCGCCAGTGCCAGCGGGGTCAGCTCGCCCGAACGGAGCCGGCGCGCGAGGGTGGCGAGGGTCTGGAAGTGGGCAGGAGCTGTGGACAAGGGCGAATCCTCGAACGCGCCGGCGAGACGTCATTCTACCGCCGACGCGCCAGGAAGGGTGCCGCGCGCAGGCCGCGGCGTTCCCGCGCTCTGCGCGTGTTAGAAGGCCCTCATGGACACCAAAGCGGGAGCCGCCGGATTCTCGTCCGCCCGGCTCGACACGCTCGACGCTTTCCTGAAGAAGCGTTACGTCGACGCGGGCAGGATCCCGGGAGCGCTGACGCTCCTCTACCGGCGCGGCGAAATCGCCCACCTTCGCGCGCTCGGCCTCGCGGACGTCGAGCGCCGGGCGCCCATGCGCGAGGACACGATCTTCCGCATCTACTCGATGACGAAGCCCATCACCACCGTCGCCTTCATGATGCTGGTGGAGCAGGGCCTCGCCGCGCTCGACACGCCCGTCCACGCGCTGATCCCGGAGTGGAAGGATCTGGGCGTCTATCAGGGTGGTTTCCTGCAGACGTTTCGCACCAAACGGCCCGACAGGCCGATGCTGATGGTGGACCTGCTCCGGCACACCAGCGGCCTCACCTATGGCTTCCAGCAGTCGTCGAACGTCGATGCGGCCTATCGCAAGCTCGAGATCGGTGAGGGCGAGAGGCAAGGGACGCTGGACGACATGATCCAGAAGCTCGCCGCGGTGCCGCTCGAGTTCTCGCCGGGCACCGCCTGGAACTACTCGGTGTCGACGGACGTGCTGGGTTACCTGGTCGGCAAGCTGTCTGGCATCGCGTTCCCGGAGTTCCTGCGCTCGCGGGTGCTCGGCCCGCTGGGGATGAACGACACCGACTTCCACGTTCGCCGCGGGAGCGAGCAGCGCCTCGCCGCGTGCTACGTCGCGACCCCGGCCGGCGGCATGAAGCTCCAGGACGACCCCGCGAAGAGCCCGTTCCTCGAGCCGCCGACGGCGTTCTCCGGCGGAGGCGGCCTTGTTTCGACAGCCGCCGACTACCTGCGCTTCTGCCGCATGCTCCTGAACGGCGGCTCGCTCGATGGCGTCCGTCTCCTGGGCCGCAAGACGGTCGAGCTGATGACGATGAACCACCTGCCGGATGGAAAGGATCTGCCGGCGCTGTCGCGATCGCTGTTCAGCGAAGCGACGTACAACGGGATCGGGTTCGGCCTCGGCTTTGCCGTCACGCTCGATCCGGCCCGCACGCTGATCCCCGGGTCGCGCGGCGAGTTCTCCTGGGGTGGGATGGCGTCGACGGCGTTCTGGATCGATCCCGCCGAGGATCTCATCGCCATCTTCATGACCCAGCTCATGCCGTCCACGGCGTATCCCATCCGCCGCGAGCTGCGCACGCTGGTCTACTCGGCGCTCGAGGGCATCGACGCTCGATGACGCGCCCCGCCCGCGGGATGAAGCTGCGAGCCCGTTTGCAAGAGTGCAAACCGGATTGCAGGGTTGAAAAAGTCCGCTGAATACCCCATCGCTAATTCAGCGGTCGGGCGCCTGCGTTCCCTGCTCCGCTTTCAAAATGCCGTTCTCTTCGCAAATATCGATTTGCGATCACCGGTCGAAGCACAATTACCCACATGTCGTTCGCAAAATGCCACCTCCCTCGAGGAGAGAATGCTGCAATCTCGCGCGTCCATCAGGTTGCTTGCGACGTCGATGGTCAGCTCCTCTTGCGTCTCCTCTGAAAAATGCCATTCCCCTGCGAAAAACGGGGCGCGTGAGTGATTAGCGGAAGATTCCAAAATGACGCGTCCAGTCGGTTATCGGACGTTTGACACGTTTGCAAAAGCCGCGGTAAGCACCGGCGCGGCCGAGCCGCCTGCGCCGTGCAGGAGACCGCCATTTGCTCTGCACAAGGGGGGACGGAGGGCTGTCCCATGCGTACGTGCTCAGCAATAGGAACACGGTCGTATCTCTTCGCGCTCTGCATGTTTGTCGCCACCAGGGCACCGGCTCAGAACGTTTCCAGCTTCTCCACCGATCAGGCGCGCGACCCCGGGCCGCGCGGGGGTGCTGCGGGAGCAGGAGGCCCGCTGAAGGGTTTGTCCGCCGACGAGATCAACTTCTTCCAGGAAGCGCGGGTTGTCTTCCAGGAAGTGGTTTCGGTCTCGGGGGCCGTGGCCGGTGAAGAGTCAAGCGGCCTCGGGCCGACCTTCAACGCCAACGGCTGCGCGTCCTGCCACGCGCAGCCAGCGGTCGGCGGGAGCAGCCCGCATCCCAGGCTCGGACAGGTGCAGACGGTGAATCCGCAGATCACCTTCGCGGCTCTGGACCGGATTCCGGGCAGGGAGCAGGTGACGCCGTCATTCATCAGGGCGGACGGCCCGGTGCGGGAGGCACGCTTCATCCGCAATCCCGACGGGACCCTCGACGGCGGCGTGCACGGGCTGTTCACCATCGCCGGCCGGATCGACGCGCCGCTGACCTGCAACCGGGCGCAGCCCGACTTCGCGGGTCAACTCGACCAGAACAATGTCATCTTCCGCATCCCGACGCCCACCTTCGGGCTCGGGCTGGTCGAGAACACCACCGATCACACGCTGCGGGTGAACCTGGCCAGCACGGCCCAGGACCGGAGGAGCTTGGGCATCGGCGGCGAGTTCAACACCAACGGCAACGACGGAACCATCACCCGCTTCGGCTGGAAGGCGCAGAACAAGTCCCTGCTCATCTTCGCCGGTGAGGCCTACAACGTGGAGCAAGGGGTCAGCAACGAAGCGTTCACCCAGGAGCGCTCCGCGTCGGCAGGCTGCTTCGCGAATCCCACTCCGGAAGACCACAGCCACCTCTACAGCGAGGCGGGGTCGTTGACCGGGTCGGTGACGGAGATGTCGAGCGACACCGTCAGTTTCGCCAACTTCATGCGGCTGCTCGCGCCGCCGGAGTCGACGACCGACAGCGGGTCCGAGCTGAACGGGAAGAGACTCTTCGGCGCGATCGGATGCGCGCTCTGCCATTCACCGACGCTGGTCACCAACCCGTCGATCTTCACCGGCCAGAGCGGCGTGACCTATCACCCGTTCAGCGACTTCGCGCTGCATCACATGGGACGGGGCCTGGCCGACTTCATCAACCAGGGCGGAGCGGGACCCGATCAGTTCCGCACCGCGCCGCTCTGGGGCGTCGGCCAGCGCGTCTTCTTCCTCCACGACGGCCGGGCTGGCCCCGACAACGGCGGTTTGCTCAAGGCGATCAACGAGCACTTCAGCCGCAACCGAAACTGCGGCTGGAACCAGGACTTCACCAGCGACGGCGTTGCCTGCGATTCCGAGGCGAACACCACCGTCTCGAAATTCAACAACCTCGGCGAGGGCGACCAGCAGGACATCCTGAACTTCCTGCGGTCCTTGTAGCGAACTGATCCTGCCGGGACCGCGGGGGGCGTCAGCTCCTCGCGGTCCTCGGCGCGGAGGCATGCGGATGAGCTCATCCGGTTCCCGGCTCGCTTGCCTGGTACTCCTCGCGGCTGGGCCGTCGCTGTCCGCGCAAGACCTCTGCGAGCCCACAGCGGAGGTCGAGCGCGCCATCGGCGAAGCCCTGGCGGCAGTGCGCGAGGACACTCCCTACGAGGAGCGGATGGCCCCGCTGCACGCCTTGCGGGACCGGTTCGAGCGCGACCTCTTCGTCCACCTCCGGTACCAGGACGCGATCTTCGACCACGGAATCGAAGGTCACTTGAAGGAGATGCTCGAGGAATACCTCCAGCTGGAGGCAAAGCATGCCGGCGACCCGCTCTACCTCTATCTCTCGGGCCGGGCCTTCGAGGGCAGGGGGACGAGGCGAGCGATCGCGATCATGGAGCAGGTGCTCGCCCTCGATCCGGACTTTGCGCCGGCTTACCGCACGCTGGCGGAGATCTACGGCAGCAACGCCTTTCGCGATCGGCGGAAGGAGGCCGTTGAGCGCCGCAAGTTCGCCGCCGCGTGCCCGAAGAGCGCGGTCGCGCGCCGTCCCACGCCTCTACCCCCGCACAGCACGTTCTTCGCACGGCTCCAGGAAACGAGGCTATCCCCGCAGCAGGAGGAAGCGATTCCCGCGCAGGTCCACCAGGCGTTGCTGCAGGATGAATGGAGGGCGCTGCGGATCCGGCTCTTCGACTGGTACACCGCCGACGAGCAGCAACGCACACTTCAGGGCCTGCAAGCCGAGTACTGGCACGCGTGGCGTATCCTGGTGAGGCACTACCGGCGGACGGGTCGGGAGGCGCAGGCGGACGAGCTCCTCGCGGAGATGGAGGAACGGCTCGTGCGGTTGCAGACCAGCCGCAGGGCGACCACCTTCCCGCTGGCGGCCAGAACGGTGCTCGGCCTGCATGCGGAAGCGAAACAATGGCAGAACCTCCGCACCGTGCTCGCCCGGCTGAAGCAGTCCCTGGACGACCACCCGGACGCGAAGCGGGCCGCGGAGTTGGCGCGCTTGCTGGCGGCGTTCGCTTCGCGAGTAGCGAGCGGGCGCCGGTGAGGCAGGTGGCGGGCGGATTGCCGGAGGTGACCCGCACGGAGGTGCGCCATCGTCGTTGAGTCGTGGGGCAGTGCGTGACCGAGATGCCCGGGTGGAAGCTCGTCGAGCC
>JBGQLA010000350.1:0-5348 GCA_041499865.1 Deltaproteobacteria bacterium
CGACCGGGACCGCCGCGAGATCGAGGCGACGATCGCCCGTGACGTGCTCGACGCGCGCAGGCATCCGTTCGTCGTGTTTCGTTCCGGGCCCATTCCGCCGGGCGCCGAACCCGGGATCGACGGCTCGTTGACCATCCGCGGCCGCGATCGGCCGCTCACCCTCAAGCCCCGGCGCGAAGCCGATCGTGCGGTGATCGAGACCGCGATCCACCAGCCGGACTTCGGGATTCGCCCGTATACGGCGATTCTCGGCGCGCTCCGCATCCAGCCCGAGGTGCGGGTGCGGGTCACCACACCCTGGCCGGAGTGATCAGGCCTTCACTCTCGGGCGTCGGCATACGCCCGCTCGAGCTCCGCGACGTCGAGCTTCACCATCTTCATCATGGCTTCGATCACCGCCTTCACCTTCTTCGGATCCTTGTCGCGGATGAGCTCGACGAACCGCCTGGGGACGATCTGCCAGGAGAGGCCGAATGGGTCCGTGATCCAGCCGCATTGGGTCGGCCTTGCGCCGGCCCGGACGAGCTTGTCCCAGTACTCGTCGACCTCCCGCTGGTCCTTGCAGTCGACGAAGAGCGAGAAGCCTTCGGAAAAGGCGAAGTGGGGCCCGCCGTTGTAGCCCATGAAGGACTGCCCTCCGATGACGAATTCGGCGGAGGTGATGGGACCATCCTTGCCAGCGCGGGCGACGCTCTTGACTTTGGAGTCCGGAAACGTGGCTGTGTAGAACTCCAGGGCCGCTTCGAGCTGGTCGTTGAACATCAGGAACGGCGTCACTTTGTTCATGGTGTTGTCTCCCTTGCGTCAGCTGAGTGCCACGAGCAGCCGATCGAGCGGACCGAGGGGCCGGGGAGTGGACATTGCGTCACGAGGACACCGTGCCCCTTTTGCGCTTCCGCCCAGTCCTTCTCGAGCGATGCGAGCGGCTCCTCGCGCTCGAGCAACGGTATGGGCTCCACGCTAGCCGGAACCAGTGCCCGATGTCACGGCGACACCGCGCGTTGGAGGGAAGGTGCCGCGCAGGGGATCAAGCTCGCTGCGGATCATCTAGGGATTCGAGGGGAAGGAGCGAGCAGAGCACCGCCGTGGTGGTGATGCCCATCACCGCTGCGCGTCCCGGCACGCCGTTCGCGCCAAAGGACAGGATGCCGGCGGTGGCGTCGCGCGGAACGAACGACTGCCCGCGGATCGCTCCCTCGAGCGTCGCCGATCCTCCGGTTGCACCGCCGCCGCAGGAGAGGGAGGCCAGGATGATCGCGGCCGCAATCTGGATCCGCATCGATTCCTCCGCGGGAATGAGGCGGATGCTACCCGATCAATCCATTATTTTGGTCCCTCCGTTGCGCCGGGCTAGAACCGGGGTGAGGTCGGAAAAAGGGGGCGCTCCTGTCGAAGCGAGAGATCGGGCTCGTGATCCTGATCTGCGCAACCGGAGGTCGCGCGCTGGCCATCCCGGCATTCGCGCGGCGGTACCGGACCGCGTGCACGACCTGCCACGTCCTTCCTCCCCAGCTCAATTCCTTCGGTCTGGCCTTTCGGGCCAACGGTTTCCGGATACCCTCGGGCGAGCGCAGCCGCCAGGAAGCCGACGTCCAACTCGGCGCCCCGGAGTGGGAGACGCTATTTCCCAATGCGTTCCTTCCCGGCACCGTCCCGGACACTCCGCCGTTCGCCGGCCTCGTCTACGCCGCCGTGGAGGCGGAGCGCGGGAAGATCACCACCGAGGAGACGACGCTGGTGCTGGGCTTGCTGAGCGCCGGCAACCTCGGGCGGCGCGCCTCCTGGTTCGCGGCAGGGGGGTTCGGGCCTCGCGGCGCCGCGATCGAGCGGATGTGGCTGTCGTTCGATCGGCTCGCGGGTCCCTGGCTGAACGTCCGCGCGGGATACCTGGAGTCCGCGGCCGTGCCCTTCTCGCGCTACACGCACAAGCTGAGTTACGAGGGATACCTGCCGTTCGAGTCGGCCGGTCCGGCGGGTCTCGCGTTGAGCGCGTCCCGGACCGCGCTCGAGATCTTCGGAGCCGGGTCGGATCCGGGGGCGCTGCGGGGGCTGCAGTTCGCGCTGGGGCTCGCCGCGCGGAATGCCCAGGGCGGATTGGCGGCCGACGGATATGCGCGCGTTTCGTACAAGTTCGGCGGCGTCGCAGCGGCCGGCGATCAGAGCGGAGAACCGGGGCGGCTCGCTCCGGCCGTCGCTCCGCTCGAGGAGACCTCCCTCCGCGTCGGCGGGTTCCTCTACCAGGCGACCCTCGGCGGACCGCAGTCCCGCCCGCGTGCCTGGCGCGCAGGCGCGGACCTGGACTTGCGGGCCGGCAACATCGAGGCGTTCGCCAGCGCCTGGGCTGGCGGCGATCGGCAGGCCGATGCCGCGGCCGAGGCCGAGGCCTGGGCGTACCTTGCCGGCGCGAGCGTCCGGCCTCTTCCCTGGCTGATGGCCATCGGCCGCTACGAGGCAGGCTGGACCTCGGGAAGCGCCGCCGAGCGCAGATTGATCGCCACTTTGCGGGCAGCGCTGCAGCAGAACGCGGCCGTGACCCTGGACCTGATCGTCGGGATACCCCATGCGGACAGCACCGAATCGGTCGCCTCGCTGTTCCTGGCCTTCTAGGGGCGCGTCCGCTGCCTTGCTGTTCGCGGTCGCGGCCGGCGCGCGGGCACAGGGGGAAGCGCGGGGACGCATCGTCGGCGAGCGCCCCGTTCCCGCGGTGGTCTACGCGGAAGACCTGCCGGACGAGACGGCGCCCCAGCAGACGCGCGCGACCATGAAGCAGCTGCATCTGCGTTTCTCCCCCCAGGTGTTGCCCGTGCTGCAGGGGACGACGGTCGATTTCGTGAACCAGGACGCGACCGCCCACAACGTCTTCTCCCCCTCGCCGCCGGCCTTCGATCTCGGCACCTTCGGCGGAGGCGCACGATCGTTCCTCTTTCGGGCGCCCGGCGCACATGTGATCCTTTGCAACGTACATCTGGAGATGGTTGCGTGGATCCTGGTGCTTCGGAACCCTTTCTTCGCCGCCGTCGATGAAGACGGGCGCTTCTCCCTCGGCCTGCCTCCGGGACGCCACCGCCTCGTGCTCTGGAGGCCTCGCGAAAGCGAGTCGAGGAAAGACGTCGAGGTGCCGGCGGAGGGCAGGACCGACGTCGAGTGGATCCTCTCGCCGCAGCGCCCATGAGCACGCGCTGGTTCCGCAGCCTCCGCACGGAAGGGGCGGTCCTCCTCCTCGCCTTCGTCATCGCAGTCGAGGTCACCTACGCCTGGGCGGCGGTATCCGCCCTGCGGGAGACCGCGGCGCGAGTGGCAGCGCAGCGCTTCGAGGAGGCGCGGGCCCTCGCGCAGCGCTTCGACGGGCTCCTGGCGGTGGGGCGCGAGCGGCTCGGCGCAGTGGCCGAACAGCCCGGCCTCGCGCTCTGGCTCGCGTCCAGCCGCGCAGACTCCCTCGCCCCGGGGGCCGCGATTCCGCAGCGCGAGACGCTGCACTATCTCTTCTTCCGCTCCGAGACCTTCTCGGGTCCGGTGGCGATGGTCGACCGGCGATCGGCCTTGCTCTGGACCGAGCCGTACGACGCGGAGCGGGTGGCGGCCCGCCTCCAGCTGGACCACGCCGGGTTGCGGCGCGCGCTCGCAGAGGCGAAGCCGCAGATCTCGCGGCAGCCCCTGCCCTGGCGGCCGGGCCCTTCGGCAGTGCTGGTGCAGCCCATCGTCGATCTCACGGGCAGGCCCGTGGGGGCGCTTCTGGGCGAGATCGGGCTCGGCGCCACCAAGCCGGCCGGGTTCCTCGACGATCCGCGCTTCGGCTCCGCGGAGGTGGTCGCCGTTCTCGATGACGAGGACCAGACGCTGCTGGCCAGCCCGGGCGCGCAGGTGTTGCTCGGGCGCTCGCCCAGGCCAAAGCTGCCTTCGCCGGGTACCACCGGAATGGTGGCCGCCGACGGGACCCGCTGGCTCGCGGCCAGGGCCGGGCTCCGGGATGTTCCCTGGTCGATCCTGATCGCCCAGGATGACCGCGAGGCGTTCGCATCGGTCCAGGCCTTGAAGCTACGGCTCCTGTTCACCGGGCTCGTGCTGGGCGCCGCGGCACTCCTCTTCTCCTTGCTCGTGCTCGGCAGGTTGGTGAGGCCGCTCGAGGTGCTGACCGACGCCGCCCGCGGAGTCCCGGAGGGCGACTTCTCACGGGCGCTGCCGGATCGGGCGCCGGGCGAACTGGGAGACCTCTCCCGGACGTTCGAGGCGATGCGCGGCGCCTTGCGCACCACGCTGCAGGGGTTGCGCGATTCGGAAGAGCGGTATCGGCGTTCGATCGATTCCGCAAACGACGCCATCTTCGCGGTGGACCCGGTTACCTTCGAGATCCTCGACGCCAACCGCAAGGCATGCGAGTTGGTGCGCTGCCCTCTACCCGACCTCCTCCTTCGCTCCTTCCTCGACCTGCATCCGGAGGACCAGAGGGAGAGGGGCCGCGAATTCGTCGCCCGCATCGCGGGCACCGGCGAAGGGACCCTCTCCGAGATCGACCTGGGAAGCCCGGGTGGCCTCCGTCTCCCGATCGACGTCTCGGCCAGCGAGATCGTCCATGGCGCCGGCCGGTTCCTCCAGCTCATCTGTCGCGACCTGAGCGAGAGGAAGCGGATGGAGCGCGAGCTCGTGCAGGCGGAGAAGCTGTCCACGGTGGGCGTGCTCGCCGCCGGCATCCTCCACGAGCTGTCCACCCCCCTTTCCTACGTCCAGGCGAATCTGGAGCAGGCCAAGGTGGATCTGGCGGGGCTGGAGGACGGGCCGCGCGCCCGGGCGCTGCGCGCTGGAGTGGCCGACGCTCTCGAAGGCTCGCAGCGGGCGGCGACGATCGTGCGCGACCTGCGGATCTTCGCCCGCGCCAACGACGGCAGGACGGGCGCGTTCGACGTGAACGACGCGGTGCGGATGGCGCTGCGGATGGCGCAGCATGAGCTCAAGCACCGCGCCACCGTGGTCACCGAGCTGGGCCAGATCCCGTTCGTGGCGGGCCAGCTGACGGAGATCTCGCAGGTCTTCCTGAACCTGTTGGTGAACGCCGCGCACGCCATCGCGCCCGGAGACCCGCAGGGCAACCGGGTCCACGTGGTCACCACCGTGGCGGGCGAACGGGCCCTCGCCAGGGTCAGCGACACCGGCGCAGGCATCGCCCCGCATGCGCTGCCGCGCATCTTCGATCCGTTCTTCACCACCAAGCCCGCAGGCGTGGGCACCGGACTCGGGCTGGCGATCAGCCAGGACATCGTGACCCGCCTCGGCGGTGCGATTCGCGTCGAGAGCGTCGTCGGCCGCGGGACGACGTTCACGATAGAGTTGCCGCTCGCTGCTTAGGTCGCCGC
>JBGQLA010000351.1:0-5344 GCA_041499865.1 Deltaproteobacteria bacterium
GACTCCCCGATGATCCTCCGCCGGCTGGTGGAGGCGCTGGGGAGCCTGCCGGAGCGGAGGCACCTCGACGAGGTGGAGAAGTTCCTCGGCGCCCACGAGCTCTCCGCCGCGCGCCAGGCGGTGGCGCAGACGCTGGAGCGGCTGCGCGCGGACGTGGCGCTGCGCGAGCGCCTGCTGCCGGAGACGGCGGCCTTCCTGGGATCGGTCAGAAGTTGAAGGTGACGATCAGGGTATCGCTGTAGCTGCCCATCGAGACGTCCTGCAGGGCGAAGGCGCGCGCGTAGTACGGGACGGAGACGCCGTTGCCGGCGGGCACTCCTACCGGGGTGGAGGACCAGACGACGGAGCGCGCGGCGTCGACGAAGATCTCGTAGGCGAGCCAGTCACCCCCGCCCGCGAGGGTCATCCGACGGGTGCCGTTTCCGAACGCCAGGCCGGCGTCGATGGTGACGGTCGGGGTGGTGGGCGGCGGGCAGCTGTAGCTGATGGTGCCGGCGGAATCGGTGGGCGCGGCGCCGTACACGTCGTAGTTGCCGAACGCCAGCGCGGTGACGCTCAGGTTCTTGCAACTCGGCGCCGCTTCCGCCGCCGTCGCTGCGGCAAGCGCGATTGCGGCGGCGAGAAAGACGCGCTTCACGCACCTGATCCTGCTCCAGCCACGGTTCAAGCACCACAAAAACATTCCAAACACATGGGCCGGGCTGGAGGAGTGTGCGCAAATTACCTACGTGCCCGTGCAAGCGATCACTTCTCTCGACCTATCTCTACGTTTTATCTGTAATTTTCGATAGTCGAACGCTTGACGCTCGCCTGCCCGGCTCGTAATCTGGCCCTACCAGCCAGCAGGTGAGCCAATGACGAACCGGGACCTGATTCGAAACGCACGGACCGCCTGCGCCGCGGTCGCGCTCGCTCTCCTCGCCGCCTCGCCGGAGGTCCGCGCCGCCACCGCAACCAGCTCGTTCACCGTGACCGGGAACGTGGTGGCCAACTGCACCATCAGCACCACCGGGATCAGCTTCACCTACGACCCGGTCTCCGCGAACGCGGGCGCGAACGCGCTGGCGACGGGCACGGTGACCATCGCCTGCACCAAGGGCTCCGCGCCGAGCATCGGGCTGAACAACGGCCTCTACGCCGGCCTCGGCTCGGCGGGCCCGCGGGCGATGCGCCTCGGCGCCACCGGCAACTATCTCGGCTACGACATCTACTGGCCCGGCACCGCCACGCCGTGGACCACCGCCGCTCCCTACGTGCCGTCCGCGCCCATCAGCAAGGCGGCCCGAGCCTTCAACATGGACGGCGCCGCAATTGCGGGTCAGGACGTCGCCGTCGGCAGCTACACCGACACCGTGACTGCCACGGTGAACTTCTGACCTGCAAAACCTGGAGGGGAACATGAACCGCAAGTCGATCCCGATGCTGGCCGCAGTGGCGGCGACCGCCTTGCTGCTCGCGGACGCTCCGGCGTTCGCCGCAGGCAGCGTGAACAAGACCTTCAACGCCACCGCCAACGTGGCCGCCAAGTGCGTGATGAGCAACGTCGGCGACCTGGCGTTCGGCTCGTACGACCCGGTGGTGACGAACGCGAGCGCCAACCTGGCCGGAAGCACCAGCTTCACCCTGACCTGCACGCGCAACGCCACGCCCGCGATCTCGCTCTCCCTGGGCAACGCGAACTTCGGGCAGGGACTCGGCGGCAAGCGGGCGATGAACAACGGCACCACCTCGCCGGCGGCCGGCAACTACCTGTCCTATGACCTGTACGTGCCGAGCGGCGCGGGCGATTCCAGCACCGCGAGCCCGACGGCGGCGCTGTGGGGCGACGGCACCTCCAGCACCACCACCTTCTCTCCCCCGGTCCCCAGTGTGGCCGCGCAGACCATCACCATCTTCGGCGCGGTGCTCTCGGGCCAGGACGTGGCGGTCGGCGCGTACACCGACAGCGTGACCGCGACGGTCAACTTCTAAGTGATCACCGGACGGCATCTCGCGCTCGCGCTCGGCCTCCTCTGCGGGGCCGGGCGCGCGCGCGCTTCCGGCCTGAACATCTCGCCGGTGCAGGTGTGGCTCTCCCCGGAAGCCTCGAAGTCGCTGCTCACCCTGCGCAACGAGGGGCCGGACGACGCGCGCTACCAGGTCTCCGCCATGGCCTGGGACGAGGACTCCCGCAGCGGGATGAAGCTCGCGCCCACCGAGGACATCGTGGTCTTCCCCACCGTCCTCGAGCTGAAGGCCGGAGAGACGCGCAGCCTGCGGCTCGGCGCGGTGGTCCCCTTCGGGCCCATCGAGAAGACGTACCGCGTGTTCCTCGAGGAGCTGCCGGCGCCGGAAAAGCCGCAGGCGCGCTCCACCGTGCGCGTGCTCACGCGCGTGGGAATCCCCGTCTTCCTCGCGCCGGTGAAAGCGCTGGAGGACGTCCGGGTTTCACCGGTTTCGCTCGCCAAGGCGGGCGCGTCCGTCGACGTGCAGAACACGGGCAATGTGCACCTGCGGGTGGAAAGCGTCCGCCTGGAAGGCTTTGCCCAGGGCGGGACGAAGGTCTTCGAGAAGCAGGCCCAGGGCTGGTACGTGCTCGCCGGCGGCCACAAGCGCTACGAGGTGGAGGTCCCGAAGGACGCCTGCGCCCGGGTGCGCAAGCTGGTCGTTTCGGTGAAGACCGACAAGGAGCAGGTCCTCCAGGAGCCGCTCGAGACGCCGGGCGGGGCCTGCGGGTCCTGAGGCGATGCGCGCGCGCGCGGCGGCGCTCCTCCTGCTGTGCGCGCCGGCGCTGTGGGCCCAACCGGGCCTCGATCAGCGCGCGTACCTGGAGCTGTTCGTCAACGACGTCTCGCGCGACGCGGTGCTGGTGTACCTGCGCGGCGCCGACACCCCCGACGACGCGCTGGTGGCGATCGAGGACCTGACGCAGGGCGGGCTTCGCGGTCTGGGCGGCACCCGCGAGCTGCACGACGGGCGCGAGTACGTCTCGCTCCGCTCGCTCGCCCCGGAGATCCAGTTCCGCTTCGATCGGGAGGCGCTGGCGCTGCGCGTCGTCGCCCGGACGTCGCTGCTGGAGGCGACTGCCATCGATCTCCGGCCGGTGCTGCGGCCGCAGGGGATGGTCCTGCACCGCGACACCAGCGGCTTCCTCAACTACTCGGCGACCGCCGATGGCCGCGGGACGTTCAGCGGCGCCGGCGAGCTCGGCGCGAGCCTCGGCGGCAACCTCGCCTTCAGCGGCTTCACCGTCCTGCCCGACCACCGGTTCGTCCGCGGGCTGTCGTATGTGGTGGTCGACGATCCCGCGGCGATGCGGCGCATCCAGCTCGGAGACACCATCGGGCTCTCCTCCGTCCTCGGGGGCACCGCGCAGCTCTCAGGCGTCAGCGTCACCCGCGAGTTCTCGCTCGACCCGTACTTCGTCCGCCAGCCGCTGCCGAGGCTGTCCGGCGCGATCCTCTCGCCCTCCACGCTCGACGTCTACGTCAACGGCGCGCTGCTCCGCCACGAGCAGATCGCTCCCGGACCGTTCGAGGTGCGCAACCTTCCCGTGGGCAGCGGCGTCGGCGAGGTCAGCTACGTCGTGCGCGACGCCTTCGGGCGCACGCAGGAGCTCGCCTCGCCGTACTACGCGGCGGCGGGGGTGCTCGCCGACGGCGTCAGCGAGTACGGCTACCATCTCGGCTTCCGCCGCCTCGGCTTCGGCGAGGAGTCCCTCCACTACGGCCCACCCCAGCTGCTCGCCCGCCACCGCGTCGGAGTGGGCGGCTGGATGACGGCGGGCTACCGCTTCGAGTCCGCGCTCCAGCGCGCCGGCGGCACCTCGCTGCTCGCCAGCGGCGGGCCGACCCTCGCCCTGGCGCTGCCGAAGGGCGAGCTCGACATCGACGCCGCGGCCAGCGCCGACGGCAACGACTTCGGCGGGGCGGGCTCGATCTCCTACGCGCTCTTCATCCGCCGCCTCTCCGTGGGCGGCTCGGTGAGCGCGATGAGCGCGCGCTACGCGAATCTTTCGCTGCCGGCAGCGAACGACCGCGCCCTGCTGCAGCTGCGCGGCGCCGTCGGCGCGCCGGTGGTCGCCCGCGTCAACCTCACGCTCGAGGGACAGCTCAACGCCATGCGCGACGCCGGCGTCTCGTCCGCGCTGACCTTGCGCGGGGACATCCACCTCACGAACGATCTCTCGTTCTCGCTCAGCGCCTCGCGCTTGCGCAGCGCGGGCACACAGCCGGAGTGGCTGGGGTTCGCGACCCTCATGTACAGCTTCGGCGCCGGCGTCACGGGCGACATCGGCGGCAGCGGCGGCACCAACGCGGGCTCCGCGAGCGCCGGCGTCCAGAAGTCCCTGCCGCTTGGCGAAGGGTGGGGCTACCAGCTCCGCTCGACGCTCGATCGCGACCAGGCGGCGTCCGGCCTCGGCCAGGTGCAATACCAGGGCGCGTACGGCACCTACCTCGGGAACTACGATCGGATCGGGGGCAGCAACGGCGGCAGCGCCACCGCGGCGGGCGCGCTGGTGCTGATCGACGGCAACTTGATGGCCAGCCGGCCGGTGCAGGAAGGGTTCGCGCTGATGCAGGTCCCCGGCGTCGAGGGCGTGCGCGGGTACCTGAACAACCAGGAGATCGGGCGCACCAACGGCAGCGGAAACCTGCTCATCCCCTCCCTGCAGCCCTACTACGGCAACCGCCTGCGCATCGGGGATGCCGACATTCCCATCGACTACCAGCTGGGCGCGGTCGAGCAGGTGGTGGCCACGCCTCTGCGCGGCGGCGCGCTGGTGCGGTTCGACGTCCAGCGGGTCACCAGCGTGAAGGGCGCGGTGCGCGTGGATCTGGGAGGCCGTTCCGCGGTGCCCGCGTTCGGAGAGCTGACCGTGGACGCAGGTCTGAAGTCCCCGCTCGGCGGCGAGGGCCAGTTCTGGTTCGGCGACCTCGCGGTCGGCAAGCACCTGGCGCAGGTCGAGTTCCGCGAGGGGACCTGCCGGTTCGACCTGGTGGTGCCGGAGGACGCCGGCCCGTCCGTCAACCTGGGCACGCTCTCCTGCGCGGGCGCCCAGCTCGCCTCAGCCCAGTAGATCGAGCAGCGCGCGCAGCGCAGCCAGGGCCCAGTCGTCGCGGCGGCCCAGCTCCGCTCCCAGATCGTCGAGCGCCTTCTCCATCACGTGCGTGTGCAGGAGCATGGTCAGCTCCGCGCGCGAGGCGGGCAGGAACGGCGAGCCCTTCGCCCCCTCCAGCCAGGCGGAGAGGAACGCCGCCGGCGCCCAGGTGGACCAGAGCTTCGCCCACGGTTCCGCCGCTCCCCGCTCGCTCTCGCGGACGGTGGCGGGATCGCGGAGCGCCATGGTTGCGGCGAGGTCGAA
>JBGQLA010000352.1:0-5291 GCA_041499865.1 Deltaproteobacteria bacterium
CCTCCGGCCAGCGAGAGAGCGTTCCCGAACCCCGCCTGCCGGAGGATGGCCGCGGCGCTCAAGGAGCGCACGCCGTGGTGGCAGTAGCAGACGATCTCCGCCCCTTCCGGCGGCTGCACTTCGTCGAGACGCGCGGGCAGCTCGTGCAGCGGGATCAGCGCCTCGCCGGGCAGGCGCGCGAGCTGGTGCTCCCATTCGTGGCGGACGTCCAGCAGCCAGACGCGCTCGCCGCGGCGCAGCTTTTCCGCGAGCTGCTCCGGCCCGATTTCCATCAGCCCGCGCGCCCGGGCAGCTCGTACGTCAGCTTCCCGCGCACGACGCGCGCGCAGACCGTGAGCCGGTGCGGCCGGGCGCGCTTGCCCAGCAGCTCGTCCACGCGGCGCCTCTTCTGCACCACCAGGTAGTCCGCGATCAGGCTGCGGTGGCAACGCCAGGGCACCGCCTCCGCGCAGATCACGGCGGTCCGGGTGCGCCGCGCGGCCGCGAGCAGCTTGCGCACGCCGGCGCGGAACCCGGCGGTCCGCATGTGGTCCGCGTAGTTGCGGAAGCCGCGGTTCTGCCAGCACGGGCGCGGCGACGGATCGGCGCTCTTGCCTCGCCGCCCCGCAAGCTCCGGAATGGGCAGGTAGCCGATGCCCGCCCGGTCCAGCGCGGCGCGCAGCCGGGCCTCGCCGAAGTGGGGGACCGCCCGCGAGCCTCGCAGCTTGCGGACGTCGGCGACCAGGCCGATGCGGTGCGCGCGCAGGAGCGCGAGGAAGTCGCGCAGCGCGAGATTCGAGTGTCCCAGCATGACGATCCGCGCCGGCCTCGTCAGGGTCCCCGCAGCCGCTTCTGCATGGTGCGGCGGACGGTCTCGTACCCGAGGTCCTTGAAGAGATCGCGCGCGCGCCGGTTGTTGCCGGCCACCTCCAGCGCGACCACCTCGATGCCCCGATCCTTCGCCTCCTGCTCAGCCTTCTGCATCAACAGGCGCCCGTAGTTCTTTCCCCGGGCGTCGCGAACCACGCCGAGGGTCGTGACTTGCAGGGTCGGCGTCCCGTGGCGGGCGTCGTCGCGCTGCGAGAGCCAGAGGTGCCCGAGGTAGCGGCCGTCCTCTCCCTCGAGGATCCAGAGCTGCGCGCCCGGGCGGCGGAACCCGTTCCGGGAAAAGCTCATCTTGACGTCGAGCAGCGCCGCGAACCGTTCGCGGAAGATGGCGCGCTCCTCCTCGGTCGAGTCGCCGAGCGCGTCCAGCTGCGTCTCCAGTTCGAGCGCGATGAACTGCGGCCAGTCCTTCGGGGCATACGGGCGGAGCTGCGGCATGGGCGGGTGTTAGCGAAATGTGGGCCGCGGCACAAGCAGGGTCTTGCATCTGTCGCCGGTTTCCGCTTCAAGAGGCGTTCCGGTTCCGGAGGACGCGTGGCGCGCAAGAAGGGCAGGGGCACAGGGCAGCCCGCGGGGCAGCAGCCGCAGAGGCCGGGCGGCGGCGGCGGAGGCGCTGGCGGCAGTGGGGGGAGCGGCGGCGGCTGGGCGGCCCTGCGCGACTCCGTCCGGCGGGACGTCGAGCAGGCCGTCTCCGCGCTCGCGTTCGCGGAGCGTCTGCACCAGAAGCTGGACACGCAGCGCCGCGCGTTTCTCGACTTCCCGCGGGTGATGGAGCAGCTCCGCTCCGGGGCGATGGAGCGTCTGACGGCGGCGCTCTCCCGCCTCTACGAGGGAGGGCAGGGCTTCGATCTCCAGCGCTTCCTCCGCGATCTTCCTCTCGCGCTGGCGCAGCTTGCCGTCGCCGACAAGAACAAGTCGCAGCCGCCGCCCGCCCCCAGGCAGGCGGCAGCTCCCGCGCAGGCGGCGGAACCCGCCCAAGCCGCATCCGCCGAAGCCGCGCCGATTCCCACGCCGGAACCCGAGCCGCATCCCGCCCCCGAACCGCCGCCGGCGCCCGCGCCGATTCCGGAGCCCGAGCCGCCTCCCGCGGCGCCGGAAGCCGCCGTGCCGCTCAGCCCGCGCCTCGAGCTGCGCGCGAAGCTCCTCGCCGCCGCGCCCAACCTGGCCAAGGCAGCGCAGTCGTACCGCCGCAATGTCGCCACCTTGCGCCGCGCGGCCCTGCCGCGCCGCTCCCCCGGCCCCTGGCGCGCGGACCGCGAGGTCCTCGAGGAGGCAAACCGCGCGGTGGAGTTCGTGCAGAAGCTCTACGACGCGTACGCGGAAGCCTGGGCCGACCAGCCCCTGACGAAGGACCTGGGCGATCAGACGGCCGCGGAGCTGGATCGGTTCCTCGCCTGGACGCAGCTCGATCGCTACGTCGAGCTCGCGGTGCTGGCGTCCACCAGCGCGCCCCGGCCGAGCAAGGCGGGACAGCACATCGTCGGCGCGCCGAAGGAAGCCATCCCGGCGCCGCTGCCGGTCACCGAAGCGTCGCCCGGCGCGGTGGTGGGCGACTCGGAGCCCGGACCGGCGGGAGAAAGCGCTCCCGCCGAGGGGAATGGCGAGCACCAGGCGGTCGCGGAGCTCGAACCCGGGCGTGCATAGCCTTCGGTGGCGGGTTGCGCTAAAGAACCGCCCGCAAAGGAGACGCGCCCGTGAGCACGACCAGCCTGCGGCCCGTCCGGTCCACCCCGGCGTCGGAGCTGTCGCCCGACCTGCTCTTGAAGCTGCACACCCTGATGGTCAAGGCCCGCGCCCTCGAGGAGCGGCTGATCCAGATGTACAGGCAGGGAGACGGGTACTTCTGGATCGGCGGCCCCGGCGAGGAGGCGTTCAACGTTCCCCTCGGGCTCCTCATCCACAAGGGACAGGGCCCGCAGTACGACTACTGCCACTTCCACTACCGCAACTCCGGCACCCTGCTGGCGATGGGCGCGGATCCGATCGATGCCCTGCGCCAGATGAAGAACACCGCCACCGACCCGTACTCCGGCGGGCGCAACTTCGTCGGGCATTACGCGATCCGCAAGTGGAACGTGGTCCCGGTCTCCAGCCCGATCGAGGTGCAGTACTCGATGGCAGGGGGCACCGCGATCGCGAACAAGCGGGCCGGCGGCCGGGGGATCACCGTCGTCACCGGCGGCGACGCCGGCACCGCCGAGGGCGACTTCTCCACCTGCCTGATCTGGTCGTCGCGCCCGGCGAACCCGCTGCCGGTGCTGATCATCGTCACCAACAACCACTGGGGCATCTCCACCAGCTACCAGGGTCAGCACGGCGAGAAGCGGATCAGCGACCGCGGCAAGGCCTTCGGGATCGAGAGCAAGACCATCGACGGCAACGATCCGGAGATCAGCTACCGGGAGATCGCGGCGGCGATGGATTACGTGCGCAGCGAGCGCAAGCCCTTCCTGCTCGAGGCGGTCCTCAGCCGGCTCTTCGGACACAGCTCCGCGTCGGGCGCGAACCGGATCAACGACGAGGCGGACTGCATCACCGGGTTCGAGCGGCGCCTGGAGGAGAAGGGCCTGCTCACGCGCCAGCAGATGGAGGCGATGCGCGCGCAGTTCAACGCCGAGCTGCTCGCCCTTCACAAGCAGGTGAAGGAGGAGTTGCAGCCCGACGGCAAGACCATCCAAGACAACGTGTTCAGCGAGCGCGACCTGGTGCGGGGCGACTCGTGAGCAACATGGTCCAGGCCATCCGCATGGCCCTGCACGTGGGCGAGGAGCGCCACGACGTCACCGACATCTTCGGCGAGGACGTGGGGCCCCCGCTGGGCGGCGCGTTCACCGCCACCCAGGGGCTGAAGACAGCCTGGAACTCGCCGCTGGACGAGCGGGGCGTGGTGGGCACCAGCATCGGGCTCGGGCTCGCCGGCTGCCGCAACGTCGCCGAGATCCAGTTCTGCGACTACGCCTTCAACACCATCGACCTGCTGAAGCTCGCCGGCATGCAGTACTGGGCGTCCAACGGCGAGTGGAACTGCCCGATCACCATCATGACGCCGGTTGGATCCGGCATCCGCGGCAGCATCTACCACTCGCATTCCTTCGAGACCCAGGCGACGCACATCCCGGGGTTCCGGATCGCGATGCCCTCCACCCCGCGCGATGCGTACGGGCTGCTGCTCTCCTGCATCGTCGATCCCAACCCCTCTTTCTTTCTGGTCCCCAAAGCGCTGATGCGGGTGCGCTCGCTCCCGGGGGAGGAGATCCCCGGCGAGCCGGGCGACGATCGCGCGCTGTCGAAGATGATCGACGCGCCGCTCGGCGACCGCTCGTCGTGGAAGCCGCAATGGCCGGACACGCCCGACCACTTCGTTCCCTTCGGCGAGGGCCGCACGGTGCGGGCGGGCCGCGACGTCAGCGTGGTCAGCTACGGGCGGACGCTCCCGCTCTGCGCCAGGGCCGCCGAAGCGCTGGCGCAGCAGGAAGGCATCGACGCGGAAGTGATCGACCTGCGCTCGCTCCATCCGTACGACTGGGAGCGGATCGCGGAATCCGTCCGCCGCACCGGCCGCGTGCTGTACGTGAACGAGGACACGGAGATCACCAACTTCGGAGAGCACCTCATCCGGCGCACCGTGGAGGAGCTGTTCTACGAGCTGGTCGCGCCTCCGAGGCTGCTCGCCGGCGCCCACGTCCCCGGCATCGGGCTGGCGGACGGGCTGGAGATGGCCTCGGTTCCGCAGCTCCCGTCGATCACCGCGGCCATCCGGTCGCTTGCCAAGGCGGATCCATGACGATTCTTTTCGCGATCCTGTTGGCGCAGGCGGCGCAGCACCCGTGCATGGACGACGCGAAGAAGCTCTGCGCCGGCGTCCAGCCCGGAGAGGGCCGCATCGCGGCCTGCCTGAAGGAGCACAAGGACCAGCTCTCACAGGCCTGCAAGGGAAACATCGCGCGGTTCCGCGAAGGCGCGGAGGCCTGCGAGGCGGATGTGCAGAAGCTCTGCCCCGGCGCCAAACCCGGCATCGAGCGCCACAAGTGCATGCAGCAGCACAAGGACGAGGTTTCGCCTGGGTGCCGCGACTTCTTCGAGCGGACCGTCCAGCGCCGCGGAGAGATGCGGGAGGCGATACGCGCCTGCCGCGGGGATGCGGAGAAGTTCTGCAAGGACGTGAAGGCGGGCGGCGGCCGGATCGCGGAGTGCCTGAAGCAGCACCAGGGTGAGCTCTCGGAAGCGTGCGCCAAGCAGTTGCAGTGAGAGCTTTGACCTAGCGCGGCGCGGGGTCGCGCCGGCTGTCCCGCAGCGCCGCGGGGGTCCGCGCGCTGCCGTGGGACTAGCGCGGCGCGGGGTCGCGCCGGCTGTCCCGCAGCGCCGCGGGGGTCCGCGCGCTGCCGTGGGACTAGCGCGGCGCGGGGTCGCGCCGGCTGTCCCGCAGC